>NZ_JARGEK010000392.1 GCF_029211165.1 Roseisolibacter sp. H3M3-2
CCACCTGCTCGCCGAGGCGCGGGCCGACGGCGTGCCCGGCGCCCCCGCGCGGTGACGGCGCCGGCGCCCGCGCGCGGCTCGCTGCGCACGACCATCCTGCGCGGCGCGGCGCTGCTGCTGCTCGCCACCTGCGTCGCGCTCGGCGGGCTCCTGTTCGCCGCCACGCGGATGCGCGGCTCGCTCGACCGCGAGGCGCGCGTGTTCTTCGCCGAGCAGCAGAACGCGGCGACGATCACGCGCGAGGTCGAGCGCCAGCTGGTGGACGCCGCGGCGTACCTGAACGACCCGGGCGACGAGGGCGTCGAGCAGTTCCGCGCCCGCGGGCGCCGCGTGGACGCGCTGGTGCGCGGGTACCTCTTCCGCCCGCTCACGCGCGAGGAGCGGCTGCAGGTCGAGCGCCTCAAGGAGCTGCACCAGGCGCTCGAGGTGCAGGCGCAGGCGGCGTTCGACGCGCGCGACCGCGGCGACGCCGCGGCGGCGCGCGCCTCCGCCGAGGCGCTGTTCTCGGCCTCGGGGCCGGTGCACTCGGCGCTCGACCGGTTCCTGGCGCTGCGCGAGGCGCACTACGAGCGCGAGCGCGCGCGGCAGTCCGTGCTGCTCGGGCGGCTGTACGCGGGCGCGGGGGCGACGGTCGCCGTGTTCATCGCGGCGCTGCTGGTGGCGGTGCAGTTCGTCGGGCGCCGCGTGCTGGCGCCGGTGGACGCGCTGGCGCGCGCCGCCGACCGCGTGGGGGCCGGCGACCTGTCGGCGCGCGTGGAGCCGGGCGCCGACGACGAGATGGCGCGCCTCGCCACGCGGTTCAACGCGATGACCGAGGGGATCGGCCGGCTGCAGGGCGCGGTGCGCGACAGCGAGGAGCGCTACCGCCGGCTGGTGGAGCTGACGCCCGACGCGATCCTGGTGCACGACGCCGACCGCATCCGGCTCGCCAACCCCGAGGCGGCGCGGCTGTTCGGCGCCGCGGCGCCGTCGGCGCTGGTGGGCGCGCGGCTCCCCGACCTGCGGGCCGACGACGCGGGGGCGGCGGGCGCCGAGCGCCTGCGCGCGGCCCTCGCCGACGGCACGCGCGCCGAGCCGGCGGAGCTCCCGTTCCGACGCCCCGACGGCAGCACGGTGCACGGCGAGCTGGTGGCGGCGCCGATCGAGTTCGACGGGCGGCCGGCGACGCTGGTGGCGGTGCGCGACGCGACCGCGCGCCGGGCCGCGGAGGACGCGCTGCGCGACACCGAGGAGCGGCTGCGGCAGGCGCAGAAGATGGAGGCGGTGGGGAGGCTGGCGGGCGGCATCGCGCACGACTTCAACAACCTGCTCACGATCATCCTCAGCCACAGCGACCTGCTGCTCGAGGAGTTCGCCGACGTCGACCCGCGCCGCGCCGACCTCGCCGAGGTGCACGCCGCCGGGACGCGCGCCGCCGCGCTGACGCGCCAGCTCCTGCTGTTCAGCCGCCAGCAGGTGCTGCGCCCCGAGGCCGTCGACGTCAACGCGGTGGTGCGCCAGCTCGGCGCGTGGCTGCGGCGGCTGATCGCGTCCGACATCGCGCTCGACCTGGCGCTCGCCCCCGACGCGGGCGCGGTGTGGGCGGACCGGAGCCAGCTGGAGCAGCTGGTGCTCAACCTCGCGCTGAACGCGCGCGACGCGATGCCCGACGGCGGGCGCCTGACGCTGCGCACGGCGCGCGAGGTGGAGGCGGCCGGCGCGTTCGTGGCGCTCGTGGTCGAGGACACGGGCGTGGGGATGGACGCCGCCACGCGGGCGCGCATCTTCGAGCCGTTCTTCACGACCAAGGAGGTCGGGCGCGGCACGGGGCTCGGGCTGGCGACGGTGTACGGCATCGTCCAGCAGAGCGGCGGGCGGCTGCACGTGGAGAGCGAGCCGGGGCGCGGCAGCCGCTTCGAGGTGCGGCTCCCGGCGCGAGCGGCCGGCGCGCCGGCGGGGACCGGCGGCGGCCGCCGCGGCGGCCGCCGAGCGGACGCGGGGCCGCGAGACCGTGCTCCTCGCCGAGGACGACGACGCCGTGCGGGCGATCGCGGCGCGGGCGCTGCGCGAGTGGGGCTACGCCGTCCTCCAGGCGCGCGACGGCGCGGAGGCGGTGCGCGTGGCGCTCGCGCACCACGGGCCGATCGACCTGCTGGTCACCGACGTGGTGATGCCCGGGATGGGCGGGCGCGAGCTGGCCGACCGCCTGACGCGCCGCCACCCGTCGCTCCGCGTGCTCTTCACCTCCGGCCACACGGCCGACGAGGTGCTGCGGCGCGGCGTGGTCGAGCGCCGGCACCGCTTCCTCGAGAAGCCCTACCTGCCGCGCGCGCTCGCGGCCGCGGTGCGCGAGGCGCTCGACGCCGGCGCCTGACGCGTCACCGCACCGGCACCGCACCGCCGGCCGCGATGACCCGCGCGCCCTCGGCGCTGCGGACGAACGCCAGGAAGCGCGCGACGTGCGCCGGCGACGCCGCGCGCGCGAGCAGCAGCGACCGGCGCACGAGCGGGTAGCGCCCCGCGCGCACCGCGTCGGCCGTCGGCGCGCCGGCCTCGCGCGCCAGCGCGCGCAGCCGGCCGCCGCTGCGCTCCACGAACGGGAGCGACGTCATCCCGAGCGCGCCCGGCGTCGTCGCCAGCTCCTCGGCCATCGCCTCGGGCCGCTCGATCGCACGCACGCCGCCGGCGGACGCCGCGTCGCGCAGGCACGGCACCCCCGCCGTCGCCACGTCGCCGTCGACCTCGCCGGGCGGGCGGGTGCGCGGCGCGATCGGCTGCGCCGGGCCGCCGAGAGCGCGCCAGCTCGTCAGGAGCCCGGCGTAGGCGTCGCACAGCTGCCGCGACGTGAGCCCGGACACGCCGACGGCCGCCAGCGCCGCGAACACCACTGCGGCCTTCGCCACCTCGTGCGCGGCCAGCCCCTGCCCCGCCAGCGCCGCGGCGTCGACGCCCTGGCTCGCCAGCGCGACGTCGATCCGCCCCTCGGCCAGCGCGGCGAGGCGCGCGAAGGTCCCGAGCCCGGCGCCCATCGCCACGCGCGCGCCGGGGTGCCGCGCCTCGTACGCGAGCCCCAGCGCCGCCGCCAGCGGCATCACCCCGGGCGAGCCGTCGACGCGCACGGCCGGCGCGGGCGCCGCGGGAGTCCGCGCGCATCCGCCGAGCAGCGCCCCCGCGACGGCGATCGTCCACCCGCGTCTGGGCATCGCCTACTGCACCTGGATGTAGAGCGGCGCCGGCCAGAGGCGCAGGATGTCGGCGCGCGGCGTCGGCGGCCGGTCGTTCTTCGCCTTGGTGAACTGCTTCCACCCCGTGAACTGCACCGGCTCGCGCTTGATGTCGCGCCAGTACGTGTCGCGCTTCATCCAGGGCGGGCCGAAGCCGTCCATGTGCATCACGACCTGCACGCGCGGGTCGAGCGTGATCTTCCGCGCGTTGGTCACGCCGCCCGGCGTGAAGCGGTGCACGACGAGGATCTTGGGCGGCAGCTTGTGCTTCTCGACCAGGTCGGCGAGGTAGCGCGTCGCGTAGTTGATGTCGGCCGCGTCGTACGTGCCGATCCGGCGCCCGGGCACGCCGCCGTTCTTCATCGAGAACTCGGGGTCGATGCCGAGGTGCACGTCGGGGCGGACGAGGAACTTCTCGATCCACGGCAGCTCGTACTGCAGGGTGCTCTGCCCGACCTGCAGGTCGACGAACATCAGCGCGTTCCGGCTCCGCGCCCAGCCGTACACCTTCTCGATCATCGCGCTGTCGTGCCGCGTGCGGTACCGCCCGCTCGGCCCGGGGTGCGGGTCGGCCACCAGCACGATCACGTGCAGCGCCGGCTGCGCCGGGTGCTCGGGGTCGAGCGCGGTCCACGCCGCGACCTCGGCGTCCAGCTTGGCGAGCATCTCGTCGGGCGGGAACTCGCCGAGGATCCCCATGCGCGTCGACTTCGGGTTGCCGTAGTAGGCGATGATCCGCTTGTTCGGCAGGATCGCGCCCGGGAGCGGCGCCGGCCCCTTCACCGGCCAGAGCGAGTCGAGGTTGCTGCCGGCGTTCCGGAACGCGAAGTGGCGGTCGCCCGCCCTGGGGCCGAGGATCCCGCCGCGCTCCCCCTCGAGGGTGCCGTTCGCGACCGCGCCGGCGCGCGCCGCCTGGACCGCGACGGCGGTGTCCTGCGCGGCCGGCGCGGGTGCGGGAGTCGG
>NZ_JARGEK010000393.1 GCF_029211165.1 Roseisolibacter sp. H3M3-2
GGGGCGCGCGGCGGCCGGCGCCTGCGCGCCGAGCGCGCCGGACGCGCAGAGCGCGAGGCCCAGCGCCGCGAGGGCGCGGGTGGAAAGGGACGGCATGAGGGCGTGGTCGGGGGTCAGGAGGCGCGGCGGCGCGCGCGCGGACGCGGGCCGCCGTCCCCGGTGCGGGCGGCGGGGGCCTCCTCGCGCGACGGCCGGCACCGCACCGCGCGCAGGAAGAGGCTCACGTAGAGCACCGGCGCCCGGTCCGCCGGCTGCGGGAACATCTCGGGCATCATGTCGCGCCCCATCGCGTCGCTGAACAGCGCCGCCATGAGCATGGCGCCCCCCGCGAACACGTCGTCGTACCGGGCGAGCGTCGGCCCCGTCACCGGGCGCGGCGCGTCGACGAAGCCGCACTCGACGAGGCGCACCAGGTAGCGGCGCAGCTCGGCGTCGGCGGCGCTCCAGCCGGAGGCGACGCACGGGGCGACCTCCGGCCGCTCCCCCATGTCGCTCATCGCCTGCCGGATGAGCGCGCGCGACGCCCGCAGCTCGGCGAGGTGCGCCGCCGCCCACGCGGTCAGCTCGCGCTCCGGGTCCTGCGGGTCGGCCGGCAGCGCCAGCGGCGCGCTCTGGCTGGTCGCGCGCGCCCGCAGCGCCTCCGCGATGAGCGCCTCCTTCGACCCGAAGGTGCGAAAGAGGGTCACCTCGTTGACGCCCGCCGCCTCGGCGATGCGACGGGTGGTCGCGCCGCGGAAGCCGAGCAGCGCGTAGACGCGGGCCGCCGCATCGAGGATGCGACAGCGGTTCTCACGGGTGTCCATAAGTGGGCGCAACGCTACCACCGCCCGGTCGGGAGTGCAAGTAAGCACTTGCATGGAAACCGAACCGTGACCGAAAGCTCGCACCGCCCGGACGCATCTGGCGTGGGTCGTTCGACCCAGCGAGCTTCGGCGGACCGATGGCGACGTCCGTTCCCCCCCTGCCCGACGCCCCGGGGCCGCGCGCGCGCTACCCGGGCGAGTTCCTGCGCGCGATGGCGCGCGACCCGCTCGCCTTCCTGACCGGGCTGCGCGACCACCACGGCGACGTCGCCCGTTTCCGCATGGCGGGGCGCACGATGGTGCTGCTGTCGCACCCCGACATGGTGCGCGACGTCCTGGTCGCCGAGCAGCGCCGCTACGCCCGCGGCTACCGCTACCGCACGCTCAAGCTCCTGCTCGGCGAGGGGCTGCTGACGAGCGAGGGGGCGTTCCACCTCCGCCAACGCCGCCTCGCCCAGCCGGCGTTCCACCGGGAGCGCGTCGCGGGGTACGCGCGGGCGATGACCGGCGCCGCCGAGCGGTGGGACGCGCGCTGGCGGTCCCGCGCCGGCGCGACGGTCGACGTCGCCGACGAGATGGGGGCGCTCGCGCTGGCGATCGTCGGCGAGACGCTGTTCGGCCACGACGTCACGCGCGAGGCCGACGCGGTGGCGCGCGCGCTCGACGTCGCGCTGCAGTCGGCGACGCCGGCGTTCGCCGCGCTCGGGCGGTGGGCGCAGCACCTCCCGATCCCCGCCGCCAGACGTTTCCGCGCGGCGCGCCGCGACCTCGACGCGGTCATCTACGGCCTGATCCGGGCGCGGCGCGCGGGGAGCGGCGGCGGGGACGACCTGCTCTCGCTCTGCTCTCGCTCCTGCTGGAGGCCACCGACGCCGAGGACGACGGCGCGCGGATGACCGACCGGCAGCTGCGCGACGAGGCGATGACGCTGTTCCTCGCCGGCCACGAGACGACGGCCAACCTGCTGGCGTGGACGTGGTACCTGCTGGCGCGCCACCCCGACGTCGAGCGCGCCCTGCTCGACTCCCTCGCGCCGCTCGGCGGGCGCGCGGCGACGATGGACGACGTGCCGCGGCTCGGCTACGCGCGGCAGGTGCTGGGCGAGGCGCTGCGCCTCTACCCGCCGGCGTACGCGGTCGGGCGCATCGCGCTCGAGGACGTGACGTTCGGCGGCTACCGGGTCCCGGCCGGCGCCGGGGTGCTGCTGTCGCAGTGGGTCACGCACCGCGACCCGCGCTGGTGGCCCGACCCCGACCGCTTCGACCCGTCGCGCTGGGCCCCCGACGCGCCGGCGGCGCGCCCGAAGCTCGCGTACTTCCCGTTCGGCGCGGGGACGCGCGTCTGCATCGGCGAGCAGTTCGCGTGGACCGAGGCGCTGCTGGTGCTGGCGACGCTGGCGCCGCGGTGGCGGCTGGCGCTGGCGCCGGGCACCGACGTCACCCCGCAGCCGATCATCACGCTCCGCCCGCGCGGCGGGATCCCGATGACCCTCCACCCGCGCTGAGCGCCCCTCCCCACCCGTGCACGCCGCCGTCATCACCCGCCCCGGCCCGCCCGACGTCCTGCAGCTCCGCGACGTCCCGATGCCCGCGCCCGGGACCGAGCAGATCCTGGTGCGCGTGCGCGCGTCGGCGCTCAACCGCGCCGACCTGCTGCAGCGCCGCGGCGGCTACCCCGCCCCGCCGGGCTCCCCCGCCGACGTCCCGGGGCTGGAGTACGCCGGCGAGGTCGCCGCGCTCGGCCCGGGGGCGCGCCTCTGGAAGGAAGGGGACCGCGTCTTCGGCCTGACGGGGGGCGGCGGGCACGCCGAGTACCTGGTGGTGCACGAGCGCACCGCGGCGCGCGTCCCCGACGCGCTGTCGTGGGCCGAGGCGGGGGCGGTGCCGGAGGCGTTCATGACCGCGCACGACGCGCTCTGGCAGGCCAACGCCCGCCCCGGCGAGACGGCGCTGGTGCACGCGGTGGCGAGCGGGGTCGGGCTGGCGGCGGTGCAGCTCGCGCGCGCCTTCGGGCTGCGGCCGCTCGGCACCGCGCGCACCGCGTCCAAGCTGGAGGCGGCGCGCGCGCTCGGGATGCACGCCGGCCTCGCGGTGGACCGCGCGACCGCCGACGACCCGACCGGGCTCGGCGAGACGCTGGCCGCCTTCGTCGGGGCGCACGTGGAGGGGCACGGCGGCGCGCGCGGCGGCGCGCACGTCGCGCTCGACCTGGTGGGCGGCGCCTACACGGCGGCGACGCTGCACGCCATGGCGCCGCTCGGCCGCCTGGTGCTGATCGGCCTCGTCGCCGGCGCGACGGCGCCGCTCGACCTCGGCCGGATCCTGCGCGGCCGGCTCACGGTGCGCGGCACGGTGATGCGCGCGCGCCCGCTGGAGGAGCGGATCGCGACCGCGATGCGATTCGGCGACGAGGTCGTCCCGCTGCTGGCGTCGGGGGCGGTGCGCGCGACGCTCGACCGGACGTTCCCGCTGGGCGAGATCGCGGCGGCGCACGAGCTGCTCGAGTCCAACGCCACGGTCGGGAAGGTGGGGATCCTGATCGAGTAGGGCGCTTCCCTTTTGGGGGGCGGGAGTCGTTACTGCGGGAGTCGCAACGGCGGGAGTCGTGACGGCGCGCTGCGCTCCGACGACTCCCGCCGCGAAGGCTCCCGCCGTCACGACTCCCGCAGTCCTCCGCGCGTCCATGCTCCCCCTGCTCTACCTCGTCTTCGTCGTCTCCGGCGCCGCCGGTCTGATGTACGAGTCGATCTGGTCGCGCTACCTCGGGCTGTTTGTCGGCCACGGGGCGTACGCGCAGGTCCTCGTGCTCGTGATCTTCCTCGGCGGGATGTCGCTGGGCGCGCACCTGGTGGGGCGGCGGTCGGAGCGGCTGCGCGACCCGCTGCTGTGGTACGCGGCGGTGGAGCTGGCGGTGGCGGCGATCGGGGTGGTGTTCCACGCCATCTTCCGCGCGGTCACCGACGCGGCGTACGACGGGCTGTTCCCGCGGCTGCCGGCGGGGGGCGTGGTGCTGGTCGCGAAGTGGACGATCGCGGCGCTGCTGATCCTCCCGCAGTCGGTGCTGCTCGGCGCGACCTTCCCGCTGATGAGCGCGGGCGCGATCCGCCGCGCCCCCGCCCGGCCGGGGCGCACGCTGGCGCTGCTCTACTTCGCCAACTCGCTCGGGGCCGCGGGGGGCGTGCTGCTGGCCGGCTTCACGCTGCTCTCGGCGGTCGGGCTCCCCGGGACGCTGCGCGTGGCGGCGGCCTGCAACCTCGCGGTCGCGGCGGTGGCGTGGCTCGTCACGCGCCTCGACCCGACCGACGACGACGCCGTCGACGCCGCGCCGGTGGACGGCGCGCTGGCGCTGGCGCCCGCGCCGGC
>NZ_JARGEK010000394.1 GCF_029211165.1 Roseisolibacter sp. H3M3-2
GCCCGGCGCTCGGCGCTCGCTCTCCCGCGCGTGAGCGCCGAGCGCCGAGCGCCGAGCGCCGAGTATCGGGAGGAGACCCGGATGACCTGGTCGATCCGCGGGCGGACGCTGCCGCTCGACCGCCCCTTCGTCCTCGGCGTCGTCAACGTCACCCCCGACAGCTTCAGCGACGGGGGGCTGTTCTTCGGCACGATGGCCGCGGCCGACCACGGGGAGCGGCTGCTCGACGAGGGGGCGGACGGGGTGGACGTCGGCGGCGAGTCGACGCGCCCGCGCAACACCGGCCCGGTGCCGGCCGAGGACGAGGTGGCGCGCGTGGCGCCCGTGGTGCGCGAGCTGCGGCGGCGGCGCCCCGACGCGGTGATCAGCGTCGACACCACCAAGGCGGCCGTCGCGCGCGCGGCGCTCGCCGAGGGGGCGGACGTCATCAACGACGTCTCGGGGCTGCGGCTCGACCCGGCGCTCGGCGCGGCGTGCGCGGAGGGCGGGGCGGGGGTGATCCTCATGCACTCGCGCGGCCTCGTGCAGGACATGGCGACCTTCGCGCACGCGACCTACGGCGACGACCCGGCCGCCGAGGTGGCCGCCGAGCTGGGGGCGGCCCTTGCGCGGGCCGACGCGGCCGGGATCGCGCGCGGGCGCATCGTGCTCGACCCGGGGATCGGCTTCGCCAAGCGCGTCGAGCACTCGGTCGCCGTGCTGCGCGGGCTGCCGCGGCTGGCGGCGCTCGGGCGGCCGCTGCTGGTGGGCGCGTCGCGCAAGCGGGTGGTCGGCGCGCTGTCGGGGGTCGAGGAGCCGGCGGCGCGCGTGCACGGCTCGGTGGGGGCGCACGTCGCGTCGCTCGCGCTCGGGGCGTCGCTGTTCCGCGCGCACGACGTGCGCGCGCACCGCGAGGCGCTGGACGTGGCGTGGGCCCTGCTGCGCGGGTAGCTTCGCCGGCATGACGCTGGCGGCGACCTGGCTTCCCGTGAAGGTCGGGTGGCGCGACCTCTTCGAGGTCGCGCTCGTCGCGTTCGTGCTGTACCACGCGCTGCGCCGGCTGCGCGGGGCGCGCGCCTTCGCGGTCGCGGCGGGGCTGGCGGCGCTCGCCGCGGCCTACGCCGCGGCGATGGCGCTGGAGCTGGCGCTGGTCGCGTGGACGCTCGACCTGGTGCTCAAGGGGGGGCTGGTGCTCGTGCTGGTGATCTTCCAGCCCGAGCTGCGCGCGGCGCTGGCGCACCTCGGCCAGCCGAAGTCGGCGCGCCCCGCGCCGTCGCTCGAGGAGGGGGAGGTGGTCGAGGCGGTGACCGACGCGGTCGAGCGCCTCAGCCGGTCGAGCACCGGGGCCATCATCGCGATCGAGCGCGACGTGCCGCTCAACGACTTCGTGGAGTCGGGGCGCGAGCTGCACGCGACGATCTCGAGCGACCTGCTGGCGACGATCTTCACCCCGTACACGCCGCTGCACGACGGCGCGGTGGTGGTGCGCGGCGACTCGATCGTCGGCGCGGGGTGCATCCTCCCGCTCTCGCAGACGCGCGTCGACGACCGCTCGCTCGGCACGCGGCACCGTGCCGCGCTCGGGCTCAGCGAGGAGACCGACGCGCTGGTCATCGTCGTGAGCGAGGAGAGCGGCTCGATCTCGCTGGCGTCGCGCGGGGAGCTGCGCCGCGGGCTGACGCCGATGCAGCTGCGCGAGCTGCTGCTCGGGCGGACTCCGCGGGGCGTGCCGGGGCCGGCGGCGCTCAGCGCCTGACGGCTCCGGACCTCCGAGAGCGGGAGTCGGAACTTCGGGAGTCTTCACGGCGGGAGTCGCGACGGCGCACTGCGCGGTCACGACTCCCGCTCTTTCGACTCCCGCCGTCGCGACTCCCGCCCCTTCAGGTCCTAGACTGGCGTCGCCACGCGCGGCGCTTCCGCGGGAGCGGGGAGGGCGCGCGCCACCTGCATCGCGTCGCGCAGCGCCGAGAGGTCGGGGTCGACGTCGGAGGCGCCCGCGAGGCCGGCGCGCGCGCGTGCGAGCTGGATGCGCACGTTCTCGGCGGCCGCGACGACGCCGGCGCGCGCGGCGCGCGTGGCGCCGAGGGCGGCGCGCAGCTCGGCGACGAACGAGAGCCGGCGCGACACCAGCTCGGCGCGGGTGGTCGGGCCGCCGGCGGGGGGCGGGTCGGCGGGGCCGGGCTCGCGCGAGCCTCCGGTCTCGACCAGCACGCGTTCCAGGCGCGCCTCGCGCTCCGCGAGCGCGCGGGCCAGCTCGGACGCGTCGTGGAGCGCGGCGGGGAGGGCGGGGTGGCGCGCCAGCACGCCGTCGGGCACCGAGGGCTCGTCGGGGGAGGGCTCGGCCGGCGCGTCGCGCGCGGGCGTGCCCAGCCCCCAGCCGGCGAGCGCGAAGAACCAGAGCGAGAAGCGCGAGCGCCAGATGCGGCCGACCATCGCGCCCGAGCGGCGCTCCGCGCGCTCCGACGAGTTGGCGCCGAGGATGAACGCCGCGATCGCGAGGAAGAAGGGGATCATCGTCGCGCCGCGGGCGACCGTCCGTGCCGTCCCCGGGTCGGGCCACACGCTCGCGACGACGCCCATCAGCGCGATCCAGAGCACGAACAGCGCGGCCGCCGCCCCGAGCGCCGCGTTGCGGGTGCGGCGCAGGCGCACCCCGTTCTCGCCGCCGTAGAGCGCCGCCACCTCGTCGGCGCGCGCGTCCTCCTCCAGCACGAAGGCGCGGATCACGTCGCCGGCGCCGAACCCCTCGATGCGCAGGTGGCGCGCGCGCCGCAGCAGGTCGGCGCCGATCGCGATCACGGCGGCGAACAGCGCCACCCCGGTGCCGATCCCGCGCCCGCCGCGCCCCACCGAGCCGGCCAGCAGCAGAGGGAACATCGACGTCAGCACCATCGTGCTCTGCTGCGCCATGCGCACGAAGTTGCGGACCTGCGGCGCGACCGCCGGCGTGGCGTGCCCCGACTCGTCGAGTGCCGCGGCGAGCGCCTCGGCCGAGGGAAAGCGGTCGTCGGGGCGCTTGGCGAGGCAGCGGTCGACCGCGTCGGCCAGCCGCGCCGGCACGTCGCGCCGCCGCGACGCCACCCGCGGCGGGTCCTGCATGACCTGCATCGCGAGCAGCGCGGGGAGGCTCGGGGCCTCGAACGGCGGGCGGCCGGTGAGCGCGACGAAGCCGACCGCGCCGAGCGCGTACAGGTCCGTGCGGCCGTCGAGCGGCTCGCCCGCGGCCTGCTCGGGGCTCATGTACTGCGCCGTCCCCATCACGTGCCCGTCGAGCGTCAGCGGGTTCGCGTCGTCGGCGACGCGCGCGATCCCGAAGTCGGTGACGAGGGCGCGGCCGGTCGCGCGGTCGAGCAGGATGTTGTCGGGCTTCACGTCGCGGTGGATCACCCCGCGGCCGTGCGCGTAGGCGAGCGCCCACGCCACGTCGCGCAGCACGCGCGTCGCCTCGTTGGGCGGGAGCGGGCCGCCGCGCGCGACCCGCCGCGCCAGCGTCTCGCCGTCGACGAACCCCATCACGAAGAAGACCACGTCGCCGTGGGCCTCGACCGCGTGGATGGGCACCACGTTGGGGTGCGACAGGCCGGCGGCGGTCCGCGCCTCGCGCAGGAAGCGCTCGCGCAGGTTCGGCTGCCGGGCCAGGACGGCCGGCAGCAGCTTGATCGCCACCGCGCGGTCGAGCGCCAGGTCGCGCGCCAGGATCACGATCCCCATCCCGCCGCGCCCCAACTCGCGCTCGATCGCGAAGCGGCCGCGCACGGCGTCCGCCAGCGCGTGCAGCTCGGGGTCCGGGGGGGATGGGGCGGTTGGCGGCATCGGTGGAGGGTGCGAACGTACGCGGCGATGCGCAACCGCCCGCCGCCGCCCGCCCTCGCCGCTGCCGCGGCGGGGCTCGGGCTGCTCGCCCTCTACGCGGCCACGCTGGCTCCCGCCGTCACCTTCTGGGACGCCGGCGAGTTCGGCGCCGCGTTCGCGCGGCTGGGCGTCCCGCACCCGCCGGGGACGCCGCTGTTCGTCGCCCTCGGCCGCGCGTGGACGTGGCTGCTGGGCGCGGCCGGCGTGGACGTCGCGGTCGCCGCGAACCTGCTGTCGGCCGCGTGCGCCGCCGCCGCCGCCGCGCTCGCGGCGTGGGTGGAAGTCGGAGGCCAAGCGGTCTTAGGAAGACAAATCGTGG
>NZ_JARGEK010000395.1 GCF_029211165.1 Roseisolibacter sp. H3M3-2
GACGCCGCGCCCGGCGCCGACGGCGTGCGGCGGATCGTGCGCGGCGCGGGGCCCGACGGCCTCGAGTCGCTCGACGAGCTGGCGCGCGCCGCGGCCGCGCTCCCCCGGGTGCTGTTCGTCGGACACGCCCAGGCGCCTGCGCCGGCCGTCCTCGTCGCGACGTCGGAGGACTCGGGGCTCGACGCCGGGGCGATGCTCCGCGCGGCGCTGGCCGCGCACGGCGGGAAGGGGGGAGGGTCGCCGCGGCTGGCGCAGGGGAGGGCGGCGGACGTCGACGGGGTCGTGGCGCTGCTGCTCGGCGACGGCGGAGAGCGGGGGGCGGCGTAGAGCGGGGGACGGCGGAGTGCGGGGTACGACGAACACCGGGGTACTGCGCAGATCGGGGTACCGCGGAGTGGTCGTTAGGTTGGAGGGGCGCGGTTCGCAGTGCCCGCTCCCGCTGTATCCGTTCCCGCTGTATCCGTTCCCGCCTCACCCGCTCCCGTAGTACCCGCCGTCATGTCCGTCACCTCCCTCGACAATCATCTGCATCGCTTCTGCGGCGGCCGGTACCAGCAGGCCGTCGAGACCGTCACGATCCGCCTGAGCGGCATGAGCACCGAGGTGGAGCGCGGGCTGTACCGCTGCGGCAAGTGCGGCGACGAGCAGCGGACGGTGGAGCAGCGCGAGGCGGCGGAGAAGGAGGCGCTGGAGCGGATCCGCGCCGAGCACCAGCTGCTGGCGCCGCGCGAGATCCGGCAGCTGCGCGACGCGCTGGGGCTGACGGCGGCGCAGGTGGGGGAGCTGCTGTACGGCGTGCCCAAGGGGGTGGTGGAGGGGTGGGAGCGCGGGCGCTACCTGCAGAACCGCGAGGCCGACGCGCTGCTGCGCGGGCTGCGCGACCGCGCCACGCTCGAGCGCCGCGCGGCCAAGGCCGGGGTGACGCTCCCCGACCCCGACCTGCTGAGCGCGATCCCGGCCGCGTCCGCGAGCGCGCCGCCGACGGACTGACGCGCGGGCGCCGCGGCGTGTACAGTGCGGGGCACCCGCCCGCGGGCGCCGCACGCCCCCGGGACGACGCGCCCGACCCCAGCCGCCGCCCCATGCCGCTCTCCCCCGAGGCGCTCGCCGAGGCGCTCGCCGACGCGCCCCCGGACCTCCCCCCGCTGGTGGCGCGCGACGGGCGCCCGGTGGGGGTGGTGCACCTGGCCGGCGAGCTCGCGCCGTACGCGCGCACCGGCGGGCTGGGCGAGGCGGTGGCCAGCCTCGCCACGAGCCAGGCCGCGCACGGGCTGCACGCGGCGATCGTCATGCCGCTCTACCGGCAGGCGCGCGCGCGCACCCCGCAGCTCGTCGCCGTCGGCGAGCCGTACGAGGTGCTGGTCGGGCCGCGCCGCGAGTTCGCGCAGCTGTTCACGGTCCCCGACGTCAGCACGCGCGACGGCGCCGAGGACCGGCGCGGGCGCGTGCGGCCGCGCCACTTCTTCATCGGCAACGACTACTACTTCGACCGCGCCGGCATCTACGGCGAGGGGGGCGGCGACTACGCCGACAACGCGCGGCGCTACGCCTTCTTCTGCGCCGCCGCGCTCGCGTCGCTGCCGCGCATCGCGCGCGGCCCGCTCGTGCTGCACGCCCACGACTGGCACACCGCGCTCGCGCCCGTCTACCTGCGCACCTGGTGGGCGACGCACCCGTTCTACCGCGAGGCGTCGACGGTGCTGTCGGTGCACAACGCCGGCTTCCAGGGGCACTTCGACCCGGCGGCCGTCCCCGACCTCGGGCTGCCGTGGGAGATCTACAACTTCCGCCAGCTCGAGTGGTACGGGCGCGCCAACATGCTCAAGGGCGGCATGGCGTTCAGCGACGCCGTCGTGACCGTGAGCCCGACCCACGCCGCCGAGCTGCGCACCCCCGACGGCGGCTTCGGCCTGCACGACGCCTTCCGCTCGCTCGGCGACCGCTTCGTCGGCATCGTCAACGGGATCGACCAGAACCTGTGGGACCCGGCGCGCGACCCGCGCCTCGCCGCGCGCTACTCGCGCGACGACATGGCGGGGAAGCGCGAGTGCCGCGCGGCGCTGCAGCGCATGTACGGGCTCCCCGAGCGCCCCGACGTGCCGATCTTCGTCATGAGCGCGCGGCTGGTGTGGCAGAAGGGGCTCGACCTGCTGCTCGCCGACACCGGCTTCTTCGACCTCGACGCGCAGTTCGTGTTCCTGGGCGCCGGCGAGGCGCGCTACGAGGAGGCGCTGCGCCGCCGCGAGGCCGCCGCCCCCGACCGCGTGCGCGTCGACACCGCGTTCACCGACGTGAAGGAGCACCAGCTCATCGCCGGCGGCGACGTGCTGCTCATGCCCTGCCAGTACGAGCCGTGCGGGCTGACGCAGATGCGCGCGCAGCGCTACGGCACGCTGCCGCTGGTGCGCGCCGTCGGCGGGCTCGCCGACACGGTGGAGAACGGCGTCACCGGCTTCGTGTTCGGCCCCTACGACGCGGGGGCGTTCATGGGCGCGGTGGTGCGCGCGCTGCGCACGCACGCCGACCGCGCGGCGTGGGACGCGATGGCGCGCGAGGCGATGGCGCGCGACTTCGGCTGGGCGGCCTCCGAGGCGCGCTACCTCGACCTCTACCGCCGCGTGCTCGGCGGCACCGCCGCCTGAGCGTCCCGCGCGCGGTGCGCAGCGTCGTCGTCCACCTGCACCTCTACCAGCCGCCGCGCGAGGACCCGTGGCTGGGGGAGATCGAGCGCGAGCCCGAGGCGGCCCCCGACCACGACTGGACGGCGCGCGTCGAGCGCACGTCGTACCGCGCGCTGGCGGCGGCGCGCGTGCTCGACGGCGAGGGGCGCGTGCGGCGCGTGGTGGACGCGTACGCGCGCGCCAGCTTCGACGCCGCGCCGACGCTGCTGGCGTGGATGGCCGACCAGGCGCCGGCGACCTACGCCGCGCTGGTCGCCGCCGACCGCGCGAGCCGCGCCCGCCTGGGGCACGGCAACGCGCTCGCCCACCCGTACGACCACGCGATCCTCCCGCTCCTGTCGCGCAGGGACAAGGTGACGGAGGTGCGGTGGGGGATCGCCGACTTCCGCCGCCGCTTCGGGCGCGAGCCCGACGGGATGTGGTGCCCCGAGACGGCGGTCGACGACGAGACGCTCGACGTGCTCGCCGCGCACGGGATCCGCTTCACCGTCGTCGCGCCGCACCAGCTCGAGGGGGCGCCGGCGGGGGGGCGGCCGGGGCGCTGGCGCACCGGCGGCGGGCGCGAGATCGCGCTCTTCCCGTACGACGACCCGCTGGCGCGCGAGGTGGCGTTCGGCGGGCTGCTGCGCGACGGGCGCGCGTGGGCGGCGCTGATGGCCGGCCTGATGGCCGGCGGCGCCGACGCCGAGGACGCCGACGAGGGGTCGGTGCGCAGCGTGGCGACGGTCGCCGAGACGTACGGCCACCACCACGCGCAGGGGGAGATGGCGCTGGCGGCGATGCTCGAGGCGGCGGCCGCCGAGCCGCACGTGCAGGTCGAGAACTTCGCCGCCGTGCTCGCGCGGCGCCCCGCGGTCGACGACGTGCGCCTCGTGGCCCCAAGCTCGTGGAGCTGCCCGCACGGCGTCGAGCGGTGGCGCACCGACTGCGGCTGCCGCGCCGACGCCGCGACGTCGCAGGCGTGGCGGGCGCCGCTGCGCGCGGCGGTGGCCGCGCTGCGCGGCACGCTCGACGCGCGGTTCGCGCAGGAGGGGGCGCAGCTGTTCGGCGAGCGCGGGCTCGACCCGCGCGTGGTGCGCGACGCGTACCTGGGCGACGGCGTGGGCGTGGTGCCCGACACGCGCGACCCGGTGTGGGCGCGCGAGCTGCTGGAGATGTCGCGCGAGTCGCTGCGGCTGGAGGCGTCGGGGGCGTGGTACGGCGACACGCTCGACCGCCCCGACGTGCGCATGCTGCTGCGCCACGCCGCGCGCGCGCTGGCGCTCGCCGGGCCGCAGGCGCCGGCGATCGAGCGCGCGTTCGTGCAGGCGCTCGACGCGGTGCCGGCGGCCGGCGGGACGACCACGGCCGGCGACCTGTACGTGCGCCACGCCCGCCCCGCGCTGCCGGCGCCGGTGCGCGACGCCGCCGGGTGGGCGGCGCTGCGCGTGGACA
>NZ_JARGEK010000396.1 GCF_029211165.1 Roseisolibacter sp. H3M3-2
GAGGCGGCGCACGCGTGGCGGCGGCGCCCGGTCGGCGAGCGTGCGGCGCTCGTCGCGCGCGCGGCGGAGGTGCTCGACCGCGCCCCCGAGCGGCTGGCGCGGCTCATGACGCGCGAGATGGGGAAGCCGCTGCAGGCGGCGCGCGACGAGGCGGCGAAGTGCGCGACGGCGTGCCGCTGGTACGCGGAGCACGCGGAGCGGATCCTCGCGCCGCAGACGCTGGTCGACGACGCGCAGGGCGAGGGGCGGGTGGTCCTGCAGCCGCTGGGCGTGGTGCTCGCGGTGATGCCGTGGAACTTCCCGTTCTGGCAGGTCGTGCGCTTCGCCGCGCCGGCGCTGGTGGCCGGCAACGTGGGGCTGCTCAAGCACGCGTCGAACGTGCCGCAGTGCGCGCTGGCGCTGGAGGCGGTGTTCCGGGAGGCGGGGGCGCCCGACGGCGTGTTCCAGACGCTGCTCGTGGAGTCGCGCGCGGTCGACGCGATCGTGGCCGACCCGCGCGTGCAGGCGGTGACGCTCACGGGGAGCGAGGGCGCGGGGAGCGCGGTCGGGGCGACCGCCGGCCGGCACCTCAAGAAGGTCGTGCTGGAGCTGGGGGGGAGCGACCCGTTCGTCGTGATGCCGAGCGCCGACGTCGAGGCCGCGGCGCGCACCGCGGTCACCGCGCGCACGATCAACAACGGGCAGTCGTGCATCGCGGCCAAGCGCTTCGTGGTGCACGCCGACGTGTACGACGCCTTCCTCGCGCGCTTCGTCGAGGGGATGCGCGCGCTGCGCGTCGGCGACCCGATGCTACAGGAGACGCAGGTCGGGCCGCTCGCGTCGGCGCAGGTGCGCGACGACGTGGCCGACCAGGTGCGGCGCTCGGTACGGGACGGCGCGCGGCTCGCGTGCGGCGGCGACGCGCCGGCGGGCGCGGGGTTCTTCTACGCGCCGACCGTGCTGGCCGAGGTGCCGCGCGACGCGGCGGCGGCGCGCGAGGAGGTGTTCGGCCCCGTGGCGGCGGTGTTCCGCGCTCGCGACCTCGACGAGGCGATCGCGATCGCCAACGACACGCCCTACGGGCTGGGCGCGAGCGCGTGGTCGCGCGACCCCGAGGAGCAGCGTCGGCTGGCCGAGGAGCTGGAGGCGGGGAGCGTGTTCCTCAACGCGATGGTCGTGTCGGACCCGCGCCTCCCGTTCGGCGGGATCAAGCGGTCGGGGCACGGGCGCGAGCTGAGCGACGTCGGGCTGCGCGAGTTCTGCAACGTGAAGACGGTGCGCGTCGCGCGCGCGCCCGCCGCGACGGCGGGGACGACGGAGTAGGTCAGCCCGGGCGGACGGCGCGCAGCAGGCGGCGCCACCACCGGCCGCGCTGCTCGCCGCGCAGCGCCGCGGTGCGCACGCCGCGCCACGCCCCGAGCGTCGCCGCCGCGTCGGCCGGGCGCGCATCCTGGTCGACGGCGAGCCCGGTGCGCAGCCACCCCGCGACCGGCGCCGGGAGTCGCGCGAGGTCGACGCGCCCCGCGAGCTGCGACGCGAGCACCGTCGGCCCGTCGTTGCCGCGGAACGGCGGCTCGCCGGTGAGGACGAAGAAGACGATCGCCGCGATCGAGAAGCAGTCGCTGGCCGGCCCCTGCGGCTCGCCGAGCAGCTGCTCGGGGGGCGCGAAGGCGGGCGTGCCCGAGGCGCCCGCGACCTCCTCGCCGAGCGCGTTGGCGATGCCGAAGTCGGCGACGCGCCAGCGGCGGTAGCGGTCGATGAGCAAGTTCTCGGGCTTGAGGTCGCGGTGGATGACGCCGATCGCGTGCGCGGCGGCGAGCCCCTCGAGCACGAACTCCACCTGCCCCGCGACGTCGCGCAGCGGGCGCGGGCCGGCGCGGCGCACCAGCTCCGCCACCGAGCCGCCCTCGGCGAGCTCCATCGTGTACCACGACGTGCCGGCGCGCGTGTCGAAGTCGAAGATCGGGACGATGGCCGGGTGGGCGAGCTGCGCCGCCAGCTGCGCCTCCCGGCGGAAGCGCTGCACGGCGGCGCCGTCCCGCGCGATGTGCGGGTGCAGCATCTTGAGCGCGACCTCGCGGCCGAGCGCCAGGTCGCGCACGCGCCACACCGACCCGAAGGTCCCCGCCCCGAGCTTGGCGAGGATGTCGTAGTCGTCGCCGGTGGCCCAGCGCAGCCGCGCCTCGGGCGTCTGCGCGACGACCTCGCCGGTCACGTCGGGGCCGCCGAGCAGCGGGGTGCGCACGCTGACGCCGCGGTCGAGCGCGCGCACCAGCGCGGTCACCGACGAGTACCGCTCGGCCGGATCGGCGCCGAGCGCGCGCTCGATGACGTCGGCGAGGGAGCGGGGGCAGTCGGGGCGCAGGAGGCGGACGGGCGGCACGTCCTCGGACGGCGGGACCTCGCCGGTGAGCGCGAGGAACGCCAGCGCGCCGAGCTGCCACTGGTCGCTGGCCGGGGTCGGGCTCCACCGGCCGCCGCGCCACTCGGGCGGGCGCGGGACGACGGCGGCGTCGGGGGAGAGCCCGGACGGGACGCGGTCACGCGGGATCGCCCACTGCCAGCCGAGAATCCAGATGCGCCCCGACGGCGTGAGCCAGGTGTTGCGCCCGCCCACCGCGCCGTGGACCGAGCCGCCGTCGTGCAGGTAGCCGATCGCCGAGCCGGCCTCGCGCAGGAGGCGGAGCGCGCCGGGGACGTCGTCGGCGCCGAGGCGGCCGACGCGCTGGGCGAGCGTCTCGCCGGCGATCCAGCGGCGGAGGTAGCCGGGGCCGCGGCGCGACTCGCGGAGCGCCGGCGCCCAGTAGTGGTACGTCGTCGGGATCGCCGGGTGGTTGCGGTGCGCGAGAGCGCGCGCCTCGGCGTGCAGCCAGTCGACGTGCGCCGGGTTGGGGGCGCTGACGAGCGAGAGCGAGCGCCCGAGCGCGTCCACCACCTCCTGGAAGTGCCGGTGGTCCTCCTGCAGCGACTCGGTCCCCCAGCTCCACCCGACGGGGAGCTGCCAGTGCGCGAGGTGCGGCGGGAGGGGGACGGCGGGGACGGTGGGCGGCACGGCGGCAGTCTACCGCTCCCGGGCGGGCGATGAAAGACGCGTCACGCCGCGCGCAGCGCCACCACCATCGTGGTCCCCTCGCCGGGCGCGCTGCGCGCGGTGACGGTGCCGCCCCAGGCCTCGACCAGGCGGCGGCTGATCGCCAGACCGAGCCCGCTGCCGCTGGTGCGCGTCGAGAAGTGCGGCTCGAAGATGCGCGGGAGCACGTCGGCGGGGATGCCGTGGCCGTCGTCGTCCACCTGCAGCGCGACCTGCCCGTCGTGGCGCGCGAGCGTGAGCCGCACGCGGCGCGCGTGGGCGAGGCGCGCGTTCTCGAGGAGGTTGAGCAGCACCTCGCGCAGCTCGCCGTCGCGCGCCATCGCGGGCGCGGGGTCGTCGGCGCCGACCAGCTCCCAGGCGACGCCCCCCTGCCCCAGCCGCTCCAGCGCCACGACGTCGCGCGCCACCGCGGCCACGTCGAGCGGCTCGGCGGGGGCGCGGTGCTCGGGCGCGGTGCCGTAGCGGCTGAAGGTGCGCGCGATCTCGTCGAGCCGGTCGATCTCGCCGAGCACGCGGTCGACGTTGCGCTCGAGGATCGCGTCGAAGTCGCCGCGGCCGTCGCGGTACGCGCGCCGCAGGTGCTGCACGCCGAGCCGGATCGGCGTGAGCGGGTTCTTGATCTCGTGCGCGACCTGCCGCGCCATCTCGCCCCACGCCAGCACGCGCTGCGCGCGCGTCAGCTCGGTGAGGTCGTCGAGCGTCAGCACCGCGGCGATGGCGGCGCCCACGGCGTCGCGGCGCTCGGCGCCGCCGAGGCGCGTCAGGCGGGCGCGCAGCTGGCGCCCGTGCAGCTCGAGGTCGAACGCCTCGTCCGCGCCGTCGGCGAGGCGCGGGTCGGCGGCGAGGAAGGCGTGCACGCGCGCCGCGAGGGTCGGCGGCGCCGCGTCGTCGAGCGCGGTGCCCGGCGGGAGCGCGCGCTCCAGCAGCGCCTCGGCGCTCGGGTTGGGCGTGGCGACGCGCGCGTCGGCGGCGACGGCCTCGGCGCCGCTGGCGACGTCGCGCAGCACGGCGGCCGTGCGCAGCCGCGCCGCCTCG
>NZ_JARGEK010000397.1 GCF_029211165.1 Roseisolibacter sp. H3M3-2
GCGACCGGCGGGCGCACCACCACGCGCGCGGACTGCTGCTGGCCGCGCGCGGCGACACGAAGCGCGCGATCGCCGAGCGGCGCGCCGCGCGCGCGCCGCCGCCGCGCACCTACCACGGCTGCGTCAACCTCGACCTCGCCGACGCGCTGACGCGCCGCGGGCGCCCCGACGAGGCGCTGGCGGCGCTGCGCGCGCTGCTGCGCGCGACCACCGACGGCTTCGTGCTGCCGCTGCCGCGCGTCCACGCGGCGATCGCGCGCGCGCACGACGCGGCGGGGCGGCGCGACTCGGCGGCCGCGCACCGGAACTGGGTGGCGGCCGCCTGGGCGGGGGCGGACCCCGACTACCTGGCGCGGGTAGGCTGGCGCCGCTGACGCGGGGCCGTCAGCGCTGCTGCGCGAGCTGCGCGGCCAGCGCGGCGACGGTGCCGTCGAGCTGCGCGAGGCGGGCGCGGAGCTCGGCGACGTCCTGCCGGAGCGCGGCGTTCTCGCGGCGCAGCGCCTCGTCGGCGCGGCGCAGGTCGGCCGTGCGCGTCTCGAGCGCCTTGGCGGCGGCCAGGGCGACGCCGCTGGCGTCGAGCATGCCGATGCTGCGCTCGTCCGCGCCCAGGCCGAAGGCGGCGCGGAAGTCCTGCGCCATCGGGCCGAGGTGGCGGACGCCGCGCTCCGTCCGGTACTCCCACGTGCTCACGGGGAGCGAGCGCAGCCCGCCCAGGATGGACTCGCCCGTCACCGCGCGGACGGCCGTCTTGGCGGCGCGGTCCGACGTGCAGTCCCACACGCCGCTGCCGGCGGGCAGGTTGCAGCCGGTGGCGGAGTTCACCGAGGTGCGGAGGCGGAAGCCGCCGGCGAAGCGCGCGACCAGCTGGTTGGCGGCCGACGACGCGGCGGGGGTGCCGATGTTGTTGTCGCTCAGGACCATGGCGCCGTCGTGGCTCGCGGTCGCCGAGCGCCCGATGGCGAACGCGGCGACCGCGCTCGACTTCGCGCCCCCGCCGATGGCGTAGCCCTGCGCGCCGCTGGCGACCGCCCCCGCGCCCAGGGCCACGGCGCTGTTCGCGGACGCCGACGCGGTGGGGCCCAGCGCCATCGAGCCGTTGGCGGTGGAGACCGAGTTCCAGCCGAGGGCCACCGCGATCTCCCCCTGCGCCTTGGCGCCGAAGCCGAGGGCCAGGGCGCCGTCTCCGGTGGCGACGGAGTACTGCCCGAGGGCCATCGGGTCCTGCCCGCCGCCGGCCATGGCGCTCCGGCCGATCGCGACGGCGCCCTCCTCGCTGCCGGTCATGGTCTTCGCGTCCTGGCCGATGGCCACGGAGCGCCCCAGGGCGGCGCTGGCGCCGTTGCCGATGGCGTAGCCGCGGAGGGCGGTCGCGCTGGCGCCGGTGCCGAGGGCGAAGGCGCCCGCGCCGCTGGCGGTGGCCCCGTCCCCCATGGCGACGGACGCGTTGCCCGACGCCACGGCCGACTGGCCGACGGCGAAGGCCACATTGCCGGACGCCACGGACGAATGGCCGGCGGCCATGGCCGCGTCCCCCGAAGCGATCGAGCCCTGACCGACCGCGAACGACGCGGGGCCCGAGGCCTGGACGCTCGCGCCGAACGCGGTCGAGTACTGCCCGACATTGGCGTCGTCCCACTGCACGCCGGTGACGTAGCCCGCGCGGAGGGCCCGCTTGCCGCTGTACCACATGAAGCGGGCGCCCGTGCCGGCGGCCGGGATGGGACCACCCGGGCCGGAGGTGCTGACGGCGAACCCGCCGCTCTGCTCCACCCGGTTGCCGAGCCGCAGGTACTGCGGATGGTCGTCGGCGGCGAGCCCCGTGAGCTGGCCGTGGACCGTGGTCCCGCCGCCGGCTGGCGCGGTGGTGGGCGCCCACTGGCTCGTTGAGGCGTTCCAGGCGAGCACCTGCCCGTCCGTCGGCGGCGTCGTCGCCAGCGCGCGCCCCAGCAGCTTCCCGACGGTCAGGCTCGTGAACGCGCCGGTCACGTCGCCCGCGGCGGCGTCCGTGGTCTTCACCGCCAGGGCGAGCGCGGCGTAGGCGTCCGCCCCGTCGGTCCAGCTGAACGCGACGTGGCTCGGCTGCAGGCACGCCTGCGCCGTGTTCGCCTCCTTGATCCGATAGACGGTCCCCGAGGCGGGGACGTAGCAGGCGTGCAGGACCTTCTGGGCGTGCGCGGCGGTGGGGAGCGTCGCCGCGGCGGCCAGGGCGAGGATCGGGCGGAAGGGTCGCATGGAGTCGGTGAGGTGGGGGTCGGATCGGACGCCGCCAAGCTCCGCCGCCCCGTCGCCTGGCCATCACGCGCCCCGGGGTGATGCCGGGTGATGCGCGGTGACGGGGGGCTGATGCGGGGGCCGACCTTGTCCCGCGTCCGCCCCACCCGACCCCTCGCCGCCCCATCGCGCCATGTCGCCTTCGCCCATCGCCCGCGCCGCCGGCGCGTTCGCCCTGACCCTCGCCGCGGCCTGCGGCGACGCCCCCACCGCCGTGTCCGAGCCCCGCCGCCTCACCCCCGACCAGGCGATCGCGCTCGCCGTCCTCGCCGAGGACGCGCGCGCCCGCCTTCTCCCCGCCGAGGGGGCCGCCCCGCTCGCGGGGGCCCTCGACGCCCTGTTCGCCGCCGCCCGCGCCGGCGACGCCGCCACCGCCGACGCCGCCGTCCTGGCGGTCGAGCGCGCGCTCGGCGGGGTCGAGGACCGAGCCGACCGCGACGCCCTCGCCTTCCACATGACCGCCCTGCGCGCCGCCCTCGTCGCGCCGTCGGCGGCCGGGGAGTGACGATGCGCCGCCTCCTCCTCACCGCCCTGCTCGCGGCGCTCGCCCCGGCCGCGGCGTCCGCGCAGACCACCCGCGCCTTCGAGCTGTGCTTCCAGAGCGGCACCGGCTCGTGCAGCCGCTTCGAGCTCACCACGAGCGAGGCGCTGATCGGCGGGGTGCGCTACGGCACCCTGTTCGACCTGCTCCTCACCCACGACGAGGGGACCGACCCCGGCGCCGCCGTCGCCTCGGCGCTGCTCGCCGTCTCCTTCCACTACGCGGGCGCCGCGGCGGCGCCGGTCGGCGACACCGACACCGACTACGACCCCGGCGCGCCGGTGCTCGAGCCGGCAGGGGTGGGCGGGGCCCCCGACCCCGCCCAGTCGGACGGGTGGGCGCTGCAGGCATTCGGCTCGACGACCGACGCGGCGGGGAACGTCCTCTCGCTCGCCAACGCGCTGCTGCTCGACCCGTTCCCCGCCCCCGGCCGCGCGCTGACGCAGGGGATCGGCGGCTGCGGCGTCGCCGGCGCGGCGGGCGTGATCGACGACGCGCGCCGGACCGACCTGTGGACGTGCGGCGGGGGCGCCTACCGGCTCACGGGCTTCACCGCGACCTGGTTCGACGTCGCGCGCGTGAACGCCGTCGGCGTGCAGACGCTGGCCCGCTTCGCCGGCGCCCCGATCGCGACCGACCCGTTCTGCACCGCCACGCTCGACGCGCCCGGGAGCGTCGGGACCGACGGCACCGTCGACGCGTTCGGGCTGCCGACCTTCGGCGACGTGTGCCGCGCGCGCGAGCTGAGCGTCGGCCCGCCCCCGCCGACCGTCGTCCCCGAGCCGTCGTCGCTCGCGCTGCTCGCGGGCGGGCTGGGGCTGCTGGCGGTCGGCGCGCGCCGGCGGCGGGACGGCGCGTGAGCCCCGAGCAGGTGGCCCGCGTGCGCTCCACGTGGGCGCTCGCGGCGGCCTCGCCCCGCGACCTCGCGGCCACGTTCTATGCGCGCCTGTTCGCCGCCGCCCCCGAGGTGCGCCCGCTGTTCGCGCACGTCGACCCGGCCGCGCAGGCGGAGAAGCTGACGCAGACGCTGGCGGTCGTCGTGAAGGGGCTCGACGGCCTCCCGTGCCTCATCCCCGCCGTCGAGGCACTCGGCCGCCGCCACGCGACGTTCGGCGTGACCGACGCGCACTGGGCGCCGGTCGGCGACGCGCTGCTGTGGGCGCTCGCCGACGTCGTCGGGCCCGCGTTCGACGCCGCCGCGCGCGACGCGTGGGCCGCGGCCTACGGCGCGCTCGCCGACGCCATGCGCGCGCCGGCGGACGTCGGGCGGGCG
>NZ_JARGEK010000398.1 GCF_029211165.1 Roseisolibacter sp. H3M3-2
CTGTTCGCCCACGAGGTCGCGCGCGCCCGGTCGCGCGGGGACGCGCGCGGCGCCGTCGCGGTCGCCGCGGTGGGCGCCGACGACGCCGACCTGTCGCGGCTGCGCTTCGCCGTCTGGCTGCTCGGCTTCGCCACGCTCGGCGCGGTCGCCATCGGCATCTCGCACGAGCGGCGCCTGACGCGGCGCGTCGCCGAGCGGTCGGCGGAGCTGGAGCGGCTGTCGGGGGAGCTGATCCAGGTCAACCGCACGAAGAGCGAGTTCCTCGCCAACGTGTCGCACGAGCTGCGCACGCCGCTCAACGCGATCGTCGGCTTCGTGGACCTGCTGCACGAGGGCGTGTACGGCCCGCTGTCGCCGCGGCAGCAGGCGCCGGTGCAGCGCCTCGCGTCGTCGGCCGCGCACCTGCGGCAGCTCGTCGACCAGATCCTCGACCTCGCGAAGATCTCGGCGGGGCGCCTCGACGTGAGCACCGAGGTCATCGACCTGCGCCCGTTCGTGCTCGACGTGGCGACGGAGCTCGAGCCGCTCGTGCAGGCCAAGGAGCTCGCGCTGTCGCTCGGCGTCCCGGCCACGCTGCCGCGCGTGCGCACGGACCCGGTGCACCTGCGGCAGATCCTCGTGAACCTGCTCGGGAACGCGGTGAAGTTCACGCCGGAGGGGCGCATCTCGGTGCGCGCGCAGGTCGGGCGTCGGCGCGACGAGGCCGACGACGAGGCGCGGCCGCCGGCCGAGCGGCTGGCGCGCCTGCTCCCCGCGATCCCGGGGCTGCCGGCGCTCGCCGGGATGCGGCGGCGCCCGGAGCCCGGCGAGGTGGACCCCGACTGGGTGGCGCTGCAGGTGATCGACACCGGCATCGGGATCCCCGCCGAGGAGCACGAGCGGATCTTCGACGAGTTCGAGCAGATCGGCCCGCGCACCGGCGACTCGGCGGTGCGCGGCACGGGGCTCGGGCTGGCGATCTCGCGGCGGCTGGCGCGCCTGCTCGGCGGCGACCTGACGGTGGAGAGCGCCCCCGGGCAGGGGACGACGTTCACCGTGTGGCTGCGGGCGGTCGAGCGCCGCACGCCGGCGGTGAGCACGCCGGTGGTCGAGGGGGCGGCCGCGGGGGCCCCGGCGGCGTCGCCGGGGGCCGACGTCAGCGCTTGAAGAGCCCCTTGAGCTTCCCGAACACCCCCGCCTCGCCCTTCGGCGGCTCGGGCGCCGGGGCGTCGAGCGCGCCGCGCAGCGCGGCGGCGAAGCTCTTCACGTCGGGGTAGCGGTCGGCCGGGCTCTTGGAGAGCCCCTTCATCACGACCGCCTCGACGGCGGGGGAGACGAGCAGCCCCTCCTTCGCCTTGCCCAGCGGGAGGGGCGGCTGCGAGAGGAGCTGCGTGAACATCTCGCGCGGCGACTTCCCCGAGTACGGGTGGCACCCCGAGAGGAGGAAGTACGCGATCGTCGCCAGCGAGTACTGGTCGGCGGCGGCGGTGACCATCTCGCCGGAGAGCGCCTCGGGGGCGACGTACATCAGCGTGCCGACGAAGAAGCCGGCGCGCGTGAGGCGCTCGTCGGCGCTCTGGTCGGCCTCGGCGGCGATGCCGAAGTCGAGGAGCTTCACCTGCCGCGACGCCGGGTCGTACATGACGTTCTCCGGCTTCAGGTCGCGGTGCACGATGCCGGCGTCGTGCGCGGCCTGCACGGCGGCGGCGATCTGGCCGACGATGTCGGCCACCTCGGGCGCCGGGATCGGGCAGTGCTTCTTCGCGTACTTCTCGAGGATCTCGCCGCCCGCCCACTCGATGGCGAGGAAGTGGAGCCCCGGCTCGGCCTCGCCGATCTCGATCGTGCGCACCACGTTGGGGTGCAGCACGCGGCCCCCGTACTGGGCCTCGCGGACGAAGCGCTGGACGGCGGTGCGGTCCTGGCGCAGGCGGTCGCGCAGCACCTTCAGCGCGACGGTCCCGTGGGTCGGGTGGTCGGCGCGGTACACCGCGGAGGTGCCCCCCTCGCCGACCACGCTGCGGATCTCGTAGCCGGCGAGGGTGGTGCCGACCAGGCTCTCTCGGGACATGGCGCAATGCTACCGACCGGAGGGGCGGCATGGCAAGCGAAGGGGGGCGGCGGGTCGCCGCACCGTCGCACAATCCCGCGGCGCGGGGGTACATTCGACGCCGCCGATCCCCGGCGAGCCGAGCCTTCGCAGCCACCCCCATGTCCAGCGCCGCCCCGCGCGCCCTCCGCGCCCTCCCCCTCGCCGCGCTGGCGCTCGCCCCCTGCGCCCCGCGCCCGCGCGTGGGCGACCCCGCCGGCGGCCCGCGTCCCGACGCGCGCCGCGGCGCGCCGCCGGCCCCGCTCACCGAGATGACGGGGATCTACCAGCAGATGGGGCTCATCGTCCCGCGCGGCGACGTGCCGGCGGTGGGCACGGTCGCGTACTTCGCGCGTTCGGGCGACTCGACCCTGGCGGTGGTCACGCTGTCGCTCGCCAACCGCGCGCTGGCGTTCGTGCGCGAGGGGGACCGCTACCGCGCCGCCTACCAGGTGCGCATGGACCTGCGCCCCGACGCCTCGGTGGCCGGGGCGCGCGTGGTGTCGCTGGCCAGCGACGAGGTGGTGCGCGTGGCGACGTTCCGCGAGACCGCGCGCACCGACGAGAGCGTGCTGTTCACGCAGGGCGTCGTGCTCGCGCCCGGGCGCTACACGCTCGCGCTGGCGGTGCGCGACGTCGGCGCCTCGCGCAGCAGCGTGGTCGACGTCCCGCTGACCGTGCCGCGCCTCGGCGCCGGCGCGCTGTCGACGCCGGTGCTCGCCTACGAGGTGACGCCGCGCGCGCGCCTCGACACGCTGCCGCGCCTCGTCGCCAGCCCGCGCGCCGCCGCGGTGTTCGGCGTCGACTCGCTCGTCCCCGTGTACGTCGAGGCGTACGGCGCCGGCGGCGCCGACGCGCCGCCGCGCCTCACCGTGCAGGCCGCGGTGCGCGTCCCCGGCGGCGGCGCGGCGCTGTCGCGCGGCGCGGTGGCGCTCGACCGGCGCGTGGCGGCGGTGCAGGCGGCGGCGCAGGCGCCGCTCGCGCTGTACAGCGGCGTGGTGCGCGTCCCCGTCTCGCGCGCCGGCATCGGCGTCGTCGCGTTCGACGCCGTGGTCCGCGCCCCCGGCGGCCCGGCCGCCGACGCCGACTCGGTGCGCGCCCCGCTCTTCGTCTCGCTCGGCGAGGAGCTGCCGGTGGCGTCGTTCGAGCAGATGGTCGACTACCTGCGCTACTACGCCACGCCCGAGCGGCTGCGCGTGCTCAGGGACACCACGCCCGAGGCGCGCGCCGGCGCGTGGGCGGTGTTCCTGCGCGAGACCGACCCGGCGCCGACGACGGCGCAGCACGAGGGGCTGCGCGAGTACTTCACCCGCCTGCGCGCCGCCAACCTGCGCTTCCGCGAGGAGGCGACCAGCGGCTGGCTGACCGACCGCGGCACCGCGTACCTGGCCTTCGGGGAGCCCGACCAGATCCTCGACCCGAACGGGCCGGAGCAGAACGTGCGCGGGCGCACGCAGGTGTGGGAGTACCGCGACCCGCGCGTGACGCTGGTGTTCGTCGACCAGAGCGGCTTCGGGCGGTGGCGCCTCAACACGCAGAGCGCGTCGGTCGTGCAGGCGGCGCTCCGCCAGCGCCTGGTGAAGTAGCGCCCCGCGCGGAACGCCGCACGCGCCGCGCGTGGCCGTCACGCTCCGGCACGAGGTCGCGCGCAAGGCGATCCACCTCGCCTCGGCGGTGGTGCCGGCCGCCTACGCCGCCGGGGTGCGCCGCGAGTGGCTCGCGGCGGCGCTCGGCGCCGCGCTGGCCGTCGCGCTCGCGGTCGAGGCGGTGCGCCGGCGCCACGCCGCCACGCGCGCGCGCTTCGAGGGCGCGCTCGGCGGGCTGCTGCGCCCGCACGAGCGCGAGCGCTGGTCGGGGGCGACGTGGATGGCGATCGCCTACCTGCTCGCGGTCGCGCTCTTCCCCCGCCCCGCCGCCGTGGCGGCGATGCTCGGCGTCGCGCTCGGCGACGCGGCGGCGGCGGTGATCGGGCGGTGGGCCGGCGCGCGCCGCCCGATCGCCGCCGCCGGC
>NZ_JARGEK010000399.1 GCF_029211165.1 Roseisolibacter sp. H3M3-2
GACGCGGGCGACGGGGCCGGCGCGGGCGCGGCGCGGCGGCACGCGAGGGCGAGGGCCGCCGCGAGCGCGGCGGCGGTGGCGATCGGGCGGACAGTCGGGAGCATGCGCCGTCGGGAGCGGAACGAGGAATCGCGGTACGACGCCCGCAACGTGGCCGCACGCGCGCCCCGCCGGTAGCCGCGGTCGGCCGAGGCGCCGGGACGGCACCAGCCGCCAGGGCTTCCCGCCGCCGCCGTCGGGCCCGCGACGGTCGAACGCGCGCCGCCATGCGAGCGCGGGGGACACCGTGTCGGTGCCCCCCGCGCCCTCACCCGCCGCGGCGCATGCCGCCCGGCCGCCGGCTCAGCGGCCGCGCCCGCGCTCGCGGCGCCCGACGCTCTTCACGCCGTCGGAGTACACGAGCTCGACCTCCGCCCCCGACGCCGCGATCGACGCGTCGCCGCCGCGGGCGAACGAGAGCACCGCGCCGCTCGCCGGGTCGCGCACCACGACCATCGGCTGCGCCGCGGCGTCCCAGCGCAGCCGCACCCGGTCGCCGCCCTCGGCCTCGGGCGCCGCGGCGTCGGCCGCGTCGTCGTCGACGACCACGACCTCGACCGCGCCGCCGAGCGACGCGACGGCGCCGCGCGCGACGTGCACCACGCGGTCGGCCAGCTGCGCGCCCCAGGCGGCGTCGGCCGCGATCGGGCGGCGCCAGTCGTTCGGCGGCGCGGCCCACTGCGCCCACTTGAGCCGCCGCCGCACCGCCTGCTGCACGCGCGTCGGGTCGAGGCGCCGCGTCGCCAGCGCCTCCTCCAGCGCCTTCGCGGTGCGGGCCAGGTCGGCGGGCGCGAGGATGACGTCGCACCCCGCCGCGATCGCGCGCACCGCGGCCTCCCCCTCGTCGGGCGCCGAGGCCGCGACGCCCCCGGCGGCGAGCGAGTCGGACACGAGCAGCCCGTCGTAGCGCAGCTGCTGGCGCAGCAGCCAGGTGAGCAGCTCGCGCGACAGCGTCGCCGGCAGCCCGCCCGGGTCGAGCGCGGGATACGCGGCGTGGGCCGTCATCATCGACGCGACGTTGGCCGCGATCACCGCGCGGAACGGCTCGAGGTCGGTCGCGTGCAGCGTGTCGCGGTCGGCGGCGATCACGGGGAGCGCGCGGTGCGGGTCCTCGGTCGCGCGCCCCAGCCCCGGGAAGTGCTTGGCGCACGCCACCACGCCCTCGGCCTGGCAGGCCTCGATCCACGCCACGGCGAGGCGCCCGACGCGCGCCGGGTCGTCGCCGAGCGCGCGCGTGCCGAGCGTCGGGTTGCGCGGCTCGAGGTCGAGGTCGCACACGGGGCCGAACGTCCAGTTCACCCCCATCGTGCGCGCCTCGCGCGCGGTCAGGCGGGCGGCGCGCTTGAGCGCCTCCAGGTCGTCGAGCCAGGCGATCGCGGCGAGCGGCGGGAGCCCCGTGGCGCCGCCGAACTGCTGCCCGGCCCCGCGCTCCATCTCGGCGCCGACGAGGAGCGGCACGCGCGACTTCTGCTGCAGCTCGCGGGTGAGCAGGCGGACGGCCTCCTGCTCGCCGCCGTGCAGCACGAAGCCGCCGACGCCCAGCGCGAGCGCGTCGGCCATCGCGGGGCGCGCGCCGTCGAAGCGGCCGTCGGCGTCGGCGCGGACGGCCGGGATCAGGAGGCGGGAGGTCTCGCTCATCGCGCTATCACGCCGGCGTCAGCTTGCCGAGCACGCGCGGGCCGCGCGCGCCGGTGGCGCCGGGGACGTTGCCCGGGCGCCGCTCCACGTGCAGCCAGCCGAGCAGCGCGAACGCCACCGCCTCCTTCGCCTCGCCGTCGAAGAACACCTCGTCGAACGCGCGCACGCGCGGCGCGCCGTCGCGGCGGGCGACCTCGCGCGCGATCGCGGCCGCGAGCACCGGGTTGCGCGCGCCGCCGCCCGAGAGCAGCACCTCGCGCACCGGCTCCGGCAGGAAGCGCGCGTAGGCGTCGGCCACGCTGCGCGCGGTGAGCGCGACGGCGGTCGCGACGAGGTCCTCGTCGGTCGCGCCGGCGCGCCCCGCGCGCGCCGCCTCGACCAGCCGCTCGGCGTACGCGGCGCCGAACAGCTCGCGCCCCGTGGACTTGGGCGGCGGCGCGGCGAAGTAGTCGTCGGCGAGCAGCGCGTCCACCGCCGCGTCCACCGGCGTCCCCGCGGCGGCGAGCCGCCCGTCGACGTCGAACGGGAGCGACGGGCGCACGCGGCGCGCGACGAGGTCGATCACCGCCACGCCCGGCCCGGTGTCGAACGCGCGCACCCCGGCCGACGGGTCGCGCCCGGGCGCCGCGGGCGGCACCACGGTCACGTTGCCGATCCCGCCCAGGTTCTGCAGCGCGCGCCACCGGTCGGGCGCGGCGAACAGCAGCGTGTCGGCGATCGGCACCAGCGGCGCCCCCTGCCCCCCCGCGGCGACGTCGCGCACGCGGAAGTCGCTGATCACGTCGACGCCCAGCCGCTCCGCGATCACCGCCGACTCGCCGGCCTGCCAGGTCGAGTGCCCCGGCTCGTGCCACAGCGTCTGCCCGTGCGACGCGACCGCGCGCACGTCGGCGCGCGCCACCCCGCTCTCGGCGAGCAGCGCCGCCGCCGCGTCGGCCAGCCAGTCGCCGAGGTCCGCCGACAGGCGGCAGTAGTCGCGCGCGCTCCCCTGCTGCATCGCGTCGAGCAGGCGCGCGCGCTGCGCCGCGTCGTACGCCCGCTGCGCGAAGCCGAGCAGCGTCACGCGCACCGTGCCGTCGCCGGCGTCCGCGAAGCGCGCGGCGGCCGCCGAGATCCCGTCGGTGGACGTGCCGGACATCAGCCCGACGTAGACGTCGGGTCCGGGGGTCGGGCGCGTCGCCGGCGCCGTCACGCGCCCGGCGCCCCGGCGCCCGCGGGGAGCACCGGCGGCGGCGCGTCGGGCACCACGCGGCGGATCACCCCGCCCGCCGCCTCGAGCGCGCGCTCGGCCTCGGCGCGCGCGACGCCCAGCTTCTGCATGACGATCGCCGTCTTCACGCTCCCGCCCGAGTCGGCGATCAGCGCGCGCGCCGCCTCGCGCGCCACGCCGCACACCTCCATCACGATCCGCTCGCTGCGGTCGACCAGCTTCACGTTCGTCGCGCGCAGGTCGACCATCAGGTTGCCGTACGCCTTCCCGACGCGGATCATGGCGCCGGTCGTGATCGTGTTGAGCACGAGCTTCGTCGCCGTCCCCGCCTTGAGCCGCGTCGAGCCGGTCAGCACCTCGGGGCCGGTGACCGTGACGATCGGGACGTCGACGTGCGACAGCGTCTCGGCCGGCGGCGGCGAGCAGGCGACGATGGCCGTGCGCGCGCCGAGCGCCCGCGCGCGCTGCAGCGCGCCGCGCACGTACGGCGTCGTGCCGCTGGCGGCGATGCCGATGAAGAAGTCCCCCTCGCGCACGCCGCGCGCGTCCACGTCGCGCGCGCCGCCCTCGGGCGAGTCCTCGGCGCCCTCCTGCGCGCGGAACATCGCGGCCTCGCCGCCGGCGATCATCCCCTGCACGAGGTCGAAGCCGACGCCGAACGTCGGCGGGCACTCGCTCGCGTCGAGGACGCCCAGGCGCCCCGACGTGCCGGCGCCGGCGTAGAACAGCCGCCCGCCGCGGCGGAACGTCGCCTCCGCCTCGGCCACCGCCTCCGCGATCCGCTCGCGCTGCGACGCGACCGCGTCCGCCACCGTCCGATCCTCCGCGTTCATGAGATCGACGATGCCGAGCGGCGACGCGAGGTCGATGTCGACGGTGCGCGGGTTGCGCTGCTCGGTGACGCGGGCGTCGCGAACGGTCACGCTCTCGGGGCGCGGCGTGGGAGGGAGGGCCACCGCGCCGCGGCGCGCCGCTGGTGTCGGGGTGGCAAACGCGGCGCTAAGTTATCCACCTCGCTCGCGGAGCGGCAAGGCGAACGCCCGTGGGGCGCGCCGCACGCGTGACGCCCCGCACACGCCCCAGGGATCCGTGCCGCCCGCGATCGCCGCGCTCCGACCGCCCCGCCACGCCGCCCGCGCGGCACACCTCGCCGTCGTGGCGGCCGCCGCGCGGGCCGCCGTCTCGACC
>NZ_JARGEK010000004.1 GCF_029211165.1 Roseisolibacter sp. H3M3-2
AATCGTGGTCTCAACTCCTTGGCTCACAGAACGACATGGCTACGATCCGACTTGATCTCGTGCGGGACCTGGGCGGCCATGAGCGCGTGCGGGGTGGCGGACTGGCGGCCGGGGCGGCCGCGCCGGCAAGGTGGCCAGGGGGCGGGGCCCACACAAGCGCCGAGGGCCGGCGCGGGGCCGGCCCTCGGGGCGTCGCGACGTGCGGGATCGGTCAGCGCGCCGTGATCCGCAGCGCCTCGGGGGTGCTCGGGACGCCGGTCGCCGTCGTCGGCTGGAGGGAGCTGGAGCGCGCCCACCGCACGATCGGGCTGGGGTAGAGCCCCAGCGCCAGCAGCAGCACCGCCGCGCCGACGATCACCGAGCGGGTCCACGCCGGGGTGTCGGGGAACGGCGCCGCGTCGGCGGGGCGCGGCCGCATGAACATCACCATGATCACGTAGAGGTAGTACCCCGCCGAGATCACCGACGTGATGACCAGCAGCACCGCCAGCCGCGTCTGCGGCGCCGGCGCCTTGAGCGCCGCCTGCAGCAGATACCACTTGGCGAAGAAGCCCATCCCGCCGGCCAGCGGGAAGCCGAGCAGCGCGAGCATGAACACCGCCATCGCGATGGCCAGCAGCGGGCGCACCGAGAAGAGCCCCGACCACTCGCGCACGTCCTGCGGCCGCTCGGCGCCCTCGGCCAGCGCCATCACCACCGCGAAGGCGCCGACCGTCGCCAGCGTGTAGGCGAACAGGTAGAACACCATCGCCGCCGCGCCCTCGGTCGTGTTGGTGACGAGGGCGACCAGCAGGTACCCGGCGTGGGCGATGCTCGAGTAGGCGAGCATGCGCTTGAGGTTCCGCTGCGACAGGGCGATCAGGTTGCCGAGGACCATCGTGAGCGCCGCCAGCCACCACAGCACCGAGTGCCAGCGCACGAACACCGGGCCGAACCCCTCCATGAACACGCGGGCGAAGCTCGCGAAGGCGGCCGCCTTCACCGCGGCCGCCATGAAGGCGGTGAACGGCGTCGGCGCCCCGTCGTAGACGTCCGGGGTCCACATGTGGAAGGGCGCGGCGGCGACCTTGAAGGCGAAGCCGACCAGCATGAGCGCCAGCCCGATCACCGCCATCGACCCCGGCCCCGGCGGCGACGCGGCGAGCGCGCTGCCGATCGCGGTCAGGTTGGTCGCGCCGGTGGCGCCGTAGACCAGCGCCACGCCGTACAGCAGGAAGGCGGTCGAGAAGGCGCCGAGCAGGAAGTACTTGAGCGCCGCCTCGGCCGAGCGCGCGCTGCGCCGGTTGATCCCGGCGAGCACGTAGACCGCCACCGACATGACCTCGATCCCGAGGAAGACGAGGATCAGGTCGCGCGCGCCGGCGAGGAGCATCATCCCCGACGCCGCGAGCAGCGTGAGCGCGTGCGACTCGACCGCCACCGGCTCGGCGCGCCGCCCGTAGTCGTCGGCCAGCGCGATGCTGAGGATCGTGCCGACGAGGATCACCGCGTCGGTCGCCCAGCGGAAGTTGTCGATGGCGATCGGGCCGGGGCCCGCCGTGATCCCCTGCACCGCCATCCCGGCGATGGCGGCGAGGGCGGCGAGGCACACGCCGATGGCGCCGACGCCGACCGGCCGCCCCGAGGCCCCCTCGGGGCGCCAGACGCCCCAGAGGAGGAGGGCCATCGCCCCCCCCATGACGATCAGGTCGGGGAGGAGCGCGGTGACGAGCGAGGCGGGGACGGACAGGTCGAGCGGCATGAGGTCAGGGCTGGCGAACCGTGCTGGTGTCGGGCAGCGCGGCCACCTGGGCCCCGCGCTCGACCTGCTGCACGAGGCGGGCGGCGGCCGGCTCCATCCGGCGCAGCACCGGGCCGGGCGCGAGGCCCAGCCAGAGGATGGCCACCGCGAAGACGCCGACCACGGCGAGCTCGCGGCGGTTCAAGTCTACCAGGGTCGCGTTCGCCTCGCTGCGGAGCGGGTTGAAGAGCACCCGCTGCACCCCCCAGAGCAGGTACGCGGCCGCGAACACGACGCCCGTCGAGGCGAGCACCACGAACAGCGGCGCCGTCTGGTACGCCCCGAGCAGCGTCAGGAACTCGCCCACGAAGCCGTTGGTCCCGGGGAGCCCGATGCTGCTGAGCGCGACGAGCAGGAAGAACGCCGAGAAGACGGGCACCGAGCGCGCGATCCCGCCGAACTTGGCGATCTCGCGGGTGTGCGCCCGCTCGTACAGCATCCCGATCATCAGGAAGAGCGCCCCGGTCGAGATGCCGTGGCTCACCATCACCATCAGCGCGCCCTGGATGCTCTGCTCCGTGAGGGCGAAGATCCCGAGCATCACGAACCCGAGGTGGCTGACGCTGGAGTAGGCGACCAGCTTCTTGAGGTCGGGCTGCACCATCGCCACCAGCGCCCCGTACACGATGGACACCACCGCGAGGCCGAGCACCAGGGCGCGGATGGTCGGGTGCATCGCCGCCGCCGGGAAGAGCGGGAGCGCGAACCGGAGGAACCCGTAGGTCCCCATCTTCAGCATCACGCCGGCGAGGATCACGCTCCCCGTGGTCGGCGCCTCGACGTGGGCGTCGGGGAGCCACGTGTGGAACGGGAAGAGCGGGACCTTGATCGCGAACGCCAGGAAGAACGCGCCGAACAGCCAGAACGTCGCCGGGCCGGCGTGGCGGAAGTTCGCGAGGATGTGCTCGTACCCGAAGCTCGTCGCCCCCGTCCCCGCCCACAACCAGATGATGGCGAGGAGCATGAGGAGCGAGCCGAACATCGTGTACAGGAAGAACTTCACGCTCGCGTAGGTGCGGCGCTCGCCGCCCCACATGCCGATGATGAAATACATCGGCACCAGCATGATCTCCCAGAACACGTAGAACAGCAGCAGGTCGAGCGTGGTGAAGACGCCGACCATGCCGGTCGTCAGCACGAGCAGCAGGACGTAGTGCGTGCGCAGCTTGGTGCGCACGCTCGTCCAGTCGCCCATGATGGCGAGCGGCATCAGGAAGGTCGTCAGCAGCACCATGAACAGCGAGATGCCGTCGACGCCGAGGGTGAAGCGGGCGCCCCAGTCCGCGATCCAGGGGAGGTCGACGCGGAACTGCCACGCCGGGTCGGCCGGGTCGAAGGCCCACCACATCCCCGCCGAGAGGAGCGCCTCGACCAGCAGCGTGCCGAAGGCGATCGCCCGCACCCGGCCCCCGTCCACGTACTCCTCCTGGGTCTCGGGGTGCAGCGCTGGTCGGCAGGCGATGCCGATCAGCGCCGCGCCCGCGAGCGGGACCAGCAGGAGCGCGGGTAGGATCCAGGTGGCGTATTGCACGGCGGCGAGCCAATCACGCATGAGCCGACCTCCCGGTGGAGTCGTCCCGTGCCGCATGCGTCCGGTGGGGCGCACGCGTCACGCGACGGTGACGCGGAACGAACCGGTACTGCGCCTCGATACTGCACCCGGGTACAGGGTGCCGGAAGGAGCGCGCGTGCGGCGTCGGGACGGGCCCCCGAGGGGCTCCGGGAGACCCCCTACGGAAGGGCGGCGGTGGGCGGGGCGGCGGCGGCCGTCTCGGCGCCGCGGGTGACCTGCTCGACGATCCTTTGGGCGGGCCCCTCGATGCGGCGGAGCACCGGGCCTGGGGCGATCCCGAGCCAGAGGATCGCGACGACGAAGCCGACCATCGCCACGAGCTCGCGCCGGTCGAGGTCGCGGACGTCCCCGGCCTCGTCGGCCGTGCGGGGGTTGAAGATCACGCGCTGCAGCGCCCACAGCAGGTAGACGGCGGCGAGGATCACCCCCGTCGTCGCCAGCACGGCCGGGATCGGGTAGGCGCCGTAGGCGCCGATCAGGACCAGGAACTCGCCGACGAAGCCGTTGGTCCCGGGGAGCCCGATCGTGCTGAGGGCGACCACGGTCAGCGAGGCCGCGAACAGCGGCGCCACGCGCGCGATCCCGCCGAAGCGCTGGATCATCCCGGTGCCGCTCCGGTCCTGGAGCATCCCGACCAGCAGGAACAGCGCGCCGATCGACACGCCGTGGCCGATCATGACCATCATCGCGCCCTGGATGCTCTGCACCGTGAGCGCGAAGATCCCGAGCACGACGAAGCCGAGGTGGCTCACCGACGCGTACGACACCAGCTTCTTGAAGTCGGGCTGCACCATGGCGACCAGCGCGCCGTAGATGATGCCGGCCACCGCCAGCCCGATGATCGTCAGCCGCAGCGTCGGGTCGAGCGCCGCCGCCGGGAAGAACGGCAGCGCGAAGCGCAGGATGCCGTAGGTGCCGACCTTGATGCCGAGCGCCACCGCCCCGCTGGTCGGCGCCTCGTGCTGCGCGTCGGGGAGCCACGTGTGGAACGGGAAGAACGCGCTCTTGACCGCGAAGGCGGTGAAGAAGCCGAGGAAGAGCCAGGTCTGCGCGGTCTGGCCGATGGCGCCGCGCGTGGCGATGAGCAGCGCGTCGAGGTTGAAGCTCTGCGACCCGCCGGCGACCCACAGGGCGATGATCGACACGAGCATCAGCAGCGAGCCGATGAACGCCGCCAGGAAGTACTTGTGGCTCGCCCGCGCGCGCTCGCGCCCCCCCGAGATCCCGATCATGAAGTACATCGGGATCAGCACCAGCTCCCAGCACACGTAGAACAGGAGCAGGTCGAGAGCGAGGAACACGCCCAGCGTGCCGCTCATGAGGATGAGCAGCAGCCCGTAGTAGCTCCGGACCTTGCTGCGCACGTTGTCCCAGCTCGCCAGCACCGCCAGCGGCATGAGCAGCGTCGTGAGCAGCACCATGACCAGCGAGATCCCGTCGACGCCGAGCGTCAGCCCGGCGCCCCACTCCGGGATCCAGGGCAGGTCGATGCGCGCCTGCCAGCCGGTGACGCCCGGGTCGAAGATCGCCCACAGGCCGACCGACATGAGCGCCTCGCCGATGAGCACGATCATCGTGAGCACGCGCACGTCGCGCCACGGCGCGAAGCCGGGGGCCGCGCCGGGGCGGGCCGTCCGGCCGAACATGAAGATCAGCAGCGCCCCGAGGAGCGGCCACACCATCAGCGCGGGCAGCACCCAGGCGTCCAGGCGCAGCGCGGCGAGCACGTCTCGCATTCCGCGTTCAGTCGTTCGAGGGAGAGGGGGCCGGGCGGGGTGCCGGCGGACGGCTCATCGGAACGCGACCGCGCCGATCACCACCAGCGCGCCGACCGCGACGATCCAGGCGTAGTTGCCGACGTTCCCGGTCTGGATGCGGGCGCCGGCCCACGCCACCCCCCGCATCAGCGCCGCGCTGCCGTTGACGATCACGCCGTCGATCAGCCCGACGTCCAGCCCGCGCCAGAGCACCTTCCGCGACAGCGCGATGGTCGGCTCGACGAGGTAGCGGCCGATCCCGCGGTCGACGTAGTACGCCTGCCGCACCGCCGCGCCGAGCCCGGTCTCCGCCGCCTCGGCCTCGCGCTTGGCCAGCAGCGGGCCGCGGTAGCGCACGACCGCGAAGCCGATGCCGAGGACCGACACCGCCACCGCGGCCCCGATCAGCGCGTACTCGGTCGCGTGCGACAGGTGCGCCACCTCGCCGCCGGCCAGCGTCGCGCTGGCGCGGGCGACCACGGGGGCCAGCCACCGGTCGAGCAGCGCCTCCGGCCCGAGTGCGTGCAGCACCGCCGGCAGGTTCAGCCACCCGCCGAACACCGTCAGCACGCCGAGCACCGCCAGCGGCCCGGTCATGATCCACGGCGCCTCGTGCAGGTGCGGGCGCTCGCCCTCCCCGGTGCGGTTGGCGCCGTGGAAGGTGTAGAGCATCATCCGCGTCATGTAGATCGCGGTGATGAGCGCGGTCACCAGCCCGAGCACGTAGATCCCGTAGAGGATCGCCGACCCCGGGATCCCGAGCAGCCGCAGCTCGCCGATCGCCGAGTGGCGCGCCGCCCCGTAGACGGCGCCGAGGATCTGGTCCTTCGAGAAGAAGCCGGAGAAGACCGGGACGCCGGCGATCGCCAGCGTCGCCGCCCACATGAGCGCCCACGTCACCGGCATGTGCCGGCGGAGCCCGCCCATGTTGCGCATGTCCTGCGCGTCCTCCTCGCGGTGCGTGTGGTGGTACGCCTCGTGGAGGGCGTAGATCACCGAGCCGGCGCCGAGGAAGAGCAGCGCCTTGAAGAAGGCGTGCGTCGCGAGGTGGAACACCGCCGCCGAGTACGCCCCGACGCCCGCGGCCACGAACATGTAGCCGAGCTGGGAGACCGTGGAGTACGCGAGCACCTTCTTGATGTCCCACTGCTTGAGGCCGATCGTCGCCGCGAACAGCGCCGTCAGCGCCCCGGTGAGCGCGACCAGCAGCGACGCGAACGGCGCCAGCGCGAACAGCGCCCCGCTGCGGGCGATCAGGTACACGCCCGCCGTCACCATCGTCGCCGCGTGGATCAGCGCCGACACGGGGGTCGGGCCGGCCATGGCGTCGGGGAGCCAGATGTAGAGCGGCAGCTGCGCGCTCTTGCCGGCGCACCCGAGGAACAGGAACAGGCAGATCGCGGTGACGAGCGCGCCGTTGGCCACCAGCCGCGTGGCGGCGGCGTCGACGCCGGCGTAGTCGAGCGTGCCGAGGTTCGCCCACAGGAGGAACATCGCCACCAGGAAGCCGAAGTCGCCGACCCGGTTGACGATGAACGCCTTCTTGCCCGCGTTCGCGTTGCTCTCGTCAGAGAACCAGAAGCCGATGAGCAGGTAGGAGCAGAGCCCCACCCCCTCCCAGCCCACGAACAGCACGGGGTAGCTCCCGCCGAGCACCAGCACGAGCATGAAGCAGACGAACAGGTTCAGGTACGCGAAGTAGCGCGAGTACCCGGGGTCCGTCCGCATGTAGCCGATGCTGAACAGGTGGATCAGCGTCCCGACGCCGGTGATGATCAGCGTCATCAGCATCGACAGCTGGTCCAGCTGCAGCCCCCAGTTGATGCGCAGCTCCCCCGCCGGCATCCACGACCCGTAGGTGCGCACGAAGGCGCCGGCCGTCTCGAGCGACGGACCGGCGGCGCGCATGGCCAGGAAGATCGCCGCCGCCAGCACGAAGGCGATCCCGACGACCAGCGGCCCGACGACGCTCGACAGCGCGTTCCACCGCCGGTGGAAGGTCGTGGCCTCGGCCTCGTACGCCTCCTCGTGCGCCATGTCGGTGTGCCCCGCCTCGGGGTCGTGCGACACGTCCTCCGGCCCGGCGTGGTACGCCGGGACGATCGAGAGGAGGCCGTTGATCACGAAGCCGAGGAGCGGCAGGAGCGGCAGCATCCACACGTACTCCGCCACCGTCCCCGCGAGCGGGTGGGCCGCCGGCGACGCCTCGGCCGCGGCCTGGAGCAGGGCGAGCATCATCAGCCCCGGAGCAGGTTGATGTTCTGGAGCTCGACCGTGCCGAAGTGCCGGTAGACGGCGATCACGATCGCCAGCCCGACCGCCGCCTCGGCGGCCGCCACGGTCATCACGAACACGACGAAGACCTGCCCGAGCGCAGCGCCGTGCATCTTGGACAGCGCGACGAAGCTCAGGTTCACGGCGTTGAGCATCAGCTCGACGCACATGAAGATGATGAGCGCGTTCCGGCGGGTGAGCACGCCCACGACGCCGATCGTGAACAGGATGGCGCTGAAGAAGAGGGCTTCGGCGATCATGCGCGCCTCTGGCGCTTGGCGAGCACCACGGCGCCGACCACCGCGACCAGGAGCAGCACGCTCGTGATCTCGAAGGCCAGCAGGTGCTCGGTGAAGAGGAGCTCGGCCACCGGCGCGACGACGTTGGTCTGCGGCGTCGCCGACGGGGCCACCTCGGGGATGCGCCCGGCGCGCGAGAGCACCAGCAGCTCGGCCAGCATCACCACCGCGACCGCCGCGGCGCCGAGCCGGACCCCCGGCGTGCGGAAGTCGGGGGCGTCGGTCTGCCCGAGATTCAGGAGCATGACGACGAACAGGAAGACCACCATGATGGCGCCGGCGTACACCAGCACCTGGATCGCCCCGACGAACTGCGCGTCGAGCATCACGTAGAGCGCCGCCAGCGCGAACATCGTGTTCACCAGCCAGAGGGCGGCGGCCACGGGGTTCTTGCGCGTCACGAAGAACAGCGCCGACGCGACGGCGATGATCCCGAAGAGGTAGAAGTGGACCTGGTACAGGAGGCTCATGCGCTCACTCGCCCTTCGGGTCGGCGGGGTCCCACAGGTCGCTCACCGGGTGCGTCTGCGCCATGAGCCGCTCCAGGTCGTAGACCATCCCGTCGCGGCTGTACTCGGCGTTCTCGTAGTGCCGGCCGACGTGGATCGCCTCCTCCGGGCACACCTCCTGGCAGTAGCCGCAGAAGATGCAGCGGAACTCGTCGATCTCGAACACCAGCGGGTAGCGGTTCCCCTGCTCGTCCTCGCCCGGCACCAGCTTGATGCAGTTCGCCGGGCAGACGGTCGGGCAGAGGCCGCAGGCGACGCACTTCGCCTTGCCGGTCTCGGTCGTGAGCATGCGGTGGGTCCCGCGCCAGCGCGGCGAGAGGTCCCACTTCTGCTCGGGGTACTGGATCGTCACCTGGTGCCGCTTCTCGCGGTTGACCAGGTGCTTGAACGTCTGCGCCATCCCCTTGAGGGTCGCGCGCACGTAGCTCACCTGCTCGACGGGGCGGTCGAGCACCTTCACGTTGATCGCCATGTCAGTCGGCCGCCTCGCCGGCCAGCTCCGCCACCGGGGCCCGCCGCCCCTGCCGCACCTCGAACGCGCGGGCGCGCAGGCGCGCCACCTCGGCGGCCCGCGCCCGCCCGCTCGCCGGGCTGATGAGCCGCCCGCGGTCGAGCCAGACGAACAGGATCACCAGCAGCACCAGGTTCATCGCGAACAGGATCCCGCCGTACAGCGGGCCGCGCGCGACCCCGGCCGCGTCGAGCGCCAGGATCGCCGTCGCCACGATCACGATGTAGGCGAGCGCCACCGGCAGCATGACCTTCCACCCCAGCGACATCAGCTGGTCGTAGCGGAAGCGCGGCAGCGTCCAGCGGATCCAGATGAAGGTGAAGAGGAAGAACAGCGTCTTGGCGCCGAAGCTCGCCAGCGTCGCCAGCGACTTCAGCACGCTGTACGGCGCCTCGTTGTCCCAGCTCGTGAACGGGATGTCCCACCCGCCGAAGAACAGCGTCACCATCAGCGCGCTCTGCGTGATCATCGCCGAGTACTCGGAGATGAAGAACATCGCGAACGCCATCCCGCTGTACTCGGTGTGGTAGCCGGCGATCAGCTCCGACTCGGCCTCGGGGAGGTCGAACGGGAGCCGGTTCGTCTCGGCGAACGCGGCGACCATGAAGACGAAGAACGCGACCGAGAGCGCGAACACGTTCCACCCGGTCACCGCCTGCTGCCGGATGATCGCGCCCAGCGACACGTTGCCGGCCAGCAGCAGGATCGGGATGGTCGACATCCCCATCGCGATCTCGTACGACACCATCTGCGCGCTCGAGCGGAGGCCGCCGAGCAGCGAGTACTTGTTGTTGGACGCCCAGCCGGCCAGCGTGATCCCGTACACGCCGAGCGACGAGATCGACAGGATGTAGAGGAACCCGATCGGCACGTCGGCGACGACCATCGGGATCAGCCCCCACGGCGTCGGCAGCGGCGCGGCGAACGGGATGACCGCGAAGCTCACCAGCGCGGGGACGAACGCCAGCGCCGGCGCCAGCCAGAAGATCGGCGCGTAGACGAACCCCGGCGACACGCGCTCCTTCATGAAGTTCTTGAGCCCGTCCGCCACCGGCTGCAGCAGCCCGCCGGGCCCCACGCGGTTCGGGCCGTGCCGGTCCTGGATCCACGCCGAGATCTTGCGCTCGGCGAGCGTGAGCAGCGACACCAGCCCGAGCGTGACGGCGAAGACGACCAGCATCTTCACGACCGTCGCCACGAAGAAGGTGCCGTTGCCGGGGTGCTCGACCTGCGGGTCGTACGACTGCAGCAGCGCCAGCGCCGCGAGTGGCGTCGTCATGCGGCCCCCGCGAGCGCGGGCTCGGCCGCGAACCGCTCGGCGTCGGCCACGGGGAGCCCGCGCAGCCCCAGCGCGTCGTACGACAGCCCGGCGAAGCTCGGCTGCGCGGCGGCCAGCGCCGCGAAGGCGTCGGCGGCGGTGAAGTAGCCCTCCCCGTCGCCCATCGCCGCCAGCAGGTCGCCGAGCACGTACCAGCTCGGGCGCGCCAGCCCGTGCGCGGCCTTGGCCTGGAGGAAGCGCTGCACGCGCCCGCGGAGGTTGGTGAAGGTCCCCTCCTCCTCCGCCATGTTGGTGATCGGCAGGACGACGTCGGCGCCGGCGGCCCACGTCGGCACCGTGGTGCCGACCACCAGCACGCGCACCCCGGCGGGGAGCGTCGGCGCGAGCCCGGCCAGCTCCTCGTCGGCCACCACCAGCACGTCGTCCGCGCCCAGCCCGTCGAGCACCGCACCGATCTCGCGCCGCTCGAAGCCGAGCAGCTCGGCGCCGATGACGTTGGCCGCGCGGTCGGCGCGCAGCGCCAGGTCGGGGACGCCCACCAGCGGCGCCTCGTCGCCCGTGCGGACGGTGAACACGCCCGTGCCGCCGGTGCGCGCGACGACGCGGGCGAGCAGCCCGAGCGCCTCGTTGGAGAGCATCGGCGACGCGAGTACGCGGGCGCGGCGCCCGTTGAGCAGCGCGGCCGCCTCGCGCAGCGCGACGTCCCAGTCGGTGGCGGCCAGCTCGGTGCCGCCCCGCGCCGTCTGCGCGCGCACGTACGGCAGCTCGGCGCGGTCGCGCCGCTCCAGCCAGCGGTAGTCGAGCCGCCCCTGGTCGCAGAGGAAGTACTGGTTCACCGCCTCGTTGGCGCGGGGGCGCATGCGCACCACGGTGTCGTCGCGCGTCTCGAGGATGCTGTTGCACCCCTGCGTGCAGTTCGGGCAGACCGACGCCGTGCGGTCGAGCTCCCAGGCGCGCGCCTTGTTCAGGAAGTCCTTGGAGACGAGCGCGCCCACCGGGCAGAGGTCGATCACGTTCCCCGACCAGGCGTGCCCGCCGAGGTCCGCCTCGGGGTGGATGCCGATCGTGGCGCGGTCGCCGCGCTCGCTGACGTTCAGCACCGGCTCCTGCGCGACCTTGTCCATGAATCGGACGCAGCGCGTGCAGAGGATGCAGCGGTTGGTGACGTACAGGACGTCGCCGCCGAAGTCCTCGACCGGGTTGAAGCGCTTGGGCTCCAGGTAGCGCGAGTCGGCGCGCCCCTCCTGGAAGGTGTAGTCCTGCAGCTCGCACTCGCCCGCCTGGTCGCAGATCGGGCAGTCGAGCGGGTGGTTGATGAGGAGGAACTCGAGCACCCCCTTCCGCGCCTCGAGCGCCTTGGGGGAGTGCACGTGCACGACCTGCCCCTCGCCGACGGCGGTGGCGCAGGCGGGGGCGAGCTTGGGGAACTTCTCGACCTCGACGAGGCACATCCGGCACACGCCGGCCACCGGGAGTCCCGGGTGGTAGCAGTAGTGCGGGATGAGGATGCCGGCGGTCTTCGCCGCCTCGAGGATGCTCGTCCCCTCGGGGACGACCACCGGCCGCCCCTCGATGGTGAGCGTGACCTGCTTCACGTCGGCCATGGCGTGGTCCCGGTCAGACCGTGGGCCCGGCCGCGCGCGGCGCGGCGGCCGCGGTGGCGGTGCCCGCGAAGCTCACGACGTTCGGGCTGGCCTTCAGCTTGGCCTCGAACTCGTGGCGGAACTTCTTGAGCCCGGAGACCACCGGCGTCGCGCACGAGTCGCTGAGCACGCAGATGGTCTTGCCGGTCATGTTGTCGGCGATCGAGAGCAGCGTGTCGAAGTCCTGCGCCACGCCGTCCCCGGCCGCGATGCGCTCCAGGATCTTGGTCGTCCAGGCCGTGCCCTCGCGGCACTGCGAGCACTGCGCGCAGCTCTCGTGGGCGTAGAAGCGGCAGAGGCGCGCGATCTGGCGCACCATGTCCTGCCGGTCGTCGAACACGATGACGCCGCCCGAGCCGAGCATCGAGCCGGCGGCGACGAAGCCCTCGTAGTCCATGACGGCCGTGCGGCACTCCTCGGCGGTCAGGAACGGCACCGACGAGCCGCCGGGGATGACGGCCTTGATCTCGCGCCCCTCCCCCGCCCCGCCGCACAGGTCCCACAGGAACTCGCCGAAGTTGAAGCCGAGCGGCACCTCGTAGTTGCCCGGGCGCGCGACGTTGCCGCACACGGAGAACAGCTTGGTCCCGACGCTCTTCGGGTTGTCGGGGCGCCCGAACTGCTTGTACCACTCGGCCCCATTGTTCAGGATGTGCGGCGTCGCGGCCAGCGTCTCGACGTTGTTGATCGTCGTCGGCTGCCCGAACAGGCCGGCCACCGCCGGGAAGGGCGGCTTGATGCGCGGGTTCCCGCGGCGCCCCTCCAGCGAGTTCATGAGCGCCGTCTCCTCGCCGCAGATGTACGCGCCGGCGCCCTGGTGGACGTGCACGTGCACCGTCTTGCCCGTGCCGAGCGCGTTCTCGCCGATGACGCCCGCCGCGTACGCCTCCTTCACCGCCGCGCGCACCTGCTCCAGCGGCTCGGTGAACTCGCCGCGGATGTAGATGTACGCGACGCTGGCGTAGATCGCGTACGCGCCGAGCGCCACGCCCTCGACCAGGGCGTGCGGCGTCCAGCGCATGATCTCGCGGTCCTTGAACGTGCCGGGCTCCGACTCGTCGGCGTTGCAGCAGAGGTAGTGCTGCTTGCCGTCGGGCTTCATGAAGCTCCACTTCACGCCCGTCGGGAATCCGGCGCCGCCGCGGCCGCGCAGGCCGGAGTCCTTGACGATCGTCTGGATCTCGGCGGGGTCCATCTTCAGCGCCTTCTCGAGCGCGACGTAGCCGCCGCGGTCGCGCCACCCCTTGAGGGTGCGCGCCTCGGGCTCGCCGAAGTGCTTCGAGAGGACGGGGGTCTCGCGGGGGTGCGAGGGGTGCGGATAGCCCATGGTCAGGGAAGCGCGGCCAGGATCTCGGGGACGCGCTGGGGCGTCACCGACTCCAGGAACTGCTCGTTGATCATCACCGGCGTGGCGAAGCCGCACGCGCCGAGGCACTCGACCTCGATCACCGTGTAGCGCCCGTCGGCCGAGGTCACCCCCAGCTCGCCGCACCCGGTGTGCTGCAGGAAGGCGTCGACCACCCCCTCGGCGCCGCACACGTGGCAGGGCGTGGTGGTGCACACCTGGATGAAGTATTTCCCCACCGGGTGCTGGTGGTACATGGTGTAGAACGTCACCACGCCCTTGACGTACGCCGCGGTGAGGTCGAGCGCGTCGGCCACCTCGGCCATCGCCTCGTCGCTCACCCAGCCGCGCTCGCGCTGCACGATCCAGAGCGCGGGGAGCAGCCCGGCCATCTTGTTCGGGTAGCGCGTCAGCAGCTCGTCGAGCTCCGCGCGCGGCGCGGTGCCGGCGGCGAACACCGGCGCGTACGGGCCGTGGTCGTCGTGGTGCGCGCCGTGCGACGCCAGCGCGTCGGGCGACGGCTTCGGGGTGGACGGGCCGTAGGTCACCGGTCCACCTCGCCCATCACGATGTCGATGCTGGCGTTGATCGCGATCACGTCCGAGAGCAGGTGCCCCTCCACCATCTTCGGGATGGCCGAGAGGTTGATGAACGCCGGCGGGCGGATGCGCCAGCGCACCGGCTTGCTGGTCCCGTCCGAGACCATGTAGTAGCCCTTCTCCCCCTTCGGGCTCTCGACCGCGACGTAGCACTCGCCGACCGGCGGGCGCGGCCCCTCCATCACCAGCTTGAAGTGATGGATCATGCTCTCCATCTCGCTCGTCGCCTTCGACTTGGGCGGGAGGATGATGCGCGGGTCCTGCACGTTCACCGGGCCGTCGGGGAGCCGGTCGACCGCCTGCTGCAGGATGCGGATGCTCTGCAGCATCTCCTCCATGCGCACCAGGTAGCGGTCGTACACGTCGCCGTGCGTGCCGACCGCGACGTCCCAGTCGTACGTCTCGTAGTCGAGGTACGGGAAGTCCTTGCGCACGTCGTAGGCGACGCCCGAGGCGCGGAGCATCGGCCCCGACAGCCCGTAGTTGATCGCCTCGTCCGACGTCATGACGCCGAGGCCCACCGTGCGCCCCACCCAGATGGCGTTGCGGGTGAGCATCTTGTCGGCTTCCGCGAGCGTGATCGGGAAGCCCTTGATGAACTTGCGCAGCCCGTCGACCCAGCCGTCGGGGACGTCGGCGACCATGCCGCCGACGCGGGTGAGCGACGTCGTCAGGCGCGCGCCGCACCACCCCTCGAGCAGGTTGTAGACGTTCTCGCGCTCCTGGAACGTCCAGAGGAACGGGGTGAACGCCCCCATGTCGACCGCCGTCGTCCCCATCCAGACGAGGTGCGACATGATGCGCGAGAGCTCCATCGCGATCACGCGCAGCACCGTGCAGCGCGGCGTGATCTCGATGCCGAACAGGCGCTCGGCGCCGAGCGCGAAGGCGACGTTGTTCCCCGGCGAGTTGAGGTAGTCCTCGCGGTCGGTCCAGGGGATGATCTGGTTGTACTGGCGGTACTCGCCGATCTTCTCGAAGCCGCAGTGCAGGTAGCCGACGTGCGGGATGCAGCGCACGACGGTCTCGCCGTCGAGCTCCAGCACGAGGCGGAGCACGCCGTGCGTGGCCGGGTGCTGCGGGCCGATGTTGATCAGCATGTGCTCCCCGCCCATGTCCGGCTCGACGGACGGCGGCGCCTCGAGCGGCACCGCGTGGCCGCGGTCGTCGACGACGAGCGGGGTGCGCTGCGGGCGGCCGTCGGGGCCGATCCCGGAGGTGGAGAGCGCCACCTCGACGGTGCGCGTGGTCGTGGGCATCGCGTCCTCTACTCGCCGGTGCGCTCGCCCGAGGCGAGCCGCTGGCGCATCTCGTCGGGGAGGTCGCTGAACGCCTCCACGACGCTGATCTCCTCCATCGAGTAGCGCGCCTCGGGGTTGGCGGCGAGCGCCTGGCGCAGCTGCTCGGCGCGGCTGAAGCGGCCGCGCAGCGGGAAGTCCTTCCGGAGCGGGAACCCCTCCTTGTACTGCTCCCACATCAGGATGCGGCGCAGGTCGGGGTGCCCCTCGAAGCGGACGCCGAACATGTCGAAGCACTCGCGCTCCATCCAGTCGGCGCCCTTGTGCACCGGCCACACGCTCGGCACCTCGAGCGGCGCGCCCTTGGGGAGCAGCGCCTTGAGGCGGAGGAAGCGGCGGTACGGGAGCGAGCGGAGGTGCCACACGACCTCGAGCGGCTGCTCCAGGTCGCGGAACTCGACGGCCGTGACGTCGACGAGGTAGTCGTAGCGCTCCCCGGCGTCGTCGTGCAGCCACGCCACCATGTCGCGCACGCGCGCCGCGTCGACGACGACGGTGGTCTCGCCCCACACGACGTCGACGCGCGACACGGCGTCGCCGAACCGCGCCCGCAGCGCCTCGGCGCTCGGGTTGGGCGTCCCGCCGCGGTGCGGGATCTGGGTGGGGGTCCGGGGCGCGTCGTGCGGGGCCGCGGACCCCGCGATCTGGATCTGGCTCGTCGGGGTCACGTCAGTCGCGAGGGGAGCGTCGGGCGGCGGCGCCGGGCCGCCCGCGCCCGGTCGTGCGGGCTAGAGCCCCGACCGGGTCTGGTGCACCGAGTTGCCGAAGGGCTCCGACAGCTCGTCGATGGCCGAGGGGGGGATGTAGAGCTGCGAGGCCGGGTCCGGGACGATCTCGTGGCGCAGCGACTCGTCGCGCAGCCGCTCGCCCATCACCTTCTGCTGCAGCATCATGATCCCGTACATCAGCGCCTCCGGGCGGGGCGGGCACCCCGGCACGTAGACGTCGACGGGGATGATCGTGTCGATCCCCTGCACCACCGCGTAGTTGTCGAACATCCCGCCGGTGGAGGCGCAGGCGCCCATCGCGATCACCCACTTGGGCTGCGGCATCTGCTGGTAGATGCGGCGGATCACCGGGGCCAGCTTGAGCGGGACGCGGCCGGCGCAGAGCAGCACGTCGGCCTGCCGCGGGGAGTAGCTCAGGCGCTCCATGCCGAAGCGCGCCAGGTCGTACTTGCTGGCGGCGGTCGCCATGAACTCGATGGCGCAGCACGCGGTGCCGAACGGCATCGGCCACATCGAGTTGGCGCGCGCCCAGTTGACCAGGAAGTCGAGGCGGGTCGTGACCCACCCCTCCTGCGACCCCGGGTCGACGGTCACCACCTGCTTCTCGTCGGGACGGGCGATCAGTCCCATTGCAGCGCCCCCTTCTTCCAGACATAGGCGAAGCCGACCAGGAGGATGCCGATGAAGACGAGCATCTCCGAGAGGCCGAAGAACGACACCTGCCCCGCCGGGCACCCCGCCGGCGTCAGCGCCACGGCGCACGACAGCTGCCGGAACGCGACCCCCCACGGGATCATGAACACGGTCTCGATGTCGAAGATGATGAACAACATCGCGACCATGTAGAACTTCACGCTGAACCGCTCGCGGGCGTCCCCGAGAGGGGCGATCCCGGACTCGTACGGCTGCGACTTCACCGGCGTCGGCCGGGACCGCACGGTCAGCGCGCCGATCGCCAGGATGAGCCCGGCGTTGAGCGCCACGAAACCGAAGAGGAGGAGCAGCGGGAAGTACGCTCGGACCATGTCGGGACGGGTCGGCGGCCGCGCTCGTGAAATTTTTCACGAGCGCCGATTTAACATAACGCGCGGGGACGTTCGGCGACAACCCGAACGCTCCGGGTCGCCGAACGTCCCCGCCCCACGTGCGCGGCGTACGCTCAGCCGCTCAGGACGCCGAAGCCGTAGATGAGCGCCGCCGCCGCCGCGAGCAGCCCGACCATCCACGCGATCGGGTTCGCGCCGCCGCCGGCGTCGGTGCGCGCGACGACCGTCCCCTCGCCCTTCCGCAGGCCGACCGGCGCGTGCTCGAGCCGCCCGTCCGGCTCCGCGCCCATCCCCACGCCCCAGGTGGTCTTCTGGATCGTGTCGGCGCCCCCCAGCGCCGTCTCCGACTGCTCGTAGCGGTCGCTGTCGACCTGCCGGTCGACGGCGCGGTCGGCCACGCCGCCCACCGCCTCGCGCCGCACCTCGCGGTCGGGGTGCCCGCGCTCCCCCGTCTCGCGCGTCTCGCGCGCCGTCACCTGCCGCCCCGATCGCTCGAGGTTCTCGTCCGCCGGTACCCGGTCCTGCGCCATCCGCTCCCTCCGTCGCTGGTCTCGGACCCTGCCTCAGCAGCAAGCGGGCCACCCCCCGTCCGGAGGGTGGCCCGCTCGGTCCCGATCGGCGTCCGGCTCAGCCCGCGTACTCGACGGTCGGCTCGGGGCGCTTGGTCAGGGTCGCCTTGAGGTAGTCCCGGTTCATCCGCGAGATCGTGTCGATGCTGATGAGCTTCGGGCACGCCTCCTGGCACTCGCCGTACAGCGTGCAGTGCCCGAACCCCTCGATGTCCATCTGCTCGACCATCGTCAGCACGCGGCGGAACCGCTCCGGCTGCCCCTGCGGGAGGTGGCCGAGGTGGCTGATCTTGGCCGCCGTGAACAGCGACGCGGAGGCGTTGGGGCACGCGGCCACGCAGGCGCCGCAGCCGATGCACGCCGCGGCGTCCATCGCCGAGTCGGCGTCGGGCTTCGGGATCAGGATCTCGTTGGCGTCGCGCGCCCCGCCGGTGTTGGCCGAGATGTAGCCGCCGGCCTGGATGATCCGGTCGAGCGCCGAGCGGTCGACGACGAGGTCCTTGAGGATCGGGAAGGCGCGCGCGCGCCAGGGCTCGACCCAGATCTCGTCGCCGTCCTTGAAGCTCCGCATGTGGAGCTGGCAGGTCGCCGTCCCCTTCATCGGGCCGTGGGCGGCGCCGTTGATCATCATCGCGCACGAGCCGCAGATCCCCTCGCGGCAGTCGTGGCTGAAGGCGACCGGCTCCTTCCCCGCCTCGACCAGCTCCTCGTTGAGGACGTCGAACATCTCGAGGAACGACATGTCCGGCGAGACGTGGCCGAGCGTGTAGGTCTCCAGCTTGCCGGCGGCCTTCGGGCCCGCCTGCCGCCAGACGTGCAGGGTGATCTTCATTCCGGAATCATCTCCATTGATCCCTCGCTACGCTCGGGATGACCGGCGCCGCGATGGCGCCGGTCACTTGTAGCTGCGGGTCGAGAGCTTCACGTTCTCGTACTCGAGCGGCTCCTTGTGCAGCCGCGGCTCGGCCTGGTCGCCGGCGTACTCCCACGCGGCGACGTACGCGAACGCGTCGTCGTTGCGCAGCGCCTCGCCGTCCTCCGTCTGGTACTCCTCGCGGAAGTGGCCGCCGCAGCTCTCCTCGCGGTGCAGCGCGTCGCGGCACATCAGCTCCCCGAGCTCGATGAAGTCGGCCACGCGCGCCGCGATCTCGAGCTGCTGGCTGAGCGACCCGACCTCGCCGATCACGTTCACGTTCGTCCAGAACTCCTCGCGGAGCGCCCGGATCTCGGTGATCGCCTCGGCGAGCCCGGCGCGGTTGCGCGCCATGCCGCACTTGTCCCACATGATCTTGCCGAGCTGCCGGTGGAACGACGTCGGCGTGCGCTTCCCCTTGATCGACAGCAGCTTCTGCAGGCGCGCCCGCGTCTCGTCGGCCGCCGCCCGGAACTCGGGCGCCGCGGCGTCCACCGGCTGCGGCTTGAGCCCCGCCAGGTAGTCGCCGATGGTGTACGGGATCACGAAGTAGCCGTCCGACAGCCCCTGCATCAGCGCGGAGGCGCCGAGGCGGTTGGCGCCGTGGTCGGAGAAGTTCGCCTCGCCGAGCACGAAGCACCCGGGGACGGTGCTCATCAGGTTGTAGTCCACCCACAGCCCGCCCATCGTGTAGTGGACGGCCGGGTAGATGCGCATCGGGACCTCGTACGGGTCCTCGTCGGTGATGCGCTGGTACATCTCGAACAGGTTCCCGTACCGCTCGGCGATCGTCTTCTTGCCGAGCCGCTTGATGGCGTCGGAGAAGTCGAGGTAGACGCCGAGCCCCGTGTCGCCGACCCCGCGCCCCTCGTCGCACACGTACTTGGCCGATCGGCTGGAGATGTCGCGCGGCGCCAGGTTGCCGAAGCTCGGGTAGCGGCGCTCCAGGTAGTAGTCGCGCTCGTCCTCGGGGATCTGCCCCGGGGCCCGCTTGTCCCCCTGCTTCTTCGGGACCCACACGCGCCCGTCGTTGCGCAGCGACTCCGACATCAGGGTGAGCTTCGACTGGTGGTCGCCGCTCACCGGGATGCACGTCGGGTGGATCTGCGTGTAGCACGGATTGCCGAACGCCGCGCCGCGCTTGTACGCGCGCCAGATCGCCGTGGCGTTGGAATGCTTGGCGTTGGTCGACAGGTAGAAGACGTTGCCGTACCCGCCCGTGGCCAGCAGCACCGCGTGCGCCGCGTAGGTCTCGATCGCGCCGGTCACCAGGTTGCGCGCCACGATCCCGCGGGCGTGCCCGTCCACCACCACGAGGTCGAGCATCTCGTACTGGTTGAACATCTCGACGCCGCCGCGCGCGATCTCCTTCTCCAGCTGCGCGTAGGCGCCGAGGAGCAGCTGCTGCCCGGTCTGGCCGCGCGCGTAGAAGGTGCGGCTGACCTGCGCGCCGCCGAACGAGCGGTTGGAGAGGAGGCCGCCGTACTCGCGCGCGAACGGGACGCCCTGCGCGACCGCCTGGTCGATGATGCTGACCGAGTTCTGGGCGAGGCGGTAGACGTTGGCCTCGCGGGCGCGGAAGTCGCCGCCCTTGATCGTGTCGTAGAACAGGCGGTGGATCGAGTCGCCGTCGTTCTGGTAGTTCTTCGCCGCGTTGATCCCGCCCTGCGCCGCGATGGAGTGCGCGCGCCGCGGCGAGTCGTGGTAGACGAAGCACTTCACGCGGTAGCCGAGCTCCGACAGCGTCGCCGCCGCCGAGGCGCCGGCCAGCCCCGCGCCGACCACGATCACCTCGTACTTCCGCTTGTTGGCGGGGTTGACGAGCTTGACGTCGAACTTGTGCTTGTCCCACTTCCCGGCCAGCGGGCCGGCGGGGACCTTGGAGTTCAGCTCCATGTCGGTCTCAGTGCCCCGCGAGGGTGGAGGTCGGGGCGGTCGTGGAGGCGCCGGCCGGCGCGCCGGCCGACTGCTGCAGCGCGCTCGCCTCGAGCGCCTCGGCGGGGATCCCCTGCTCGGGCGCGGCCGGCTGCACCGCGCCGAAGAAGACGGCGAGCGGCACGACGGCGAAGCCGAGCGCCACGAGCCCGGCCAGCGCGGTGACGATCGGGCGCGCCGTCGGGCGGGCCGCCGGGCGGCTCAGCCCGAGCGTGCGCAGCGAGCTCCAGGCGCCGTGGAACAGGTGCAGCGCCAGCGCGCCCATCGCGAGCACGTAGAACGCCGTGACCCACGGGATCTGGAAGCCCTTCACGACGTTGTTGTACACGTCGGTCGGGGAGTAGTCCGGGTAGATCGTGAGCGTCGTGAAGTGCAGGATGTGGAACACGATGAACGCCAGGAGCAGGAAGCCCCCCCAGCGGATCGTGCGCGACGCGAAGGTCGAGATCTGCGGCTCGTACTTCTGGTACCCCTGCCCCGAGGGCCGCGCCGCCTGCTTCTGCCGCGTCAGCTGCACCGCCGCGACCACGTGCAGGATGACGCTGGCGAGCAGCACCCCGCGCACCGCCCACAGCGCGCCGCCGACGGTGTGCTTGAGGAAGTAGCCGTACGCGTTGAGCTTGGCGGCGCTCTGGAAGACCTGGAGGTTGCCGACCATGTGGCCGACCACGAACCCGACGAGGATCAGCCCCGTCACGGCCATCACGACCTTCTTCCCGATCTGCGACTGCCAGAAGTTGCGAACGAGCTGCATCGCTTGGGTCCGGTGACCCGCCGCGCGACGCGCGCGGCGGTGAAGAAAACGCCGCGGGGCCCCTGGGGCGCCCCGCGGCGTCGCTCGGCTCAGAGCTTGAGGGCGGCCATCGGGTCGCGCACCGCCTGCGCGCTGCTCTCCAGCGCCGCGCGCTCGGCGTCGGTGAGCGTCACCTCGATCACCTTCTGCAGCCCGCCCTTGCCGAGCTTGCAGGGCACGCCGAGGAAGAGCCCCGACATGCCGTACTCGCCCTCGAGCCACGCCGCGCACGGGAGGATGCGGCGCTGGTCGCGGACGATCGCCTCGACCATCTGCACCGCGCCCGCCGACGGCGCGTAGTACGCGGAGCCCGTCTTGAGGTGCTTCACGATCTCGGCGCCGCCGTTGCGCGTGCGGTCGACGATCGCGTCGAGCGTGGCGCGCTCCATCAGCTGCGTCACCGGGATGCCGCTCACGGTCGTGTAGCTGATCAGCGGGACCATCGTGTCGCCGTGGCCGCCGAGCACCATCGCCTGGATGTCGCGCACCGAGACGTCGAGCGCCTCGGCGAGGAAGGCGCGGTAGCGCGCCGTGTCGAGCACCCCGGCCATGCCGATCACGCGCTCGCGCGGGAAGCCGGTGACCTGCTTCGCGACGTGGCACATCACGTCGAGCGGGTTCGACACGACGATCACGATCGCGTCGGGCGACGTCGCCTTCACCTGCTCGCTCACCGACTTGACGATGCCGGCGTTCGTGTTGAGCAGGTCGTCGCGCGACATCCCCGGCTTGCGCGCGATGCCGGCGGTGATGACGACGATGTCGGAGCCGGCCGTCTCGTCGTAGCCGTTGCTGCCGACCACGCGCGAGTCGAAGCCCTCGATCGGCGCCGACTGCCACTGGTCGAGTCCCTTCCCCTGCGGGATCCCCTCCGCCACGTCGACCATGACGACGGTGCGGGCGAGCTCCTTCTCCGCGATGCGCTGCGCGGTCGTGGCGCCGACGTTTCCGGCGCCCACCACCGTGATCCTGTTGACCATTGGGGTCGGGTTGCTGGAGTAAGTGGGTGAAAGCGACGGAAAGCTATCGGGCACGTCCGCGAGCGGCAACGGAAGAGGCCGCGCCGTCGCCTACGCGATCACCCGCCGACCTCCGAGAGCGCGCGCAGCCCGCCGGTGCGCCGCGCGAGCAGCGCGTGCTCGCGCGGCTTCCCCGCGAGCGCCTCGAGCAGCAGGGGGCGGAGCGGCGCGCCGGCGCGCAGCGCGTCGCGCAGCGGCACCTCGTGGTCGCCGTACAGGCAGGTGCGCAGCCGCCCGTCGGCCGTCAGCCGCACGCGGTTGCACGACCCGCAGTACGTGTGGGTCATCGGGGTGATGACGCCGACCGTCCCCGCAGCGTTGGAAAAGCGATGGTACGCCGCCGGGCCGTTCCCGCGCGCGGGGCCCTCGGCGCGCTCCAGCGGACGCCCGATGGCGCGTCCGTGCGCCGCCAGCCGCGCCAGCAGCTCGTCGCTCGGCAGCACCAGCGCCAGCGGGTCCCGCCCCGCCGCCGCCTCGGCGTCGGCGAGCTCGCCCACCGGCATCAGCTCGATGAAGCGCACGTGGAACGGCCGCTCCACCGTGAGGGCGGCCAGCGCCTCCACCTCGTCGTCGTTGCGCCCGCGGATGACGACGACGTTGACCTTGACCGGCCCCAGCCCCGCGCGCTCCGCCGCGTCGAGCGCCGCCAGCGGGTCGAACGGTTCGCGCCGGCGGGCGAGCTCGGCGACCCGTTCGGGGCGCAGCGAGTCGACGCTCACGTTCACCCGGTCGAGCCCCGCGGCGCGCAGCGCCGGCGCCAGGGCGACGAGCCGCGTGCCGTTGGTCGACAGCGAGAGGTCGTCGAGGGTGCCGAGTGCCTTGAGGCGTGCGACCAGCTCCACGAGCCCGGGGCGGATCGTCGGCTCGCCGCCGGTGAGGCGCACGCGCCGCAGCCCGAGCGGCGCCAGCTCGCGCACCACGGCCACGATCTCGTCGTCGGTGAGCGTGTGCTCGCGCGGCAGCCACGGCAGCCCCGCCAGCGGCATGCAGTAGACGCAGCGGAAGTTGCAGCGGTCGGTGACCGAGACCCGGAGGTACTCGATCCGCCGCCCGTGCGCGTCGCGGAGCTCGGCCTCGGCGGCCGGGGCGTCGATCATCCGACGGGTGCCGGGGCCGGCACGGCCGCGCCGCTGCCGGCGTCCACCCACTCGCGCGTGCCGTCGGCGTAGTGCTCGCGCTTCCAGATCGGCACCCGCGTCTTGATCGCCTCGATCGCGAAGCGGCAGGCGTCGAACGCCTGCGCGCGGTGCGGGTGCGTGACGGCGATGCCGACGCTCAGCTCCCCGACGCCCAGCGTCCCGATGCGGTGCGCGACCGCCACCCGCGCCCCGGGCCAGCGCGCCTCGGCCTCGCCGGCGATCGCCGCCAGCTCGGCGGCGGCCATGGGCTCGTAGGCGGCGTAGTCGATGCCGAGGACGGCGCGCCCGACGTTCGTGTCGCGCACCGCGCCGAAGAAGGCGGCCTGCGCGCCGGCGGCGTCGTGCGCGACGCGCGCCAGCAGCGCCGCCGGCTCGATCGGGTCGCGCACCAGGACGCCGTCGCCGCTCATCCGCCGGCCACGGGCGGGAGGAACGCGACCTCGTCGCCGTCGCGCAGCGCGGTCGCGGCCGTGGCCCAGCGCTGGTTCACGGCGAGCATCGGCGCGGGGGGAAGCCGCTGCGCGCCCGGGCGCTCGCGCAGCGCGGCGAGGGCGTCGGCCGCGGTGGCGCCGGCGGGGAGCTCGAGGGCCACCGGGCCCGGGCCGAGCGCGTCGGCATAAGAGGCGAAGAGCAGCACACTTACGCGCATGGCCGGAAAATAATCACGGTCCCGCGCGCGTGCGCGGGACCGTGGGGGCGGCCGGCGGACCGGCCGGTCAGGCGGCGGGGCGCCGCCCACGCCTCACTCGGCGATCGACTCGTGCTCGTGCTCGTAGTCGTGCAGGTCGCTGTCGTGCAGCTCGCTGATGTCGACGCCGGCCACCAGCGCGCGCAGCTCCTTGGACGGCTTGAACACCGGGACGGGGCGGGCCGAGACCTCGACCGGCGAGCCCGTCCGGGGGTTGCGCGCCATGCGCGTCTTGCGCTGGCGGATCTTGAAGGTGCCGAAGCCGCGCACCTCGATGTTGCGCTGCTCGTGGAGCGCGTCCTTGATGGCCTCGAGGAACGAGTCCACGACCCGCGCGCAGTCCTTCTTGGAGATGGTCGGCCCGGCGGTGCGGGCCATGGCGGCGGTCACGCGCTCGACCAGATCAGCTTTGGTCATTGGGAGGAACTCGAATCTGACCCTTCCACGCGCGCGCGACGGGCGCCGGTGACGCGTGCTCTGCCAGCTATGTTAGGAGCTTACTTGTTGTGTGTCAACCGCTTGGCTCACTTCTGCCCGCTACCGCCGCGGGCCCGGACGGTGTCCAGGAAGCGGTTGAACAGCGGCCGTCCGTCGTGCGGCCCCGGGGCGGCCTCGGGGTGATACTGGACCCCGAAGATCGGCAGCTCGCGGTGCGCCAGCCCCTCGATCGAACCGTCGTTGAGGTTCACGTGGGTGACGGCGAGCTCGGGCACCCCCTCCACCCCCTCGGCGGTCCCGGCGACCGCGAAGCCGTGGTTCTGCGAGGTGATCAGGACGTGGCCGCTCTCGACGTCCTGCACCGGGTGATTCCCGCCCCGGTGGCCGTACGGCATCTTCTCGGTCCGGCCGCCGAACGTCAGCCCGAGCAGCTGGTGCCCGAGGCAGATCCCGAACATCGGCACCTTCTCGGCGGCGAGCGCGCGGATGTTGTCGGGGGCGTAGCTGACCGCGGCCGGGTCGCCCGGGCCGTTGGAGAGGAAGACGCCGTCGGGCGCGTGCTTCATGACCTCGGCGGCCGGCGTGTCCGACGGCACCACGGTCACCCGGCACCCGTGCTCCTCGAACAGGCGCAGGATGTTGCGCTTGATCCCGAAGTCGTAGGCGACGATGTGGTGCGGCGCGGAGGCGTCGCCCCAGGTGTAGGGCTCCTTCGTCGAGACGACCGTGGCGAGGTCGAGCCCCTCCATCGGCGGGCAGGCGTCGAGCGCCGCCAGCGCCTCGGCCGACGGCGTGTCGCCGGGGGCGACGACGCCGCGCATCACGCCGGCCGTGCGCAGGTGGCGCGTCAGGCGGCGGGTGTCGACCTCGGTGAGGATCGGGATGCCGGCGCCGGTCAGCCAGCTCGCCAGGTCCCCGCTCGCCCGCCAGTTGGAGTGCACCGGCGAGATCTCGCGCACGACGACGCCCGCGATCTGCGGCGCCCCCGACTCGGGGTCCTCGGCGTTGATGCCGTAGTTCCCGATCATCGGCGCGGTCATCACGACGAGCTGGCCGCGGTACGAGGGGTCGGTGAACACCTCCTGGTAGCCGGTCATGTTCGTGGTGAACACGACCTCGGCGACCGTGGGCGCGGAGGGACCGATCAGCTGGCCGCGAAAAAGGGTCCCGTCCTCGAGGAGGAGGAACCCTGGGGTGCTCTGCACGGGCGGACGGGTGGGCGCGTGGAGAACGAGGGCCGCGGCGGCGGGTGGGCCGCCGCGGCGCGGATCACTTGGGCGCCGGGGCCGCGGGGGCCGGCGTCGGCGCGGCCGGCGTCGCCGGGACCGCCGGGGCGGCGCCCTGGGGCGCGGCGCCCTGCGCGGGCTGCGGCGGCGCGGCGGCGGGCGCGGTGCCGAACGAGCGGTCGAGGACCGACTCGGGGGCGCGCGAGCGCGAGCCCGCCAGCTGCAGGATGAACGACAGCCCGATGAAGATCCCGCCGGCCCACCAGCTGGTCTTGGTGAGCAGGTTCCCCGCCTGGCGGCTGCCGATCACCGACTCCGCCGCCGACGACGCGCCCCCGAAGCTAGCCGCGAGCCCGCCGCCCTTGCCCGACTGGAGCAGGATCGCGGCGACGAGCACCAGGGCGTCGAGGATCAGCAGGACGAAGAGGAACGTGTACATCGCGCGGCGGGGGTGGGCGGGAGGGGGCGCGGCGGGACCGTCGGCGCGCGCAAGCTCCGAATATCACGGAACTTAGGCGCCGGGGTCAAGTGCCACGCCCGCCCCCGCCGCCCCCTCAGGCGTTCACGATCGCCGTCCAGTTGGAGGGGTCGAGGCTCGCCCCGCCGACCAGCAGCCCGTCGACGTCGGGCGCCGCCAGCAGGAGCTTCGCGTTGCCGCGGTTCACGCTCCCGCCGTAGAGGATGGCCATCGTCGCCGCCTTCTCCCCGACCCGCTCGCGCAGCCAGCGTCGGATGGCGCCGTGCACCGTGGTCGCGTCCTCGGGGGTGGCCGTGCGCCCGGTGCCGATGGCCCACACCGGCTCGTAGGCGATCAGCACCGTCGCCGCCTGCGCGGCGTCGAGCGGGGCGAGCCCCGCCTCGAGCTGGCGCAGCACGACCTGCTCGGTCATCCCCTGCTCGCGCTCCTCGAGCCGCTCGCCGACGCAGAGCATCGGGATCACCCCGGCACGCAGCAGCATCTCGCACTTCCGCCCCGTGGCCTCGTCGGTCTCGCCGAACAGGGTGCGGCGCTCCGAGTGGCCGACGAGCGCCATGCGGGCCCCCGCGTCGCGCGCCATCCCCGCCGAGATCTCCCCGGTGAAGGCGCCCGAGGCCTGGTCGTGGACGTGCTGGACGCCGGTGAGGAACTCGGGGCGGTCCTGCAGCGCCTCCTGCACGGCGCGCAGCGTGATCGCCGGCGGGAAGAAGACCACCGTGCGGCCGGTGACCCGCGGCGTGTGCGCGAGGAAGTCCCGGAAGAAGGCGCGGGCCTCGGTCGGGCCGTGGTGCATCTTCCAGTTGGCGGCCAGGATCGGCTTCAGCATCGGCGGCCCCTCAGGCCGGGTCGAGGGCGGCGACGCCGGGAAGCTCCTTCCCCTCGAGGAACTCGAGGGACGCCCCGCCGCCGGTGGACACGTGCGTGACCTGCTGCTCCAGCCCCGCCTGCGCGATGGCGGCCGCGGAGTCGCCGCCGCCGACGATCGTGGTCGCGCCGCCCTTCGTCGCCTCGACGAGCGCGTGGGCGACGCCCAGCGTGCCGGCGTCGAACGGGGGCGTCTCGAAGACCCCCATCGGCCCGTTCCAGAGGACCGTCTTCGCGCCCCGCACGATCTCGGCGAAATGCCGCACGCTCTCCGGCCCGATGTCGAACATCGCCTGGTCGGCGGGGACGCGGTCGCGCGCGACCGCGCTCGTCGGCGCGTCGGCGCTCAGCGTCGGCGCCACGACGGCGTCGGTGGGGAGCACCAGCTTGTCCCCGCTCTTCGCGAGCAGCTCCTTCGCCAGCTCGACGCGGTCGGGCTCGACCAGCGACTTGCCGGTCTCCAGCCCCATCGCTTTGAAGAAGGTGTTGGCCATCGCGCCGCCGATCAGCATGCGGTCGACCTTCGGCAGGAGCGCGCTGATGACGTCGAGCTTCCCCGAGATCTTGGCGCCGCCGAGGATGGCCACGAAGGGGCGCTTCGGCTCGGCCAGCGCGCGGCCGAGGTACGCCAGCTCCTTCTCCATGAGCAGCCCGGCCACGGCGGGGCGCAGGTGGCGCGCGACGCCTTCGGTCGAGGCGTGGGCGCGGTGCGCCGCGCCAAAGGCGTCGTTCACGTACAGGTCGCCGAGCGTCGCCAGCTCGCGCGCCAGCGCGTCGTCGTTCGCCTCCTCGCCCGGGAGGAAGCGCGTGTTCTCGAGCAGCAGCACGGCGCCGGGCTCCAGCCGCTCGGCGGCCCCGCGCGCGTCGTCGCCGACGGTCGCCGCCGAGAACTCGACGTGCGTGCGCGGCATGAGCTCAGCGAGGCGCTCGGCGACCGGGCGCAGCGAGTACTTGGCCTCGGGCGCGCCCTTGGGGCGGCCCAGGTGGGACATGACGATCACGCGCGCCCCGCGCGTCAGCAGCGTCTCGAGCGTCGGGATGGCGGCGCGGATGCGCGTGTCGTCGCCCACGCGCCCGTCCTCGAGCGGGACGTTGAAGTCGACGCGCACGAGCGCGCGGCGGCCGCGCAGCTCGTCGTCGCTCAGGTCGCGTACGGTTCGGGTGTTCATCGTCGAGGGGATGGGCGGAAACGCCGACGGGGCGCGCCGGGAGTCCCCCGGCGCGCCCCGTCGGCCGCGCCGGTCAGAGGCGGGCGCCGAGGAAGCGGAGCAGGTCCACGCAGCGGGACGAGTAGCCCCACTCGTTGTCGTACCAGCCGGACACCTTCACCATCGTGCCGTCGATCACGTTGGTGCTCTGCGAGTCGAGGATGCACGAGTGCGGGTTGCCGATGTAGTCGCTCGACACGAGCGGCTCCTCGGTGTACGCCAGGATCCCCTGCAGCGGCCCGGACTCGGCGGCCGCCTTGAACGCCGCGTTCACGTCGGCGATCGTCGTCCCCTTCTCCACCTCGACCGCGAGCTCGGTGAGCGAGACGTCCGGCGTCGGGACGCGGATGGCGATCCCGTCGATCTTCCCCTTGAGCTCCGGGAGCACGAGCGCGGTCGCCTTGGCGGCCCCGGTCGTGGTCGGGATGATCGACATGGCCGCCGCGCGGGCGCGGCGCAGGTCCTTGTGCGGCAGGTCGAGGATCGACTGGTCGTTGGTGTACGAGTGGATCGTCACCATCGTCCCGTGGCGGAAGCCGAAGGCGTCCTTCACGACCTTGACCATCGGCACGAGGCAGTTCGTCGTGCACGACGCGTTCGAGATGATGTGGTGCTTGCTCGGGTCGTACTTGTCCGAGTTCACCCCCATCACGATCGTGAGGTCCTCGCCCTTGGCCGGCGCCGAGATGATGACCTTCTTGGCGCCCGCCTGGATGTGCGCGCCCGCCTTGTCGGCGTCGGTGAAGCGCCCGGTCGACTCGAGCACGATGTCGACGCCGAGGTCCTTCCAGGGCAGCTTGGCCGGGTCCTTCTCGGCGAAGATCTTCACCTCGTCGCCGTCGACCGTGATGCTCCCCTCCCCCGCCTGGACGTCGCCCTGGTAGGTGCGGTGCACCGAGTCGTACTTGAACAGGTGCGCGAGCGTCTTGGTGTCGGTGAGGTCGTTGACGGCGACGAAGTCGAGGTCGGCGACGCCCTGCAGCTTGGCGGCGCGGAGGACCTGGCGGCCGATGCGGCCGAAGCCGTTGATGCCGACGCGGATGGCCATCGCGGTGGATCTCCTCTGGCGGACGGCCGGGCAAACGTTACGGCCCCTCGCGACGCCGCCGCGCTGCGCGGGGCGACCGCTCAGGACCGTGCCCGGCCGAAGGTCACGTAGCTGACGATGCGCACGCCCGCCGCGACCAGCGCGGCGGCGCACGCGTTGAGCGTGCACGCGGTCGTGACCACGTCGTCCACCAGCACGACGTGCGTGCCGCGCAGCCTCCGGCGGGCCGACTCCACCGCCCGGAAGGCGCCGGCAACGTTGCGCAAACGCTGCGCCGGTGTCAACCGCGCCTGCGCCCGCGTGGCCCGCGCGCGCTCCAGCACGTCCTCCCACAGCGGGACGCCCCACGCCGCGCCCAGCGGGGCGGCGAGCAGCGAGCTCTGGTTGTAGCCGCGCTCCCGCAGCCGCGACGCCGCCAGCGGCACCGGCACCACCGCCGCGCGCTCGTCCAGCACGTCGCGCGGCCACGGCAGCGCCGCCATCCGCCGCGCCATCCCCTCCGCGGCCGCCGGCCAGTCCTCGTACTTGCACGCGTGCACCACCGCGCCCGCAGTCCCCTCCGGCACCCAGCACACGGAACGGACGGCGCGCACGTACGGCGGCAGCAGGTCGCACCACCGGCAGCGCCGCGGCCCCGGGTCGGCGGGCGCCGGGACGTCGCGCACCACCAGCGGGTGCCCGCACCGCTCGCACTGCGGATGGCGCAGCCGCGGCAGCGCCGCCCAGCACGCGCCACAGACGACGTCCGCGCGCCCGCGCTCGACGGCGCGCCCGCACGCCGCGCAGTGCCGCGGCAGCAGCAGGTCGAGCAGCGCGCCGGCGAGCGCTCCGGCGAGCGCCGTCGCGCTCACCGACCGCGCGGCGCGCCGGGCCGGCCGCCGACCGCGCCCCACATCGCGTCGAGGTCCGGCGGCACGCCGAACCAGCGCGTGAAGGCGGCCGCGCCCTGCGCGATCAGCATCGTGAGCCCGTCGGCGGCCGGGCGGGCGAGCGCCCGCGCGGCGCGCACCCACGCCGTCTCGCCGCGCCGATACACGAGGTCCAGGACCGCGGCGTCGGACTCGAGCGACGCCGCGGCGACGGGGAACGGGTCGTCGTCGCGCAGCCCGAGCGGCGTCGCGTTCACCACCAGCGACGCCCCGCGCACCGCCTGCGCGGGCGACGCCGCGACCTCGGCGCCGAACCGCTCCGCGAGCGCCCGCGCCCGATCCGCGGTCCGCGACCAGACGCGCACCCGCGCCCCCGGCCACCGTTCCGCGGCCGCCAGGACCGCGCCGGCCGATCCGCCCGCGCCCAGGAGCGCGACGACGGGCGCGTCGGGGGCCCGCCCCAGCCGCTCGGCGACCGCCGCCGCGACGCCGGCGACGTCGGTGTTGTCGCCGACCAGCGCGCCGTCGGGCGCCCGCCACCAGGTGTTCACGGCCCCCACCCGCTCCGCGACGGCACTGCGCACGTCGCACCGCGCCGCGACGGCCTCCTTGTGCGGGATGGTCGCGTTCCCCGCGGCCCCCTCGGCGACGAGCCGCGCGAGCGTCTCCCCGAGCGCCGCCGGCGCGACGTCGAGGGCGGCGTACGTCGGCGCGAGCCCGGCGGCCCGCAGCGCGGCGTTCTGGAACGCGGGCGACAGCGAGTGCGCGACCGGATGCCCGAGCAGCACGAGGCGGCGGATGGACGCGGGATCGGGAGGCACGACGGAGGGGGCGGCAGGCGACGCCCCAGCATCGCCCCCGCCCCCTCGATCCGCCGTGTCCGCGCGACGCGGCTCGGCGCCCCCGAACGCGTCAGGCCGACTCGCCACCCCGCGTCCCCGACGGCACCAGCCGGTCGAACGCCAGCCGGATCTCGCGCTCCAGCTGCTCGTAGGTGACGCGGTAGCCGACGAGCGGACCGCCGAACGGGTCCTCGATGCTCTCCCGGCTCGCGCCGTGGCTCGCGAAGGTCGTGAGCAGGTGCGCCTTGGACGCGCCGCCCAGCTCGTGCACGCGCGCCAGGTGCCGGTCGCCCATCGCCAGGATGAGGTCCGCGGAGTCCACCATCTCGCGAGACAGCGGCCGCGCGCGGTGCTCGGCGAGGTCGAGCCCGTGCTCCATCGCGACCAGGATCGCGCCGTCGGAGGCGCCGAACTCCGGCATCGGGACGCCGGGCGGGAACGGGTTCGCCCCCGTCCCCGCGCTCTCGACGACGACGTCCGTCAGGCCACGCTCGCCGACGACGCGGCGCGCGATCCCCTCGGCCATCGCGCTCCGGCAGGTGTTCCCCGTGCAGACGAAGAGAATGCGCATGCTCGTGATACCTCAGCAGTCGCCCACGAGGTCCGGCGCGCTCTCGCGGAGCACCGCCGCGGGAATCGCGCCGGGTCGGATGACGCGCGGATGACGTCCGGTGCAGTCGACGACGGTGGAGGGCGCCGACGGCGGGATCCGCCCCCCGTCCAGCACCCGCAAGATGCCCCGGTTTATCGCGTCCGGCCACTGGGCGACGATCTCCGACGCCGCCATCGCCGGCGGCACGCCGGGGCGGTTGGCGCTGGTCGAGGTGATCGCGTCGCCGATCGCGCGGATCATTCGCGACAGCCCCTCGTGCGGCGTCCAGCGCACCGCCACGCCCCCTTCGGGCCCGCGCAGCCGCGCCGGCACCCGCCGGTCGCCGCCGGGGAGCACGAGCGTCAGGGGCCCGGGCCAGTGGCGCGCCGCGAGCCGGGTCGCCGACGACGTCAGGTGCAGCCCGAGCCGGTCCAGCATGTCGCTCCCCGCGACCAGCAGGAGGAACGGCTTGGAGGCCGGGCGCGACTTCATGCGCACCAGCGTCTCCACCGACTCGTGGTCGATCGCCGTGCCGAAGCCGTAGACCGTCTCGGTCGGGTAGCCGAGCACCCCGCCCGCCTCGAGGTGCGCGAGCGTGCCGCGGATCGACGCCGCGATCTCCTCGGGCGACCAGAACGGCACCGCGCTCGGCGCCGCGATCATCCGAGGAGTGCGGCCAGGGCCTCGACGCGCGCGAAGTCGCCGTCCTCGGTGACCTTCATCGCCCGCTCGCTCCCGGGGACGACGACGACCGGGAAGCCGAGCCGCTCGCACAGCCCCGCGTCGTCGGTGGCGGCGACGCCGTCGCGCCGCGCCTCGGCGTGCGCGCGCTCGATCATCTCGCGCGGGAACCCCTGCGGCGTCTGCACCCGCCAGAGCCGCGCCCGGTCCACCGTCGCCACGATCCGTCCCGCACCGTCGACCTCCTTCAGCGTGTCGACGACGGGGAGCGCAGGCACCGCGCCATGGCCGCGGCGGGCCTCCGCGACCACGCGCTCGATCAGCGCGTCGGGGACGAGCGGGCGCGCGGCGTCGTGGATCAGCACCGTGCGCACCTCCTCGGGCACGTCCTCCAGCCCGTTGGCCACGCTCTCGGCGCGCTCGCGGCCGCCCGCCGACACGAGCAGGCGGTCGACGTCGCACTGGAAGAGCCAGGGCGGCGGGTCGGCGGCGTGCGAGCGCGGGAGCACGACGACCACGGTGTGCACGTCCTCGCGCGCCATGAACGTCTGCACGCTGTGCAGCAGCATCGGCTTGCCGGCGACCCAGCGGAACTGCTTCAGCTCCGCGCCGCCGGTGCGCCTCCCCTGCCCTCCTGCGACGATGACGACGCCGACGTCGCGCACGACGCCCGGCGGGGCGCCGCGCGGCTCGGGGCCGGGGCGGCTGCTGATCGCCGGCGGCGGGACGACGCGGCGCGGCGTGGAGGGCGGGAGGTCGAACTCGGGCACGGCGGAAGTCTAACCGCGCCGGCTCACGAGAAGATCCGTTCGAAGAGGTCGCGCACCGTCCGCACGCCGACCGCGCGGATCCCCGCCGGCGCGCGCCGCGGCACGCCGCGCTCGGCGACGTACGCCACCGTCATCCCCATCTTCGCCGCCTCGGCGAGGCGCCGCTCCGTCTGCGACACCGGCCGGATCTCGCCCCCGAGCCCCACCTCGCCGAGGAACACCGCCTCGCGCGGGAGGGCGCGGTCGTAGACGCTGGACGCCAGCGCGGCCGCCACGGCGAGGTCGCCGGCCGGCTCCTGCAGCCGCATCCCGCCGACGACGTTCAGGAAGACGTCGAGCTGCGCGAAGTTGAGCCCCGCGCGCTTGTCGAGGACCGCCAGCAGGAGCGCGAGCCGCCGCCCGTCGTAGCCGGTCGCGACGCGCTGCGGCGTGCCGAAGCCGGCCTTCGCGGCCAACCCCTGGATCTCGACCAGCACCGGGCGCGTCCCCTCCATGAGCGCGGTCACCGCGCTGCCGGACGCCGCGTGCTCGCGGTCGCCCAGGAACAGCTCCGACGGGTTCTCGACGGCGACCAGCCCGCCCTGCGTCATGCGGAAGACGCCGATCTCGTCGACCGAGCCGAAACGGTTCTTGGTCGCGCGCAGCACGCGGTGGTCGAGCGTGCTCTCCCCCTCGAAGTAGAGCACCGTGTCGACGATGTGCTCGAGCGTCTTGGGGCCGGCGATCCCGCCGCCCTTCGTGACGTGCCCGACGACGAAGGTCGCGGTCCCGGTCTCCTTCGCGAAGCGCATGAGGCGCGCGGCGCATTCCCTTACCTGGCCGACGTTTCCGGGCGCGCCCTCGAGGTCCTGCGTGAACACCGTCTGGATCGAGTCGACGATCATCAGGTCGGGCGCGCTCGCGGTGCCGGTGGCGATCATCGTCTCGAGCAGCGTCTCGCTGAGCAGCGCGACGTCGCCCGCGGGCTCGTCGAGCCGGTCGGCGCGCAGCTTAACCTGCAGCGGCGACTCCTCGCCCGACACGTACAGCGTGCTCCGCCCCGTCTGCTGCAGCCGCGCGGCGATCTGGAGGAGCAGCGTCGACTTGCCGATCCCCGGCTCGCCGCCGACGAGCACCATCGACCCCGGCACGATCCCGCCGCCGAGCACGAAGTCGAACTCCTGCAGCCCGGTCGTCCACCGCTCCCGCTCCGAGCCCGACACGTCGCGCAGCCGCGGCGCCGCCGCGACGCTCCCCCCCTCGCCGAGCGTCGCGCTGCCGCCCATGCGACGCGCGGACCCCGCGCCCTTGGCGGCGATCTTCGGGGCGGCGGCCTCCTCGACGAGCGTGTTCCACCCGCCGCAGGTGTCGCAGCGCCCCTGCCACTTGCTGTAGTCGGCGCCGCAGTCGGTGCAGCGGTAGACGGTCTTCGTCTTGGCCATTGGGAGAGCGTCGAGCGGTGAGCGTCGAGCGTCGAGGGGTGTCCTCGAAGCGCGCCCGTCCCCGCCACCGATCATACACCGAAGGCGACTCGAGGTGCTACCCGTCGGACGCGCGTCGGGGCCCCTCGACGCTCATCGCTCGACGCTCGACTCTACTCGCCCTGGTAGTGCTGCCCGCGGGCGACGCTCTCGAAGCGCGTGTACTGCTTGTGGAAGAACAGCGGCACGCTCCCGATCGGGCCGTTGCGCTGCTTGCCGATGATCACCTCGGCCTTCCCCTCGACGCTCGGGTCCTTCAGGACGCCGTTCTCGCGCTCCGCGTAGACCTCCTCGCGGAACAGGAACATGATGAGGTCCGCGTCCTGCTCGATGGCGCCCGACTCGCGCAGGTCGGAGAGGACGGGGCGGCCGCGCTCGGAGCCGGCGCGGCTGTCGACGGCGCGCGAGAGCTGCGAGAGCGCGATCACCGGCACGCTCAGCTCCTTGGCCAGCGCCTTGAGGCCGCGCGAGATCTGCGACACCTCCTGCTGCCGGTTCTCCGCCGACGGGCCGGTCATGAGCTGGAGGTAGTCGACCATGATCAGGTCGAGCCCGTGGTCGGACTTGAGCCGGCGCGCCTTCGACCGCATCTCGAGCACCGTGATGCCCGGCGTGTCGTCGATGAACACCGGCGCGTGCGAGAGGATGCCGGCCGCGCGCGCGAGGCGCGGGTAGTCGTCGTCGCGCAGGCGCCCCTTGCGGAGCGTCTGCGCGTCGATGCGCGCCTCGCTCGTGAGCATGCGCTGCACGAGCGAGTCCTTGCTCATCTCCAGCGAGAAGAAGGCGACCGACTTCTGCTCGGTGATGGCGACGTGCTGCGCGATGTTCAGCGTGAACGCCGTCTTCCCCATCGACGGGCGCGCGGCGACGATGACGAGGTCCGAGGGCTGGAAGCCCGACGTCATCTCGTCGAGGTCGCGGAAGCCGGTGGCGACGCCGGTGACGGCGTTCCCCGCGCGGCTCTGCGCCTCGATGCGCTCCATCGCCGGCCAGAGCAGCTCCTTGATGCGGGTGAAGTTCCCGCTGTTCTGCTGCTCGCCGATCTGGAAGATCTTCGCCTCGGCCTCGTCGAGCAGCTCGCCGGCGAGGCGGCGGCCGTCGAACGCCTCGGTGACGATCCCGGTCGAGACCTCGATGAGGCGGCGCAGGAGCGCCTTCTCGCGGACGATCTTCGCGTGGTACTCGACGTTGGCCGACGTCGGCACCGCGTCGATGAGGAACGCGACGTAGTCCTTGCCGCCGCTGGCCTCGAGCTCGCCCCGCCGCGCCAGCTCGTCGGCCAGCGTCAGCGGGTCGACGACCTCGCCGCGCTCCCCGATCGAGAGCATCGCGCGGAAGATCCGGCGGTGCCCCTCGCGGTAGAACATCGTGTCGTCGACGTGCTCGGCGGCGCGGAGGATCGCGTCCTGGTCGAGCAGCATGGCGCCGAGCACCGCCTGCTCCGCCTCCTCGGTGTACGGGGGGCGGCGGTCGCGGTACGGGTCAACGCGCGGCGGAGGCGCGATCGAGAATTCGACGGGCGAGCTGGACATCTTCCCAGGTGGGCCGCTTCCAGGCAGGGTTGCGCAGCAGCGCGGCGGGGTGGTACGTCGCGATCAGCGGCACCCCGCGGTAGAGGTGCACCTGCCCACGCAGCTTCCCGATGCCGAGCTTCGTGCCGAGGAGCGTCTGCGCGGCGAAGTTCCCCACGGTGAGGATGACCTTCGGGCGCACCAGCTCGAGTTGGCGGACGAGGTACGGGCTGCAGGCCTCGACCTCGTCGGGGGTGGGGTTCCGGTTTCCGGGAGGGCGGTGCTTCACCACGTTGCAGATGAAGACGTCCTCCCGGGCCAACTTGATGGCCGCGAGAATCTTGGTCAACAGCTGCCCGCTCGCCCCCACGAAGGGGCGGCCGCTCGCGTCCTCGTCGGCGCCCGGCGCCTCCCCCACGACGACGAAGTCGGCGTCGGGGTTACCCTCCCCCGGCACACCGTGGGTGGCCGTCTTGTAGAGGGGACAGCGGGTGCAGCCGAGCACGGTGCGGGCGATCTCGTCGAGGTCGCGCAGGTGGTCCATCGGCCCGGCCAGCAGGTCGCCCGTCCCCTCGGCGACCACCCCGATCGGTACGTCGGTGCCCGGGTAGAGCTGGCCCGCGCGCACGGTCGCCGGGGCGGGCTCGGCTTTCGGCGCCGCCTCGTCGGGGATCGGCTGGGCGGCGCCGGTCGCCCGCAGGGTGGCCCGCCAGTCGCCGCGCTCGATGCTCTCCTGCGGGACCTCGGGCGCGACGGCGCCGCGGTCGGTCATCTCGGGCTCGACGGCGCGCTGCGGGGGGAGCGCCTGGACGCCCGGCTCCCCCTCGCCACGCAGCCGCGGGTGGTCGGCCGGCGCCGGCGCGTCCCCGGCGGGCGGGGGCGGGGCGTCGCCGCCGAGTGGCCGCATCGGGGCGGACGGCTTCGCGATCGGGACGCCCGGGGCGCGGGCGGCGCCCAGCACCCCCAGGACGTCGTCCACGGTCATCCCGTCGAGCACCAGCTCGGACTCGCCCAGCTCGCGGCGCTGCTCGAGGTAGCGGCGGAGCCGCTCGCGTGCGTCCATCCTCCCTCCTCCGTCCGTCAGCGCGCGCGGCGCGCGGCGAGCAGCGTCCCCACCCGGTCCAGGATCGCGTCGGCGACGTCGCGCTTGGGGAGCAGCGCGAGCGGCGCGACGGCGCCGTCGGGGGTCAGGAAGGTGACGCGGTTGGTCTCGACGCCGAACCCCGCGCCGGGCTCGGTCGCGTCGTTCAGTACGATGAGGTCCAGCCCCTTCGACGCGAGCTTCTTGCGCGCGTTCGCCTCGAGATCCGTCGTCTCGAGCGCGAAGCCGACGACGACGGCGCCGGGGCGGCGCAGGTCGCGCGTCCCGGCGAGGATGTCGTCGTTGGCCGTCAGCGCGATGGAGAGGGCGCCGTCGCCGCGCTTGATCTTCTGCGTTGCGACCTGCGCGGGGCGGAAGTCGGCGGGCGCGGCGGCCATCACCAGCGCGTCGGCGTCGGGGAGCGCGGCCGCCACCGCGTCGCGCAGCTCGGCGGTGCTCTCGATCGCCACCGCGCGCACGCCGGCCGGCACCGGCACCTGCAGCGGCCCGTGGACGAGCGTCACGTCGGCGCCGCGGCGCCAGGCGGCGGCCGCGAGCTCGACGCCCATGCGCCCTGAGCTGTGGTTGGTCAGGTAGCGCACCGGGTCCAGCGCCTCGCGCGTCGGCCCGGCGGTGACGACCACGCGGCGCCCGGCGAGCGATGCGTCGCGGTCGAGCAGGCGTCCGACGTGCGCGAGGATCGTCTCGGGCTCGGGCATGCGCCCCGGGCCGCTCCCCTCGCCCACCGCCAGAGGGCCGTCGTCGGGCGACAGCACGTGGTAGCCGATCGCGCGCGCGTGGTCGGCGTTCGCCCGGACCTGCGGGTGCGCCCACATGCGGTCGTTCATCGCCGGCACCAGCAGCACCGGCGCCGGCGTGGCGAGCAGGCACGCCGACAGCAGGTCGTCGGCGTGGCCGCCGGCCGCGCGCGCCAGGAAGTCGGCGGTGCACGGCGCCACCACCACCGCGTCGGCGGCGCGCGCGAGCCTGATGTGGTCGAGCGCGTGCCCGGGCGCGATGAGCGCCGTGTGCACGGGGCGCCCGGTGAGCGCCTCGAGCGTCACGGCGCCCACGAACTCGGTCGCGCTGCGCGTCATGACGACGTCGACCTCGGCGCCCGCCTGCTGGAGCAGGCGGGCCAGCCACGCCGCCTTGTAGCTGGCGATCCCGCCGGTGATCCCGAGGAGGACCCGGCGGCCCTGGAAGGGGCGCACGGCGGGACCGGCGGGGCTCAGCCCTCGCCGCCGCGACGGCGCGGCACCACCTGGTAGTCGATGTTCCCCGCCGACAGCTCCTCGAGCGCGCGGGTCGTCAGCTTCTTCTCCCCCGAGCGGCCGGGGACGCGCGGGAACTCGTTCAGCACGCGCGCGTACTTGGCCGCCACCAGCACCGCGAGGTACTTGTTGGCGGAGTGCTTCGCGATCTCGTTCGGCGTGAAGACCTGCATGGCTCTCTCCCTGTGACGGTTCAGCGGGCGGCGGCGTGCGGGACGCCGTCGAGCCCGCGCTCGATCTCGGCGATGAGGACCGCGACCTGGTCCTCGAGCGCGCGCAGCCGCGACCGGCGCGCACTCTCGGCGTCGAGGATCGCCGCGACCTGCGCGACCGCGCGGTCGAGGTCCTCGTTGACGACGACGTACTGGTAGTCCTCGATCGCGCGCAGCTCCTCGCGCGCGTTGCGCAGGCGGAGCGCCAGCGCCTCCGGCCCCTCGGTCGAGCGCGCGGCCAGCCGGTCGCGCAGCACCTCGGCCGACGGCGGCAGCACGAACACGAGCACCGACGACGGGAACGCGGCGTGGAACGCCTTCGCCCCCTGCACGTCGATGTCCATGATGACGTGCCGCCCCTCGTCGAGCACGCGCTGGACCTCGCTCTTGAGCGTGCCGTAGAGGTTCCCGTGCACCTCCGCCCACTCGGCGAAGTCGCCGCCGCGGCGCCGCGCCTCGAACGCGTCGCGCGACAGGAAGTGGTAGTCCACCCCGTCGCGCTCCGCGCCGCGCGGCGCCCGCGTCGTACACGAGACCGAGTAGCCGAGGTCCTTGCGCGTCGCCAGCAGGCGCCGGGCGATCGTGGTCTTGCCGCCGCCCGAGGGCGCCGAGAGGATGACCGGGAAGTGGATCACTCGACGTTCTCCACCTGCTCGCGGATCCGCTCCAGCTCCTCCTTCACGAGCACGACGTCGTGCAGCATGGCGGCGTCGTTGGCCTTGCTGCCGGTGGTGTTCGCCTCGCGCAGCATCTCCTGCAGCAGGAAGCCGAGGCGCTTGCCGACCTGATCGCCCGGCGCGGCCAGCGCGGCGCGGAAGGCGGCGACGTGCGAGCGGAAGCGGTCCATCTCCTCGCTCACGTCGAGCCGGTCGGCGAGGATCGCGATCTCCTGCGTCATGCGCTGCGCGTCCACCGCCACGCCCTCGGCAAGCTCGCGCACCGCGGCGCGCAGCCGGTCGCGCTGCTCGACGAGGCGCTGCGGCGCGCGCGCGGCCAGGCGCTCCACCGCCCCCTCGACGATCGCGATGCGGTCGAGGAGCACGGTCGCCAGGCGCCGCCCCTCCTCCTCGCGCATGGCGGTCAGCGCGGCGGCCGCCCGCTCGACGATCGGCAGGAACTCCTCGGCGGTCGCCTCGGGCTCGTCGGCCGTCGCGGTCGCGACCACGTCGGGGAGCCGCAGCACGGTCGCGACGTCGAGGGTGTCGGCCAGCCCGTGCCGCGCGGCCAGCGCGCGCAGCTGCCCCACGTAGCCGGCGAAGCGCGCCTCGTCGATCCGCAGCCCCTCCTCCGCCTCCGCGGCCTCGCGCTCGTGCCGCGCGTACAGCGTGACGTGCCCGCGGGCGATCCGCTGCCGCAGCAGCTCGCGCACCTCGGACTCCCAGCGCGCCAGCGGCGACGGGAGCTTGAGGCTGGGGCTGAAGAAGCGGTGGTTGACGGTCCGGACCTCCACGGTGACGCGCGCGTGCCCCACGCGCCCGTCGGCGGTCCCGAACCCGGTCATGCTGCGAATCATGGTGAACCGCGCAAGCTATTGGGGCGCAACGACCTGGTCAATACGGAGGGCCGAGCTTCGTCGGCGGGCGAGCGCCACGCGGCAGGTCGGCGTCGGCGCGGGGCAGCCCGAGCGGCGAGCGCCGAGCGCCGAGGAGCCCGCTCCGCGCTCGGCGCTCCGCGCTCGGCCCGCGCTACGAACCGGGTGGCACGGGTCACCAGGCACCGCGGTTCGAGGAACCCTGGATCTCAATTGAAGAAGTACCACCGCGCCCCGTAGAAGCTGAGGGCGCGCGGCATCCGGATCCCCGGGACGACCTCGTAGTCGCGGCCGAGGGCGTTGCGGGTCTGGAAGTTCACCGACGCGTTCTGGATCCGGATCTCGAGCAGGGCGCCGAGGGTGTTCCAGGCGGGGACGAAGCGCGAGCCGACGACGCCGGCGCTGTCGACCGGGAAGGCGGTACGGCTGCGGTACTCGTCGGTCACGGCGAACGTCAGGCCGAAGTTCCCGGACGGGAACCGGCGCAGCCAGTTCGTCTGGAGCCGGAGCTCGCCGCGCAGCTGGTACTGGGGACGGTAGATGCCCCCGGCGTCCCACGCGAGGCCGTGGAGGTCGAGGAAGACGTCCTTCCAGACGCGGCCGCGGGCGGTGGCCAGCGTCCCCTGCGCCCGCCCGACCTCGGCGGCCTCGACCAGCGGGAGCGGGTCGGCGGCGAACGTCTCCAGGCTGTCGGGGCGGCGGAGGGCGAGCGGGACGGGCAGGTCGCCGCCGTCGCGCAGGATGCGGCCGCCGGTGAGCCAGAGCCGCCCGAGGCGCGCCGCGACCTCCAGGCGGGCGACGTTCCGGGCGAGATCGTCCACCTCGGGGAGGGCGCGCTCGGTGCGGCTCACGGCGCCCACCACGGCCAGCCACGGCAGCGGCTGGAGGCGCGCGGAGACGTCGTACTGGTTGGTCGAGTCGGCCGCGCGGCGCTCGCCGTACGCCGACACCGAGAGCAGGCCGCGCTCGTACGCGGCGCGCAGCGAGGGCGCGTGCCAGTTGCGGCCGTTGAAGACGCGCCAGCGGTCGCCGGCCGTCAGGCGCACCCCCCACCGCGTGAAGCCGCCCGTCAGCACGTACTCCGTGCGCGACGCGCCGCTGTCGGGGGCGAACGTCGTGTCGATCGACGCGATGGTGCCGTTCTGGGCGAGCGTGGTGTCGATCGCCAGCAGCGTGTCGACGCGCAGCAGCGTGCCGTTGGCCGCGCGCACGCTGTCGATCCGCGACCGGGGGATGTAGCCCGTCCCCTCGAGCGTGAAGCGCGCGGCGTTGGCGATCGCCTGCAGCCACGGGCCGGCGTCGGGGTCCCCCCAGCCGAGGCGCAGATATCCCTCGTCGCGCCGCCCCTCGAAGCGCGACAGCACCGTGTCCGCGGTGTTGAACGCGAACGTCGGGTTGCGCTGCCGGTCGAGGCGGGACGCGAAGGCGTCGACGGAGAACCGGCCGCGGGCCCAGCCGACGCGCGCGAACGCGTTGACCGCGTCGCCGCCGCCGCCGAGGCGGCGGTTGCGCGTGCCGGTGCCGTAGTTCTGCGCCGCGACCTGCAGCGCGAGCCCGTTGTCGAACCGCCGGCCGAAGAAGCCGCGGTAGAGGTTCGTGTCGTCGTCCCCGGTCGCGATGTCGACGCGCGTCGCGGGCGTCGTGTTCTGCACCGCCCAGGTGCGCAGGTGCACGCGCACCTCGCCGGCCGGGCGCTCGATCAGCACCTCGTCGAGCTGCCAGAGCTGCGCCTCCTGCAGCTCCAGCACGCCGCCCCCGCGCGGGTCGAGCGGGTCGAGCTCGACGCCGTCGCGGAAGACCCGCACGCGGCGGAAGTCGCCGAGGTGCGCCGCGGCCTGGTACGACGCGAGCCAGCCGGTGCGGAAGCCGGTCAGCCCCGGCACGCGCTCGAGCAGGTCGAGCGCGGTGAGCGACCCCGTGTTGAACAGCGAGTCGCGCGTCCAGCGGTACGGGCGCCCCACCTCCACCACCGTCGGCAGCTCGCCGCGCGCGATCGGCGCCTTGATGCTGTCGCGCCGCACCGGGCGCGTGGCCAGCGAGTCCGGGATCCCGCGGATCGAGTCGCCGCGCGCGCGCGCCGCCCGCTCGACGGGAGCCGGGGCGCGCACCGTGTCGGCCGGCGCCGGGCGGCGCGCCGTGTCCGCCGGGACCGGCCGCGGCGGGACGGGCTGCTGCGCGCG
>NZ_JARGEK010000040.1:0-2623 GCF_029211165.1 Roseisolibacter sp. H3M3-2
CCCCGCTCGCCGCCCCCGTCCCGCTCCCGGCGCAGGCGGCCGCGCCCCGCGCCGGCGCCGCGCCGGCCGACTCGTGGCCCCTCCCGTCGCGCCGCACCAACAAGCCCCCGCTCCACGGGCGCCACTGGGTAGCCGTGACCGGCAAGCCGCTCGCCGCCACCGCCGGGGCGATGATGTTCCAGCGCGGCGGCAACGCCGTGGACGCCGCGGCGGCCATGCTCGCCGCGACCTGCACGATGTGGGACACGCTCGGCTGCGGCGGCGAGACGCAGGCGCTCATTTACGACCCGCGCGCGAAGAAGGTGATCGGCATCAACGCGCTCGGCGTCGCCCCGACCGGCGCGACCGCCGAGTACTACCGGAGCCGCGGCCACCGCTACCCGCCCGAGTACGGGCCGCTGGCGGCGGTGACCCCCGGCACCCCCGGCGGGCTGATGACGATGCTCGCCGAGTACGGCACGCTGTCGCTCGAGCAGGTGCTGGCGCCCGCGATCACGATGGCCGACGGCTACGCGATCGACGCGCAGACGGCGAACGCGATCGAGGCGAACAAGGCGGAGATCAAGAAGTGGAAGCACTCGCCGGCGGTGTTCCTCCCGCACCGCGCGGCGCCGCTCGCCGGCGGGCGCGAGGCGCCGGAGGCCGGCGAGATCTTCCGGCAGCCGGGGCTCGCCGCGACGTTCCGCAAGCTGGTCGAGGCGGAGCGCGCCGCGCGCCGCGCCGGCAGGGACCGCAAGGCCGCCATCTACGCCGCGTACGACCGGTTCTACACGGGCGACATCGCGCGCGACCTCGTGGCCGCGGTGCGCGAGGACGGCGGGCTGTTCACGCTGCGGGACCTCGCGACGTGGAAGGTGAAGATCGAGGAGCCGGTCTCCACGACATACAAGGGGATCGAGGTCTACAAGCTCCCGATCTGGCAGCAGGGGCCGGCGATGCTCCAGGCGCTGAACATCCTGGAGCAGGCGGACCTGAAGGCGATGGGGTACAACTCGCCGCGCTACATCCACGCGGTGTACCAGGCGATGAGCCTCGCCTTCGCGGACCGCGACTTCTACTACGGCGACCCGGCGTTCGACCCGGCGCCGCCGACGAAGGGGCTGCTGTCGAAGGACTACGCGCGGCAGCGCTACGCGCAGATCGACTGGACGCGGAACGACGCGACCATCAGGCCCGGCGACCCGTACCCGTTCCAGGGCGGCGCGAACCCGTACCGCGACCTGCTCGCGCGGTGGACGGTGCAGCCGGCGCCGGACACGACGATCCGCAGCGGGCAGCACGACCGGGTGGTGCCGGAGGAGGGCGTCGAGCGTGGCGCGTCGAGCGTCGAGGGGGATTCCGCGTACCGCGCCGCGTTCTACGCCGGCACCACCTCCATCGAGGCGGCCGACACGAGCGGGTGGGTGGTGTCGATCACGCCGAGCGGCGGGTGGGTGCCGGCGGTGGTGGCGGGGGCGACGGGGATCGGGCTGTCGCAGCGCGCGCAGAGCTTCGTCACCGCGAAGAAGGACGGGCCGTTCAACGTCATCCAGCCGGGGAAGCGGCCGCGCGTGACGCTGACGCCGACGCTCGCGCTCAAGGACGGCGCGCCGTTCCTCGCGTTCGCGGTGCAGGGGGGCGACTCGCAGGACCAGAACCTGCTCCAGTTCTTCCTGAACGTCGTCGAGTGGGGGATGACCCCGCAGCAGGCGGCCGAGGCCCCCAACGTCAACTCGTACCAGATGCGCAGCAGCTTCGGCGGGCACGAGTCGCGCCCCGGGCGGATCCTGCTCAACAGCGCGACCCCCGACCCGGTGCGGAAGGCGCTCGCCAACATGGGCTACACATTCGAGTTCGAGCCGCGCACGAACGGGCCGATCACCGCGATCTGGTTCGACCGGAAGCACCGCACCTTCTGGGGGGCGGCGGCGCACCACGGCGAGGACCACGGGATCGCGTGGTGACGCCGTGACGACGCCGACGGTGACGCACGACGCGGGCGCCCGCCGCTTCGTGGCCGAGACGGACGACGGGCCGGCGGTCCTGGCGTACGAGTCCGTGGGGCGGGACGTGCTCGACCTGCAGCACACGGTCGTCCCGCACGAGGAGCGCGGGCGGGGGGTGGGGGAGGCGCTGGTCCGGGCCGCGGTGGCGCACGCCCGCGCCGAGGGGGTGCGGCTGATCCCGACGTGCCCGTTCGTGGAGGCGTGGCGGCGGCGGCACCCCAAGGACGGGGACGTCTTCGTCGACGGCTAGCGGCCCTGCGACCTGCGACCTGCGACCCAGGAGCGGCCGTGAGGTCGCAGGTCGCAGGTGCTTGCAACCCGCCGCCCGCCCCGCCCGTAGGGATCACGCCCCTTCACCCGACCCCGCCCCATGCCGACCGTCGTCGAAGAGATCCAGGCCACCGGCAGCGAGCTGCTGCAGACGGTCAAGAACGTCATCCGCGCCGGCAACGTGCGGCGGATCGTCATCAAGAACGGCGACGGGCGCACCGTGCTCGACGTGCCGCTCACCGCGGGGATCGTGGGCGTGCTGCTGCTCCCGCTCTACGCGAGCATCGCCAGCATCGCCATGCTGGCCGCGCGCTGGACGGTCGTGGTCGAGCGCGAGGCCGGGCCGCCGGCGCCCATTCCGCACTGAC
>NZ_JARGEK010000040.1:2720-20542 GCF_029211165.1 Roseisolibacter sp. H3M3-2
GACCGGCACTGACCGGCACTGACCGGCACTGACCGGCACTGACCGGCACTGACCGGCACTGACCGGCGGTGCGGGTCGCAGCGTGGGGCGTTCTCCCGCGACATGACCGCGAGCGGTACCGCGGCCCGTCGTCCCTTGTCGATCCCGTCGCGCGGAACGTTCGCGCTAGCGAGCACGCTCCCCGCTCCGCCCGCCACCTAGCGGGCGTAAAGCAGCCCGGGTGGGGAAGCGCCGCGTCGACTGCGCCACCCACCTCGGCGTAGTGCTCCGCGCATCGCGCTGCGGCCAACCGCTCGGCCCTTCGCGTCGGCGGTCAGTAGGTAGCCCAGCGTGCCGAGGGCGACGCGCACGTTTCGCCGACTCGCCTGGTCAGCACTGCTGGATGCCGCGCCCCCCACGGTGGCGGCGCACACGAAGGTTGTACCCGCGCGCCAATAGGGTATTCAGGCCCACCGGGATCTTGCTGCAGCCGTCAACCAGGCGGATCAGACAGCACAGGGTGCGCCGCGTGCTCTGATCGCTCTCGCTCTGCAAGCGTCAATCACTCCACGAAGCCACCTTCTGTTGACATCGTACACAGAATCCGGTAAGTTGTGTCACACGGCTGGCTCTTTTCTCTCCTGTGACCCCGGGGACCGATGGACCAGAAGGCGCTAGTGGGTATTGCAGAGATCGCTGAGCTCGCAGGCGTTTCTAAGCAGGCAGTGAGCAACTGGCGTATTCGTTACGACGATTTCCCACGCCCGTTCCAGAATCTTCAGAGTGGTCCAGTGTGGGAACGTGAGAAGATCGAAAGCTGGGTGAAGAGCTTTCGAGGTCAGGAGACACATGTCATCAGCTTCATCAACCTCAAAGGCGGAGTCGGAAAGACGACAACTGCTGTTGCGGTGGCTGAGATGCTCGCGCAGGAGCACCGCAAGCATGTACTGCTGATCGATCTGGATCCGCAGACCAACGCAACCGTCACCCTGATCTCTGAAGATCAGTGGGCTGAGCTGGATGCAAATGGTCGCACGGTCGCGCAGCTGTTTGAGGATCGAATCAATCCCCACGCGACGCCTCGATTTGATATCGAGAAGGCGATCGTCCGCGGCGTTTCCACCATCGCTGATGGAATTTCGCGTCTCGATCTCCTGCCTTCGAGTATTCGATTGATCGATCTGCAGGACAGGATCCCGATGATCGCACTATCGGGAAACTTCACCGCGAATCCCCTTGAGATCCTGCGGACCGCGCTGCAGCCTGTGCTCGACCGATACGATTACGTCATTATTGATTGCCCGCCGAGTCTAGGTACGGTCACCAAGAACGGATTGCGCATCTCGACGGGATACGTAATTCCCACGATCCCCGACATCGTGTCGACCTGGGGGATCTACCAGATTGTCGACAACGTCCAGCGCTTCGCGCAGGACATTGAGCGAGCCATCCCTGCAATCGGGATCGTGGCTACTAAGGTCCAATCCAATAACCTGCACCGGCGCGTCATCGAAGATCTTAGGGCTCGAAGGCTCGGGAAGTTCAGCGAAGGCGGCCCATTGGAACAGCCTCCGCTCTTCGCGAACACAATCTCCCAAGCCGTCGCAGTCGCTCGTGGCGCCGACGTAGAAGCAGAGCTTCGTACTTTCAAAGCCAAGTACGGAGCGGCTGAGGCAGACCTGCGTAGTCTGACACAGGAGATCAAGGCGAAATGCGAAGCCAAGCGTTGACCAGACTCCTCCGCGATCTCGTTGGGCTCATTACCGAGGAGGCTGACCAAAACCCTAGGTTCGCAGAACGACTAGACACGCTTCTGGAGCCATTGCCATCTCAACCACGTGCTCGCTCGAAGCCGACGCCGGCCTCGCAACCGCTTCCTGACATATACGCCTTACTGCGCGAACGCGGAGAGGGGGAAGCGAGATCTTTGCTGCGCGAGCAACCAGCGTCTGTGCTGCGGTCACTAATTCGGAGCCATGACCTAGACGCCAATCGGCGGACACGTAAATGGAACGAGTCGGAAAAGCTCGCCAACTTCATTGTCGATGGCATCGAGAGCAGGCTCGCGCGTGGATCAGCCTTCATGAGTCGCAGTATTCCGGGACTCATCGAGCCTGATCTCGATGACCGGTAGGGCCCCCGTGCGCCGTTCCTGTAGCCCGGCGCAGTAATCCTGTCGGGCCGGAGACTGCCCTTCCCCACTGCTGAGGGACTACTCAGCCCACGTACTCCGCGTACAGCCGGTCGAGCGCGCGCGCCGGGTCGTCGCACAGCCCCGCGTGCACCGGCGAGCACTGGATCACGTCCGAGCGCGGCGCCGTGATCCAGTGGAAGCGCTCCGACGGCGGCGCCAGCGCCACCGGCCCCGCCGCGGCGTCGCCGCGGCACACCGCCTCGCACGCGTCGAGGTAGCGCGCCAGCAGCTCGGCGTCGACGTCCGGCACGCGCGCCCGCAGCGCGGCCGCGTCGCGCAGCGTGCGCAGCGCCAGGAACTCCGCGGTGCGCGCGTGCACCACGACCCCCACCGGCACGAAGGTGCCGAGGTGCGGGTGCGCGACCGCGCGCAGCACCGCGAAGTCGTACGCCTGGCGCGGGGTCGCCGATGTCACCGATGTCACCGGTGTCACCGGCGCGCCCGCAGGCGCGGCGGCGGCGCGCGGCGCGCGTCCTCCTGCGCCGCCACCGCCGCGTCGAGGAAGGCGCGCCGCGCGCGGGCCCGCGTCGCCAGGTACTCGGCGTAGCGCGCCAGCGCCGCCGCCGGGTCGGGGAGCTCGCCGGCGCCGACGGGGCCCGACGGGTCGTCGAACAGCGCGTCGGGGACGTCGGCCAGCACGCCGGCCAGCAGCGCCTCGGTCACGCGCGGCGCCAGCTCGGCGTCGGCGGCGCGCAGGTCGCCGGCGTGCGTCAGCAGGACGTGCTGCCGGATCATCGGGAAGGGCGCGCGCGTGCGCGCCTCGTCGACGCCGCGCCAGTCGTGCTGGACGTACAGCGCCGCGCCGTGGTCGATGAGCCAGGGGCGCCGCTGCCACACCAGGAGGTTCGGGTTGCGCGCGGTGCGGTCCATGTTCGTCGTCAGCGCGTCGAACCAGACGATCCGCGCCGCGAGGTCGGGCGCGATCAGGTCGCCGGCGGCCAGGACGTCGAGGTTGAACGCGCCGTCGAGGTAGCGCATGGCGATGTTCAGCCCCTCGCTCCTGCGCAGCAGCTCCTGGATCTCGGAGTCGCGCTCCATGCGCCCGAACTCCGCCGGCAGCTCCAGCAGCGCGAGGTCGGGGACGGGGAGCCCGAGCGCGCGCGCCAGCCCGCCCACCAGCAGCTCGGCGATCAGCACGCGCGCGCCCTGCCCGGCGCCGCGGAACTTGGCGACCCAGAGCCCGGCGTCGTCGGCGGTGTCGACCACGGCCGGGAGCGATCCCCCCTCGCGCAGGGGCTGGACGTAGCGGACGGCCGTCAGGGTGGGGAGGGGCACGCCGCAGAGTAACGGGGGCGCCGCGGGCGCAGAAGCCGGCCGGCGGGGCGCGCGTTGACAACTCGATGACATGCGCCCGGGGAACCTGCGTCGTCCAACCTGCAAACCCTCCGCGTCCACGCGCTGTCCCACCGTCCGGTCGCGCCGCCGGGCGCGCGCCCCGTCCCCGGGCGCGCGCGGACGACGCCCGTTCCGCCCCGCCATGCACTCCCCCCGCCTCTCCGGGTGGCGCCTCGCCGCCCTCCTCCTCGCCGCCGCCGGCACCCAGGCCCGCGCGCAGGCCAACGCCCAGACGCCGGTGCGCCCCGCCGCGGGCGAGGTCGTCCCGGCCCCCGCGCGCGGCGCCGACCGCGCGTCCGCCCGCGTCGCCGAGGCGCGCCGCGCCGCCAGCGCCCCGGCCATCGACGGGCGCGACGCCGACCCGGCGTGGCGCGACGCGCAGGTGATCGACGAGTTCCTCGAGTACGACCCGACCCCGGGCGCCGTCCCGCGGTTCAAGACCGAGGTCCGCGTGCTGTTCGACGACAAGTACCTGTACGTCGCCGCGCGCATGTTCGACCCCGCCCCCGACTCGATCATCTCGCTGCTCAGCCGCCGCGACGTGCGCACGCAGAGCGAGCAGCTCAAGCTGGTGATCGACAGCTACCACGACCGCCGCACGGCCTACCAGTTCATCCTGAACCCGGCCGGGGTGAAGCGCGACTTCTACGTCTACAACGACAACGTCGAGGACGTGACCTGGGACGCGGTGTGGGACGGCGCCGCGCGCGTGGACTCGGCGGGGTGGGTGGCCGAGTTCCGCATCCCGCTGTCGCAGCTCCGCTTCCCGAAGCGCGACGCGCACACGTTCGGCTTCATGGTGGTGCGCGACGTCGCCCGCACCGCGCAGCGCATCAGCTGGCCCCTCTACCGGCGCGACCGGCAGGGCTACGTGTCGCAGGCCGGCGAGATCGGCGGCTTCGCCGGCTTCGCCACGCCGCGCCGCCTCGAGGTGTCGCCGTACGTCGTCACCAAGAACGTCACGCAGGCGCGCACCGGCGGCGCCGCCGGCTACGCGCACCCGCAGGAGCAGGCGCTCGGCGCCGACGTGAAGTACGGGCTGACGTCCAACCTCACGGTCGACGCGACGATCAACCCGGACTTCGGCCAGGTCGAGGCCGACCCGGCGGTGCTCAACCTCGGCGCCTTCGAGCAGTTCTTCGAGGAGCGGCGCCCGTTCTTCCTGGAGGGGGCGGGGATCTTCACCTTCCGCAACTCCTGCAACGACATCGACACCGGCTGCCGCGGGCTGTTCTACTCGCGCCGCGTCGGCCGCTCGCCGCAGCTCGGCGGCTCGTTCGGCGACGCCGGGAGCCCGGTCAACACCACCATCCTCGGCGCCGCCAAGCTCACCGGCCGCCTGCCGGGCGGCGCGTCGATCGGCGTGCTCGACGCCGTGACGCAGCGCGAGGTCGGCACGCAGGGGCGCACCATCGAGCCGGGCACCAACTACTTCGTCGCCCGCGCGCAGCAGGACCTGAACCAGGGGCAGGGCGACTTCGGCGCCATGGTCACCGCGGTCAACCGGAACGCCGACTCGCTCACGTCGAGCTTCCTGCGCCGCCAGGCGTACACGGGCGGCGTCGACTTCCGGTACCGCTTCTTCAACCGGAACTACGAGCTGCACACGTCGCTGTCGGGGAGCCGCGTGGCCGGCACCGCGTCGGCCATCGCCGCGCTCCAGCGCGACGGCGTGCACCGCTACCAGCGCCCCGACGACGACATCGCGCTCGACCCGACGCGCACGAGCCTCGTGGGCGACGCGCAGCGCGTGTCGTTCAGCAAGTTCGGCGGCGGCGTGACGCGCTTCCAGTCGGTGTACCAGCGCTACTCGCCGGGCTTCGAGATCAACGACCTGGGCTTCCAGCAGCGCGCCGACGAGCAGCTGTTCCGCAACTGGTTCTCGATCAACGTGCAGAAGCCGAACCGCGTCATGCGCCAGGGCTTCTTCAACTTCAACGCGGCGGGCGGCTGGACGACCGCCGGGCTCCCCACGTTCTCGAGCTCCAACGTCAACTGGCACCTCCAGTTCCACAGCCAGTGGTGGGGGCACGTGGGCGGCAACTTCAACAACTTCGGCTCGGTCTACGACGACCGCGTGGCGCGCGGCGGGCCGGCGGTGCGCCGGGCGCCCAACTGGAGCGCGTGGGCGGGCGTCGAGAGCGACTACCGCAAGGCGGTGACGGGCTCGTTCTTCGCGGGCAGCCACGGCAGCGACGAGGGGAACTCGCACGGCTGGTACGTGAACCCGTCGGTGCAGGTGCGCGTGGCCTCGCAGTTCTCGGCGTCGGTCGGCGCCAACTGGGACCAGTCGGTCACCGCCGCGCAGTGGTTCGCCAACTACGGCGCCGCCGGCGCCGACACGACGCACTACACCTTCGCGCGCCTCGACCAGAAGACGCTGTCGATGACGACGCGCCTCAACTACACCGCGTCGCCCACGCTGTCGTTCCAGTTCTACGGCCAGCCCTACATCTCGGTCGGCGACTACTCGGACTGGCGCGAGCTGGCCAACCCGCGCGCGGCGCGCTTCGCCGACCGCTTCCGCCCCTACGGCGAGGGGCGCGACCCGGGGGGGCTCGACTTCAAGCAGCTGCGCACCAACTCGGTCCTGCGCTGGGAGTACCGCCCCGGCTCCACGCTCTTCCTCGTCTGGGCGCACGGCCGCGACGCCTTCACCGACCGCCAGAACGACCGTCTCGACGTGCGCCGCGAGTACCAGGACCTGCTGGGGCTGCACCCGAACAACACGTTCCTGGTCAAGCTTTCCTACTGGCTGAATCCCTGAACGGCGGGAGTCGTCACTACGGGAGTCGAAAGAGCGGGAGTCGTGACGGCGCAGTGCGCTCTTACGACTCCCGCTTTTCTGACTCCCGCTTCTTCAGATATCTGGCCATCCCGGCAGCCTGCATGTACGACGGGTTCGCCAGCTCGTACGCCTCGGTGAGGGCGGCGAGCGCCGCGGGGTCGGCGCCGGGGAGGGCGCGGGCGAGGGCGGCGGCGCCGCGGTCGGCGACGGCGGGGCCGAGCGAGGCGGGGTCGGCGTCCGGGGCGTCGAGGCGCCCCTCGACCCAGCCGGCGAAGGCGTGCAGCCGCGCGTGCAGCTCGTCGAGGTGCCACTCCGGGTCGGGCGCCGCGCCGAAGTGCGTGAGCAGCAGGCGCGCGGGGGCGAGGGCGCGCAGGCGGCGCAGGCTCGCGTCCCACGCCGCGAGGTCGACGTCGGGGGGCGGCGTGGGCGCGCGGAGGTGCGGCGCGCCGGAGAGGCGCACGCCGGCGACGTCGCCGGTGTAGACGTCGCCGGTCGCGCCGTCGTGCAGCGCGACGTGGTGCGACGCGTGCCCCGGCGTGTGCCACGCGGTCAGCGCGCGCCCGCCGCCGAGCGGGATCGCCTCGCCGTCGGCGAGCGTCGACAGGCGGTCGGCGGGGACGGGGAGGAAGGCGCCCCACAGCGCGTCCATCCGGTCGCCGTAGATGCGCGACGCGCTGGCGATCAGCTTCGACGGGTCGACCAGGTGCGCGGCGCCGGCGGGGTGGACGTAGAGGCGGGCGCGCGGCGCCTCGCGCAGCACCGCGCCGGCCGCGCCGGCGTGGTCGAGGTGGATGTGCGTCACCACGACGTGCGTCACGTCGGCCAGCGCGTGCCCGGCGGCGGCGGCGGCGTCGCGCAGCGCCGGGAGCGTGGAGCCCGGCCCGGTCTCGACCAGGACGCGCGCGTCCCCGTGGGCGATCAAGTATGCGGCGACCGCGCCCGACACTCCCTGGAAGCGCAGGTCGAGCAGGGAGACGCCGGGGGCGAGGGTGGTGGCGACCGGCGTCGCGGCGACAGGCGGCATGGCAGGCGGCGGGTGGTGGCGGCCGGACGCCGGCCGACGAACGCTGGCGGGGACGCGGGGTAGCATAGCACAGCCCCGGCACGCACGGCACGCCACTCGCATTCCGAAGCAGTGAGCGGCAGGCAGCAGCAGCGAGCGGCTGTGAGCAGCTGTGAGCAGCACTCGGCAGTGGCCACGCACGACGCGCCCGGGACCCGTGAGCACAGGAGACCGCATGCCCCGATTCACGTTCGCCCTCGGCAAGGCCGGCACGCTCCGCGAGGCGGGAGAGGTGCAGAGCGACACCTTCGACGACGCGCTCGAGGCCATCGCCGAACAGGCCCTCGTGCAGCTCGGCGACATGCTGGAGATCGGCGTCCACGGCTTCCCGCCGGCCCGCTACGAGCTGGTGCGGACCGGGAAGAAGACGAAGGGGTGGAAGCCGACGAACCAGCTGGCGGCCTGATCTCGGTACGCTACAGAACGAGCGGCCGGGCGCCCTGCGCGCCCGGCCGCTCGTGCGTTCGGCCGGCGTCAGAGCGACTTGACGCCGGTCTCACGCCCCTTTGACGCTCGTCCGCCACCCTCCGGGACGCGTCGACGGCGCCCGGCCGTCGGCCTTCATCTCCGACATCGGGGTGGGTAGCCGCGGCCCTCGGGCCCCCTCCCTCGCGAGTCGGAACGTCCCTGCCGGAGGAGGATGCTCTGATGACCAAGTCGCTCATGCGGGCTATGGTCCGCCTGACCGCACTCGCGATGCCGCTGGCTTTCTGCACCAAGGACCCTGCGTCGCCGTCTCAACAGTCGCCGCCGCCAGCCCCCGCGCCGTCCGGATCGGCCGTCACCTCGGTCGGAGTCATCGGCCTTCCGTCGTCCATGACCGTCGGCCAGCGAGTCACTGTCGCGGCGGTGGGGCGTGATCGGACAGGCGAAGTGGTCGCGAGCGCCCGACCGACCTGGATCTCGTCGAGCACCGCCGTCCTGAGCGTCGACGCGGACGGAGGCGTAGTCGCCCTTGCTGCCGGAGGCGCGACCGTCACGGCAACCATCGCGGGCGTGACGGGGAGCGCCGCGACCCAGGTGCTCGCCCCGGCGCGCCCTGCGGTAGCGTCGGTGGCCGTCTCGCCGGATGCTCCCTCGATCACCGTCGGGCAGGAGGTCCGTCTCACCGCGCTCGTCCGTGATGCGAGCGGAGCAGTGCTTTCCGACCGGGCCGTCGCGTGGGTCAGTCGCGGTCCCGTCATCGCGACGGTCAGCGACGCCGGACTGGTGCGGGGCATCACGCCGGGGACGGTGACCGTCGAGGCGATCGCGGAGGGCATCAGCGGCGCCGCGCGCGTCACGGTCACTCCCGCCGGCGGGGGTACAGGGACGCCGCCGACCGGGGGGACGGTCAGGCTCACGCCGTCGACGCTCCGCTGCCTGCCGGGAGAGAGCGTGTCCATCTCGGCGGCGCCGGTCGACGCCGCGGGAGCCGCTGCGCCCGGGCCCGTGATCTTCAGTAGTAGCGCCCCGTCGGTTGCCAGCGTCGCCTCGACGGGCGTCTACGACGGCATCGTCCGCTGCGCGAGTGTCGGGTCCGCCGTCATCACCGCGGCCGCCCCGGGACGTAGCGGGACGGCGACCGTCGTCGTCAGTGCCCCCCAGCCGCCGACCCCCACTCCGACCCCGACCCCGCGGACGTTGACCATCGCCGTCACCAACCAGCTGCTGGCACCGGTGAACGTCACCGTCAATGGGACGGTCGTCGGCAGCGTGCCCGCGCAGAGCACCCGCCAGACGACGACCACGGTCGCGAATGCGGTGGTCGGCTGGTCGCTCGTGCGCCCGGTGCTCGGCGGGCAGCCGCTCGGCGTCTCGATGAGCGGCAGCTTCGCATCCGTGACGAACACGGGCCAGACCGTCGCCTTCACGGTCGACAACGACGTGGGCGGCACCCCGTACTTCGCCCCGCTGGTGACCAACCGGACGGCCACGACGCTGCTGCTCGGCGTGAACATGGGGCTGAACTCGGAGAACCGGTGCAACTGCACCGCGTCCGTCGGCGCCAGCCGCGTGTTCTTCGGATACTACCGCCTGTTCTCGAACAGCAACGTGCAGGCGTTCCGCAGCGGAAGCGGATACGTCGGTCGCTACACGTACTTCGACGGCTTCAGCGGACTGGTGCAGCAGGGAAGCGGGGCGATCGAGCTCACGTTCACGCTGACGCCGTGAGCGCGCGCGCCTCGCGCCGCCGGCGGCTCGCCGCGGCGCTCGTCGGCGTGGTCCTCGTCGGTGTGCTGTCGGCGGCGCCGGTCGTACGGACGCGCGGCGGGGGGATGCCTGCACGCGCCGCCGCCGCCGACGAGCAGGCGGGCGAGCACGCGCGGCGCCACGACTGGCACTACCGGGGGGACGCCGCGCCCGACGTGCGCTGGCTCCTCGGCCGTGCGACGGGTTGGCGCCTGCCGTCCTGCGACTCGTGCCTGGACGGCCGCACCCCGGACCTCCGGCTGTCCGCCGCCGTCCGGATGGAGTCGCGCGTCGTGTCGGCCGCCCAGCATGCCTGGGCGGCCGAGGCGCACGCCGTCGCGGGACGCACGCTCCTCGCCGGACGCGAAGCCGAGTGCGCCCGGCGGATCCTGCAGTTGGGCGACGACCGCTGCCCGTCGGCGCTACCGGGGCTCCCAGCTGCCGGGGGCGAGGAGGTCGCCGAACCCGGCGCAGCATCCGTCGCTGCACGAGAACCACCCTGTTACGTGCATGTGGAACGGTACCTTGCCCTTCGCCGCCGGCGCGAGTGCCCCTGATGACGTCGTGGCCCGCATCTCCGGGAAGCACTCGTCGTGTTGCGGGATCGAGTCGGGGCGCCATCTCGCCTGGTCTCGATCCTGGTTGTCCATCACGCAGCGCTTCAAGACCCGCGCGACGGTCACTCCGGTGCGCTCGTTGATGAGAAGGCTCACGTGCCGGTTCCCCTGTCCTGGGCCGACCCACTGCCCCACCCATTCCCCGGGCCGAGCCGGCAGTCCGGCGATCGTGGCGTTCTCGGAGGGGGCGATCCGGTATCGGGCGACCAGGAAGAAGGCGGTGTCGAAATCGGCAGAGTCGAGGTGGCGCACGTCCCGGGCGGGCCGGACCTGGAGCCGCAGCCTGTTCTTCGCGGGGGTGCAGGCGCCCTTGCAGTCGATCTCGTCGTGACCGGCCTGTGCGTCCCCGACCTCCTCCCAGTGATCCCGCTTGTGTGCCTGCCGGGCCGCCGCCTGCCCGATGCTTCCCCGCGCGAGCCCTCTCGGCCTGGGTCGCGCCTGCGCCGGCGCATCGGCACGGTCGTCGGACGTCGCGCTCGTGGGCGTCGCGCTCGTGGGCGTCGCCGTGTCGGCGCTGCCGGCCTCGGGCGGGCCGCCGCATGACGCGAGGGCCCAGAGGCACGCCACCGCGAACACGATCGCGTGCGCGGCGGTCGGGCGTGTGCGACGATTCGGTGTGCTGTGCATGAGAGGGTCGGGTTCACCTGCGAGCGACGGACGCAGTTCCCGAGGCCGGGTGCGTCTCGTCTGGGAGCAACCACCCGTCGGCCGAGTACCAGAGGGCCCGGGCGGCAAGGGTCCACCTCTGCGTCGAGGCGGAATCCCCGAACCGGCGATCGAGATGTGCGGCGAGCGTCAGCAGGCGGGGGAGCGCCGCGGCGCTCTCGACGTAGTCGAGTAGTCGCGTCGAACTCGTCGACAGCGCGTCCAGCGCGTCGGCCGCCACCTCTCGCGCGGCCGCGGAGTCACCGACGGCCATCAGCAGCGCGGCCATCTGGAGCGAGACGTCGATCGTCAGGCTCCCCGGCACGGCGTCGACCCGCGAGGCACGGAAGCTCGCGATCGCTGCGTGCAGCCCCACCATATCGCCGCGCTCACGGTAGCCGTGCCAGGAGAGCAGGAAGTCGGACGGCAGCCCCGCCGTGTCGACGCGGGCCGCGCGCAGCTCGCGGTACGCGAGGCGAAACGGAACGCGCAGGACGGCGCCGCGGACCGCCGCGCGCTCCGTGCGGGGCACGGTGGCATCGACCGCCTGCAGCAGGCCGCGCGCGGACCGAGCGACCGAATCGGGGGACGCCCCGAGCGCCGCCATCGCGACCAGTGAGGCAGCAGCCGAGCGTACCGCGTGAGGCGGGGAGAGCGGGACCGGAACGACGACGTACGGGTCCTGGCCGATCGCGGCCGCCCGCAGCAGCTCGGTCGTTCGCTGCGCGCGCCCCAGCAACGCCGCCACCGGCGCCAGCATCTCCGCGAAGCCCGGCGACGGCCGAGGGTGCGCGCCCAGCAGCGAGTCGGCCTGACGCGCCGCCCGTTCGAAGTCGCCGGACTTCAGGAGCAACCGCGCGCGCGCGATGCCGAGTCGGAGCCGTTGCTCCTCGTCGCGCGACGCGGCGAGCGCCCGGGCCGTGGCGCCCAGCGCGCCGTCGGCGGGGCGGTCCTCCGGGGTGATCTGCCCCACCTGCTCGAGCGCGATCGCGAGCGCCTCGAGCGCCGACGGGTTGCCGGGCGAACTCGCGACCCAGCGCCGAGCGACGTCGCGCAGCCTTCGTCGGTTGAACTGGATCGCCCGGGTGCGCGCCGCGATGTCCCGCCGGTCGCCGCCGGCCTGGATCTCCGCGATGGTCAGGGGCACGAATCCGATGGTGTCACCGGCGAGGCTCGGGAAGCCGGCGAACCGCGTCGTGTCCGACCCGTCGACGGCGTAGCCGAGCCGCGGGCGAGCCGGCTCGGTCGTGAGGATGCGCGTGAAGCGGGCGAACGCCCATCCGCGCCGATCTCCGAGAAAGGATGGCGCGAGGTCCAGCGCGCGCTCGTACGCGCGCGCCGCCGCGTGATAGCTGCTCCGGAATCGCGGTCGCTCGGCCCCCGCCGGGCCGGGGAGCACCAGGGCGTCCTGCGCCTGGCAGTCACCGAGGCCGAGCCAGGCGCCGAAGTCATTGGAGTCCCGCGCTATCAGCTCACCGTAGCGCTGGCACGCCCTGTCGTGGTGGCCCGACGCTATCGCGAGGAGCGCCTCGGCCGCCGTGCGTCCGTGGACCGGAAGCCGGTCCCGGAGCGACCACGCATGGAGCGCCGCCGCCCGTCGCTCCGCACTCGACGCGTCGTCCGACCATGCCAGCACCTGCGCGAGCTGGAGGGCGGCGGGCGCGAAGGCCGAGTCCAGGCGGATCGCCTGCGCGAGCTCGTGGCGGGCCGTCACGAGGTCCCAGCCGGAGAGTGCGGAGTCCCCGCGACCGAACGCGCGCCATGCGTCGAGGACGAGCGTCGGAGCGGGCCCGCCTGCGGCGTCGGGCGCCACGCCGAGCAACGTGGTCGCCAGCGCGCGGAACGCTTCGTCGAGCGCTGCCATCTCCCCGGCGACGCGCACGACGCGCTCCCGGGTCAGATCGGCGGTGACGACGTCGTACAGCGCGGCGTGCACGCGAACGCTGTCCCCGAGGCGCGCCGCGCTCCCCCACACCAGGTGGCGAGCGCCGACGCTGCGGGCGAGTGCGAGGGCCGCCTCCAGCGACGGCGGCGCGCCCTGTCGGAGCAGCTGATCGGCGATCCGGCGGCTGTCCGCCAGCCTGACGCCGGACCAGCGCCCCAGGTGGTCGGCGAGCAGCAGCGCGGACTGACGGCCGTCGATCGGGCCCGGGCTACCCTCGTCGGCGAAGGGCAGCACGGCGTAGGTGCGCGCATCCAGGGCCGCCGACCGACCGCGCGCCCGGGCAAGCACCCCCGTCAGGAGCGCCCCGCAGATCGCCAGGAGGGCGAGGCGTGCGACGCCCGCTCGGCGCGATTTCCATCCACGCGCCCGCGCGACGCCCGCGCTCGACTCGCGCCCCAGCGCCGGCACCGCAGGCGCGGTCGGATGCGCCGGCTCTTCCGTCGCGGAACGCCACGCCGCCGACACGCCTGGATCTCGCGGGGTGGGAGGATCGTCGTCCTCGGCATTCGGCGGCGCCGCCGGTCGCTCGGCGGTCGCCGGGACGATCGTGACGTGGGGACGGGCAGCCGGCGCGCCGTCGCGGAGCCATTCGACGACGCGGGCGACCTCGCCGGGCAGCGCCACGTCGAGCTCCTGTCGTAGGAGCGCCTCGTACACGCGCCCTTGGCGCAGGGCACCCGGCACGTCACCCGCCGCGGCGTGCGCCCGCAGCAGCCCGACGGCACCCTGCGCGTCCAGCGGGTCGGCGGCGGCCACCCTCTTCCAAAGCGTCAGGGCGTCGTCCCACGCTCCGCGCGCAGAGGCCCGCTCGGCCAGCACCCGCGCCGCGGCCACGTACTGGGCCTGGCGCGCTCCGCGCTGCTCGTCGATCCACCGCTCCAGCTCCGACGCGTTGCCGAGGTGCACGCCGTCGAGGAACGGCCCCCCGTACGCCTCGACCGCCTCCTCCAGCGCTCCGCGGAGCACGGCGGCGTCGAAGGCGGAGACGTCGGCCGCCACCACGTCCGGGTTCAGCCGCAGCTCCGCCTGGCCGAGCACCACGTCGGGCTGGCGGAGATCGCGGCGGAGCGCGTGCAGCGTCTGCCGAAGCACGTTGCGCGCACGGTCCTCGTCGCTCTCGGGCCAGAAGAGCGCGACCAGTCGCTCGCGCGGCATGCCGCGCTCCCCCGCCACCGCCAGCGCAGCCATCAGGGCCAGTGGACGGCGCTGCGTTCCCGCGCCGCCGACCGGCGGCACGCCGTCGAGGGACAGCCCTCCGAAGGCTCTCAGACGAAGCGTCGGCGGCATCTAACGGCGGTTTGACAGCCGGCTAACGGGGGCGGCCTACGCTACGCCCCGCCTTCCGGACCCGCAACCCGTCGACCCGACGGCGCGCCCCGGCTCTCGTCCCACCGCATCGGAGGTCACCATGCGCTCCCTCTCCTCGCTCTTCGCCATGTTCGCCGCGCCCGCCCTTCTCTCGACGTCGGTCGCCGGCGTCATCGGCGCCGGCGACGCGCCGCTCACCCCCGGGGGCGCGGTGGACGCTGCGGACCTGGCCGCCGGACGCTGCGCCGGCCCCACCTCCGAAACCGCGCGCGTCAACGCGTACGCTAGCGCGACCTGGCGCTTCTGCTTCAGCGGCGCCGGCCAGGCGCGCATCCGGGTCGACGGCGACAACGACACGGACCTCGACTGCTTCGTCTACGACGAGAATGGGCGGGAGATCGCACGCGACGACGACGAGACCGACTACTGCGTGCTGAACTGGAGCAACGGCGGCCGCCAGATGGTCCGGCTGCGCATCGAGAATCTCGGGGACGTCTACAACCGCTACCAGCTGTGGACGAACTGACCGCGCTCACTCGCCACGCCCCCGACACGAGGACGTTGACAATGCGACCCCCTTCTCGTCCGCGACGTCTCGCCCTCAGCCGCGCCCGCTTCCTCGCGCTGCTTGCAGCGAGCGTCACGCTCACCGCCTGTCCGGAACTCGCGACGGATCCCGCAGGCGGCGTGGATCCGTGGGCGGACTACGACCGCCGCTACCCAGGCCTCGGCGTCCTGTTCGTAGAGTTGGGGCGCGGATGCCCTACCACGACGCTCGAGGTCACGATCGACAACGTGAACCAGGGACGGACCACGCTTTCCGCCGGCGGACGTGTGGAGTACGGTGTCGCGGCGGGAAACCGGGCGGTCTTCGTCCGGGACGTGACCAACGGGGGCTACTGGCCCACCAGGTCCATCCAGATGTCGACGCGGACGCTGTTCACCTACACGCTCGACTGCTGACGCTCGGGGCGCGGCCGCGCGGGTCGCGGCCGCGCATCCCCCGATCCACCACACATCCGGAGGAGCCAGTGCCTGACCATCAGCTGCCGGCCCGTCGTCCCGCGCGTTCGACGATCGCGCTGCTCGTCGTTGCCGGCGCGGGGACGTCTGGCGTCGCCTCTGCTCGCCCGGTGCACGCGCAGGCCGCGCAGGCAGTGCAGAACCTACCCGACGCCGTCGAATCGCAGCGGCGGGCCGCAGTCGCGCGCGTTCTGGCTGTCCTGGATCGCGGCCGTACCGGCTCGGCGGCGATCGCACGGGCGGGAGGGGATCTCGAGGACGCACTCCGCCGAGCGTCCGAGGCGGCGGAGCGCACACTCGAGGTTCCGCGCGGCGCCGCGGGAGCCGCCGTGCTGGAGGCGCGCCTGCGTGAGCTGCGGCGCACGATGGACGAAGTCGAGACGCGGACCGCCGCCAGGGCGGCGAACTTTGCTCCCGCCTCGGCTGACGCCACGGAGCTCGACGCGCTGCTCGAGGACCTGCGGGCGGCCCGGTCAGGGATCGTGCCCGCGCTCTTCGGACCCGCCGTGAACTTCACCCTCGGCTACAACGCGACCAGAGCTGCGTCAGGCCGACGTGGGTGGGCGCAGGACGTGGAGTTGGGCACGAACCTCGTGGGCGCGGTGGCAGGCGCGGTATTCGGTGCGCTGGCCGACGCGAAGCTCGGGACCTACCTGAAGCAAAACCTCGCGGTCAACGTGGGCATTCCCACGGTCCGCGGCCGTCGCATCACCTCGACCGCCGGCATTGCGCTGGGCGAGCTGCCCGCAGGCAAGGTCGTGGTCTGGCCGACGCTCGCCATGACCCAGATGGACACTGCGGACCGGCGGATTCCTGCGGAACTCGGACGGAGCGTACCGGACCAGGCGACGTGGTCTGCGCCCGCGTTGACGCTCGGCGTCCTTTACACGGAGAATCTGGGCTGCGTTCGAGAAGGCAAATGCTTTCCGCCAGTCCTGGTGCTCGGCGCCACCGTTCCGCAGTACTACCCCGGCAACCCCTACGCCGCCATCGCGGCGCTTTTCGGCGACGATCGTGAGAAGTACCGCCAGACCGGTGGCTGGCGCCTGACGGCGGGGCTCGCGGTGCCGCTGCGCGGTCTCACCCGACAGCCCCAGTAGGAACCGACCGATCGACGGCCGGGCGCCTCGCGCGCCCGGCCGTTTCGCGTCCTCCAACCCCGCCCCGCCTCAGAGGTTGTCGAGCAGGTCGTCGATCGCGCGGCTGCTCGCGTCGCTGAGCGTGCCGCCGGTGAGGATCTTGTGCAGCACGTCCACCGCCTCCGCCGCCAGGTCGTCGGGGTGCTTGCGATCGGCGGCGAAGCGCACGATGTGGCCGAGCAGGACCGTCTCCAGCTGCGGGCCGTCCCCCTCCTCCTCGTCGGCGTCCTTGAGCGAGTCCTCGTAGCTCGGGACGCTCGCCTTCCACGGCTCGTCGGCGTGCGCGGCCTCGCTCAGCGTGCCGCTGGGGATGAGCGCGAACAGCCGGCACTGCAGCCCCGGCTCCTCCTCGTACGCGAACAGGCCGAGCGGCACCGGCTGCTGGAACAGCCCGAGCCCGAGCAGCCGGTCGATCGCCTCCGGGTCCATCGCGCTGCGCGCCACCAGCCGGTCGCCGATGAAGGCGCCGAGCACCGAGCCCTCGGGGGCGCGCTCGTCGTCCAGCCGGTCGACGCGGATCGCGACGGGCTGCGCGGTCGTGATGAAGACGGCCGGCCGCTGCGGGCCGTCCTCGTCCTCGTCGTCCTCGCTCTCGTCGTCCTCGTCCTCGTCGTCGTCGCCCGCCTCGTCGTCGTCGCCGTCCCCCGCGAACTCGTCGTCGGGGTCGTCGCCATCCTTGAAGGGGTCGTACGGTTCCTCGGACTTCACGACCGGTGCTCCGGGGGCAGGGGGGATCTCGTCACGGCCGTAAGATAGCGCCGACGTCCTCAGCGGGCGGCCCCGAGCGCGCTCGGGTCGGTGCGCTCGAACACGCGCCCCAGCCACCCGTGCAGCGGCCGCAACTCGAGCAGCGTCGCCGCGCTGAGCAGCGCCGCCGCCGGCGCCAGCGCCCACACCCCCAGCGCCGGGCGCAGGGCCCACGCCAGCGCGGCGGCGGCCGCCGCGGGGAGGGCGAGCACGAGCGACGCCACCGCAAGCGCCACCGTGGTCGAGAGCAGGTTCTGGCCCATCGCCTCGACCCCCCGCGGCCCCATGGCGGGGCGCACCCACCCGGGGTAGAGCAGCGCCGCCCCGTTCTGCACCGTCAGGCTGGCCGCGTTCACCCCCGGCAGCCCGAGCACCGCCGCCGCCAGCCCCGCCCCCCGCTCGACGTGCGAGAAGCCGAGCGCGAACGGCGCCCCCAGCGACGCGAGGTACAGCAGGAGGAGGATCGCCAGCTGCGCCGCCGTCAGCGCCAGCGTCGACGCCAGCACCTCGGCGCGCACCACGTCGCGCCCCGCCAGCGGCCACGCGCGCAGCACCGCCAGGTGCGCCAGGTCCTGCCGCAGGTCGAAGCGCACCCACAGCGGGCCGGCGGCGAGCAGCATGGTCAGCCACACGCCGACGACCACCGTCACGATCTCCGCCAGCCGCGGGTCGCGCGCCGAGAGCACCAGCAGCCCGGCCGCGACCACGCCGTAGAGCGCGAGCACCCGCGCCAGCGCCGTCGCGCGCAGCGCCGCCACCGCGTTCTTCCACACGATGGCCAGCGCCGCCGGCCCGGTGGGGGCGAGCGGGGGCGCCCACCGCCGCGCGGGGGGCGCCGGCGCCGCGTCGTCGTCGGCCGCGAGCCCC
>NZ_JARGEK010000400.1 GCF_029211165.1 Roseisolibacter sp. H3M3-2
GCTGCAGCGCGCGGTCGCGCGCGCGCTCGGCGGCGCGGTGTACGGGCTGCTGGCGCTCGCCTTCGCGATGTCGCTGCTCGGCGTGTGGGGGACGCGCGGCGCCTCGCTCCCCGCGCCCGCCGCCGCGCCGGTGGTGCGCGACGTCACCGGGCTGTCGCAGGTGCGCGTGGCGCGCGTGGTGGCGCCCACCTCGCTCGAGGCGCTGGCCGCCGCGGTGCGCGACGCCCCCGGCGCCGTGAGCGTCGGCGGGGGGCGCTACAGCATGGGCGGGCAGACGGCGACCCCCGACGGCGTGCAGCTCGACCTCCGGCGCTTCCGCGGCGTCGTCGCCCTCGACACCGCGGCGCGCACGCTCACCGTGCGCGCCGGCACGACGTGGCGCGAGGTGCAGCAGGCCATCGACCCGCACGGCCTCGCCGTGCAGGTCATGCAGACGTACAACAGCTTCACGGTGGGCGGCGCGCTCTCGGTCAACGCGCACGGCCGATACGTGGGCCGCGGGCCGGTGAGCAGCACGGTGCGCGCGCTGCGTCTCGTCCTCGCCGACGGCTCGGTCGTGACGGCGAGCCGCGACGAGCGCCCGGAGCTGTTCTGGGCCGCGCTCGGCGGCTACGGCGGCGTCGGCGTGATCGCCGAGGCGACGCTGGCGCTGGCGCCCAACGCGCGCGTGCGCCGCGAGGACGCGACCATGCCGGTCGCCGAGTACCTCGCCTGGTTCCGCGCCAACGTGCGCGACGACACGACGGCGGTGTTCCACAACGCCGACCTCGCGCCGCCGACGTTCGACGCGGTGCGCGCCGTCACCTACCGCACCACCGACGCCCCGCTCACCGACACGACGCGCCTCCGCCCCGCCGACCAGGCGTCGCGGCTGCACCGCTGGGCGTACGCGGTCATGAGCCAGCCGCGCCTCGGCCCGTGGGCGCGCGAGCACGTGATCGAGCCGATGTTCTACCGCGGCGGCGAGGACCACCCGGTCACCTGGCGCAACAACGAGGCGAGCTACGACGTCTCCGAGCTCGAGCCGGCGAGCCGCCTCGCGCACACGTTCGTGCTGCAGGAGTTCTTCGTCCCGGTCGACAGCCTGGTGCCGTTCACGCGGCGCCTCGCGCCGATCCTGCGCGACTCGGTCGCCCGCGCGATCAACGTCTCGATCCGCCACGCGCACGCCGAGCCGCAGCCGTACCTGACGTGGGCGCCGACGGAGACGTTCGCGTTCGTGCTGTACTACCGGCAGCCGACCACCGCCGAGGCGCAGCGCGCGGTCGGCCGCTGGACACGCACGCTGGTCGACGCGGCGCTGGCGTCGGGCGGGCGCCACTACCTGCCGTACCAGCCGCACGCGACGCGCGCGCAGTTCGCGCGCGCCTACCCGCGCGCGCCCGAGTACTTCGCGGTCAAGCGCGCCGCCGACCCGGCGGGGAAGTTCACGAACGTGCTGTGGGACCTGTACGCGCCCGCCCCCGACGGCGCCGCGCCGCCCGTGTCCGCCGCGCGCCTCCCCGCCGTCCTCCCCGCCGAGGTGCGCCTCGCCCTCGACACGCTCCCCGACTACTACCTCTCCGAGGCGCGCACCTGGATGACGCACCCGGAGTGGGACCTCGTCTACTCCAGCGAGGCGTACGGGCGCTGGCTGCGGGCGGGGCGCGCGCCGAGCGCGTTCCCGTACGCGCGCGCGCTCGGCACCTTCTGGCGCGCCTACGTCGGCAGCTGGCGGTGGACCGCCGAGCGCGCGGCGGTCGCGCCGGGGACGCACCTGATGCTCGCCGTCATCGGCACCAGCACCGCCGTCGAGTACGGGCTCAAGGGGCTCTACGAGAACACCGTCGGCCGCCTGACCGAGGCGCTGGCGCCCGCCGCGCCGACCCCCGAGGAGCGCGTCGCCGCGGCGGTCAACGCGGAGTACGCCGAGTTCATCGCGGTCCGCCCGTGGTACGAGTACGACTACGCGCGCGCGCGGGCGCAGCTGATGGCGGCGGTGCGCGAGCCGGGCCCCGACGCGGCGCCGCGCGTCGAGCGCCGGCTGGCGCTCGGGCTGGAGTTCCTCGTCAAGCAGGGCTACGCGGCGCTCATCGGCGGGGGCACGCACGCCGTCTACCAGCCCGACGCCGACCGCCGCTGGATCGTCGTCGCCGGCGCCGCCGACTCCGCGACGCGGGCGGCGCTCCCGACGCTGCGCGCCAGCGTCCCGCTCGACCGCGGCGACCGCGCGCTCGCCGCGCCGCGCTACGGGCCGTACCGCGACGCGCTGCTGGCGCTCGCGCGCGACCCGGCGGTGCGCGTGGTGGAGCTGAGCGGCGCGGGCCACGTCGCCGTCACCGGCACCGCGCCGCGCGGGTGGCGCCCGCCGCCGGGGACTTCGCTCGTCCTCGCCACGCCGGCGATCGACGACCCGGGGCGCGTGCGCTTCCTCCTCGACGTGCGCGTCCCCGAGCTGCTGGCGGCGCTGCGCGAGGTGCGCGCGCCGGCCGCGGTCGACCACGTCTACGACTACTGAGCCACCGCGATCGGGGCCCGCGCCGGCGCCGCGGCGGCGCGCGGCGCGTAGGCCAGCGTCAGCAGCACCACGCTGATCGCGACGTGCGGCGCGTTCAGCGCCAGGTCGGCCGGCCACGGCTTCTCGTTCACGAACCCGTACAGCAGGAAGAACAGCGCGTCGAGCGCGTAGTACCAGCCGAGCGCCGTGCACACGAGCCGCAGCTCCGACTCGCGCCCGCGCAGCGCGGCCGCCGCCAGCGCCAGCGCCGAGACCCCATGCGTGATGTCGTCGAGCGCCGACATCATGAAGAGCCCGAACAGCCGCCGCTCCGTGCCGTGCATCGTGTACCACCCGGGCACCCACCCACTGGCGACGACGAGGATGAACAGGACCGCGAACACGGCGACGACCACGCGGAGCTGCGCGGCGGAGACGGTGGGGCGCATGGGGGCGGGCGGGGGTGGAAGGGGGTCCCACTAGGTCGCACCGTCCGGCGATCGCGGCAAGGGGAGGGCGTGCGGCGGGGCTGCGGGCTCCGGACTGCGGGCTGCGGACTGCGGACTGCGGATTCGGAACCCGCAGCCCGCAGCCCGCAGCCGAGAAACCGCCCGCCCCGCGCGAAGGTAGTAGCCCCCATGCCCCTCCGCGCCCTCCTGGCCGCGGCCGCCCTCGCCCTCCCCGCCGTCGCGCGCGCGCAGCCGGCGCTCGCCGCGGCGGCCGACCTGCTGGCCCGCGCGCGCGCCGCCCGCGTGGCGCAGGACTCCGCGCTGCGCGCCTACCAGGCGCTGTCGCGCGAGCGCGTGACCGCCACGCTCGGCGTCCTCGGCGCGCTCGGCCCGGCGCGCACGATCTTCCGCCAGGAGACCGCGGCGCGCGTGCGCTGGACGCGCGAGGGGGGCGTGGACCTCGAGCTGCTCGGCCGCCGCCGCTTCTCGGGCGTCCCGGGGATGCGCGCCGACCGCGAGGCCGTCCTCGACGCGCCGGTGCCGTACTACCCCGGCCGCGACGCCCTCTGGATCGGCGGCGGGCGCTTCGTGCGCACCGACGTCCGCGACGACGAGGTGGTGCACCCGCTCGCCGACGGCGCCGAGGCGTACTACGCGTACGCGGTCGGCGACTCGGTGCGCATCGGGCTGCCATCGGGCGGCGCGGTGCGGCTGCGCGAGCTGCGCGTGACGCCGCGCCGCGAGGGGTGGCGCCTCAGCAGCGGCTCGTTCTGGTTCGACGAGGCGACGGCGCAGCTGGTGCGCGCCGCCTACCGCGCCACCGCGCCGGTGGACGTGTGGGACCGGGCGCGCGACGCCGAGGACCCGACGCAGCGCCCGCCGCGCTGGCTGCCCTGGCTCGTCGGCCCGGCGCGCTTCGAGCTGCGCGCGGTGACGCTGGAGCACGCGCTGCACGAGGGGCGCTTCTGGCTCCCGCGCGCGCAGTTCGCCGACGCGGGGCTCGACGCCGGCGCGTCGCGCATCGGGCTGCGCATCGAGCAGCGCTTCGCGTACGAGGCGGTAGACGGCGGCGTCGTCCTCCCCCCGCCGCCGCCCGCGGGCGCGGCCGCGCTGGCCGCGTGGCGCGACTCGCTGGTGG
>NZ_JARGEK010000401.1 GCF_029211165.1 Roseisolibacter sp. H3M3-2
GGGCGCGCGCGCGCGCGGCGGGGCGCCCGCTCGGCGACGACGAGGCGCCCCGCGGGTGCGACCCGCTGGTCGCGGCGGCGCTGTTCACCGCGGGCGTGGACGAGGTGGTGCGGCTGCACGTGCCCGACCCGCGCCGCGATCCGCGGGAGCGGGCGCCGCACGCGCCGGCGGCGTACCGCGTGGCACGGCGGCCGGCCGGCGCGCCGTCGGTGGTCCCGGCCGACGTCGCGACGTGGGGCGCCTCGCGCACGGGGTGGGACGGCCGCGCGGCGACGCCGCTGGCCGACGAGTGGCGGCTGCGCATCGCGCGCGGCGAGCGCGTCGAGGAGCTCGCGTGGGACGGCGTCCCCGCCGACCTCACCGTCTCGGTGCGCGAGTGGCACGAGGACTCCGCGACGCGCCGCACGCGGTGGACGCTGGCGCCGGGGCCGATCACGGTGCGGCGCGTCGAGGTGCGCGGCCGCGACGGCGCGGTGCTGCTGCGCCGCACGGCGGCGCACGCGGCGCTCCGCGGCCGGCTGCTGAGCGTCGCCGGCACCGGCAGCGTCGAGAGCTTCCACTTCGGCTGGGCGGCCGCGCCGGCGACGCGCGGCGTGCCGCGCCCCGAGGAGCTGAAGGCCGTGGACGTGCTGCGCGAGTGGACGACGCTCCGCCTCGACGCCGACCCGCGCGCCGCCGCGCTGGAGGCGCGCGCCGACCTCGCGCGGCTGCTCGCCGAGCCGGCGCGGGGCACGGAGGACCCCGCGTTCGCGCTGATCCTCCCGGTGCTGCACGACGTCGAGGCGCACGGCCCCGTCGCGGGGGACGCGGCCCTGCTGGCGACGCTGGTCGCCGACCGCCGCGTGCGCGACTTCGAGTCGTTCTGGAGCGCGGTGCGGAAGCTCGGCCCCGACGGCGCGGCGCTGCGCGACCCGATCGTGCGGCGCCTGCTCGCCGGGCGCTTCCCGCAGGACGCGCACCTCGCCACGCTCGGCGACCTGCCGCGCCACCTGCCGGAGGGGACGTTCGCCGAGCCGACGCCGTGGGAGCGGCAGCTGCTGGCCGACCCCGAGCGGCGGCTGTGGGCGCGCGGGCTGATCGCGCGGCAGTCCGACCGCGGCGCGGCGGCGGTGCCGCTGCTGGTCGACGTGCTCGCGCAGGCGTACCCGATCCTCGACGCGCGGAAGGACCCGCGCGAGCACCTCGCGCGCAACGCCGCCGAGGCGGCGCGCGACGCCCTGGCGCGGCTCGGACCCGACGCGGCCGACGCGCTCCCCGCGCTGGAGCGGCTGGCCGCGGACGGCGTGGTGCCGGAGCGCTTCGCGCGCGCCGAGCAGTGGCAGTTCCTGCTGGCGCGGCTGGGGAAGCCGGTGGAGTCGCTGCCCGTGCCTGCGGGAGGTCGCGACTCGCCCGAGCGCTACCACGCGCGGGTGCGCCGCGAGCTGGCGCGCTACGCTAGGTCGAACCGCTGAGCGCGCGCAGCGCCTCGGCCGTCGCCGCGTCGGCGGGGAGGAACGTCTCGATCGCCAGCTCGGCGGCGGTGGCGTCGACCGCGGTGCCGAACACCGTCGTCGTGCTCACGAACGCCAGCACCCCCGCCGGCGTGCGCAGGCGCAGCGGGACGATCACCGGCAGCGGGTCCTCGGCGCCCGCCTCGCCCGCCCGCGAGACGCCGTAGGCCGGGTAGCCGCGCAGCTCCCCCAGCAGATCGGCGAGCGCGGGGTCGGCGGTGAGCTCGGCGTCGCGGCGCAGGCGCTCCAGCACGTGCGCGCGCCACGCGGGGAGGTTCTCGATGCGCGGCGCGAGCCCCTTCGGGTGCAGGCTCACGCGCAGCGCGTTGGCCGGCGGCGCGAGCAGCGACGGGTCGACGTCGCGCAGCAGGAGGGCGACGCCCGCGTTGTGGGCGACGATGTTCCAGTGGCGGTCGACGGCCAGCGCGGGGTTGGGCGCGAACGCCGCGAGCAGCGTGTCGACCGCGGCGCGCACCGACCGCAGCTCGGCGTCGTCGAGCGAGCGGGCGCGCTGCGCCGGCGCGTAGCCGGCGGCGAGGAGGAGCGCGTCGCGCTCGCGCGGCGGCACGTCGAGGCGCTCGGCGAGCTTCAGCACCATGTCGCGGCTCGGGCGCGCGCGCCCCGTCTCGACGAAGCTCAGGTGGCGCGCCGAGACGCCGGCGTCGAGGGCGAGCGAGAGCTGCGAGTGGCGGCGGCGGAGGCGCCAGTCGCGGAGGAGCGTGCCGACGTCGCCGTCGGCGAGCGGGAGCTGCGGGGAGGCCACGGGGACGCGGGCTGCGCTTACCTCGGGAGTAATCGACCGGGCGGACGCGCGGAAGTTACGTGGGGGCGAGCGATCCGCGCCTCACATCCTTCCCAGGAGAATCACCATGCCCGCTGCCCGCCCCGACGCCCTCCTCCGCCGCGTGCTCCTGCTCGACGCCGTCTCGTGCGTGGGGATGGGGGCGGCGCTCGTCGCCGCGCCCGCGCTGCTGGAGACGTGGCTCGGCCTGTCGCCCGTGCTCACGCGCGGGGCCGGGCTCGCGCTCTTCCCGTTCGCGGCGCTGCTCGTGTGGACCGCGCGCCGGCCGACGGTGCCGCGCGGCGTGGCGTGGGGGCTGGTGGCCGGGAACGTCCTGTGGGCCGTCGACTCGTTCGCGCTCCCGGCGACGCCCTGGCTGGCCGGCGCGACCGCGCTCGGCGTCGCGTTCGTGGTCGCGCAGGGCGCCGTCGTGGCGGCGTTCGCGGCGCTGGAGGCGGTGGGGCTCCGGCGCGCCGCGGCGTGAGCGGTCAGTAGGCGCTCGCGCTCAGCTCCACGCGGTCGAAGCGGCGCGCGGCGAGGTCCGCGGGGCGGATCCAGAGCTGCACCACCCCCTCGCCGAGCTGGTGGCCGAGCCCCTCGTCGTTGGAGATCTCGAGGAGGAGGAGCTGGTCGCGCGCGCGCTCCTCGACGTCGCCCATCGCCTGCGCGTCCACCGGCGCCGCGAGCATGCGATGCGGCGCGTTGACCTGCACGCCGCGCTCGGTCGCGACGCCGAGCGCGTGGCGGTGGCGGATGCGGTCCACCGCGTCGGCGGGGACGCGTGCGGCGGCCTCCCCGCCGGCGAGCAGCGACGCCTCGACGGCGTCGGTCACCGCCTCCTGGAGCACGTAGCGGGTGAACCACGCGCGCTCCTGGATCCACGCCCAGAAGCGGTCGCGCTCCTCCGGCGGCACCGCGTCGAAGGGCGCCGCGGCGGCCGCGCGCGCCTGCCACTCGCGGCACTCGGCGCGCAGCGTCTCGGCGAGCGCGGCCGACTCGGCCTCGGTGGTGTCGCGGGTCGGGCGCAGGCGCGTCCCGGCCTCGCGCGCGAGGCGGCGGGCGGCGTGCGCGGCGCCGAGTCGGACCGCGTTCCAGTCGTGCGGATACGCGTCGAAGGGGCGCAGCAGCCGCCCGCCCTCGCCGCGCAGCAGGTCGGCGAAGCCGCGGTACGGGGCGACGGCGCCGGGGATCGCCTCGACCGCGGCGCGCACGTCGACGGTGCCGGGCCAGGCGTACGACTCGGCGAGCGCCTCCGGGTCGTCGGGGAGCGGGCCGCCGCGCACGAGCACCGGATCGAAGGTCCAGCGCGGCCAGAGGCGCGGCGCGTCGATCGGCGCCCACCCCGAGTCGGGCGGGAGCGACGACGGGTAGAGCACGCCGAGCGTGGCGGGGGGCGCGACCTCGGTCCAGTCGTCGGCGGGGCCCGGCTCGTACAGGACGCGGAAGGCGTTGGCGCCGCCGTCCATGAAGACGTAGAGCACCCCGCGGTCGGGGAGCACGCCGAGCCGCCCGTCGGCGGGGATCGCGGCGCAGTCGACCTGCATCAGGAAGCTGACGGGCGCCGACGCGCCGCTCGGGCCGGCCGCCTCGGGCCACGCGAAGCCGCGCGGCGCGACGGGGGCGCCGCCGAAGAAGCTGAGGTGCCGGCGGTCGGGCGTCGGCGGCACGTGCTGGCGGAAGAGGATCGCCTGCCGGCGCGCGGCGAGGGCGATCGCGCGCGCGTCGACGGCCGGTGGGGGCGGCGGCGCGGCGCGCGGCGGCGACGTCGAGCGGCGGGGCGCG
>NZ_JARGEK010000402.1 GCF_029211165.1 Roseisolibacter sp. H3M3-2
GCCAGCGCCGCCCCCAGCGCCGGCGACCGCCGCGCGCGCAGCGCAGCGCGCCACCGCACCTCGTCGGCCAGCACCTTGCCGCCCGGCTCCGCGAACACCGCCTGCTTCGCCAGCCAGAGGTTCGCGGCCGCCGTCGCCGGCGGCGCCTCCCCCGCGCCGTCCCCCGCCAGCAGCTCGGCGTCGAGCCCGGCGCGCGCGACGACGGTGCTCTTGCAGCTCCCCTCCGTGCCGACGAGCAGCACCATCGGGCGCGCGTCGAACGCGGCGCGCGGCGACGGCGCGCGCGCCGTCGTGACCACGGTCAGCGCGTCGTCCCTGCCGGGGCCCGCCGCCGGCGCCGCCGGCGCGTCGGGGCGCAGCCACCACAGCAGCGCGGCCGCGGCCACGAGGCCGAGCGCGAGCAGCGCGACGCGCAGCACGGTGCGCTCGCCCTCGGACAGCGGGAGCACCGCGCCGAGCATCCAGGCGAGGAGCACGAAGACGATCAGCGTGGCGAGCGCGGCGTACCAGCGCGTCGCGGCGGGGCGGGCCATGGGAGGATGCGGCAGGGGGGACGTGCGACGTTCGACGTACCGGGCGCTGCGGGCTGCGGGCTGCGGGCTGCGGGTCTGGTCGAATCCGCAGCCCGCAGCCCGCAGCGCCCGGCGGCTTACCGGGTGCTCAGCGCGCGGACCTCGGCGGCCGTCCCGCCGAGCGTCACCGCCCCCGCGCCCCACAGCGCGACGGCGAGCAGCGCGCTCGCGGCGAGGGCGATCGTCAGGCGGCGGAGCCACGGGTCGCGCGACACGACCGCGTCGGCGGGCGGGCGCCACGCGGGGGCGAGCGGGCCCGCGTCGCCGGTCAGGCGCGCGAGGCGCTCGCCGACGCGGTGCGCGATCGTCTGCAGCGCCGCCGTGTCGTGCCCGTAGCGGCCGCGGAAGCCGAGCAGCAGCACCAGCTGGTGGACCTCGAGCAGGTCGGCGAGCGCCGCCGAGTCGGGGCGCGCGAGCAGCTGCTCGACGTGCTGGAAGAACCACTCGCCGGCGAGGTGGCCGCCGAACAGCTCGTCCTGCAGCGGGCGCCGCGCCCAGTCGGCGAGCGCCGGCTGGCGGCTGTTGAGCGCCGACTCGTCGAGGAGCGCGACGACGGCGAACACCGCCAGCCGCGCGTCGTCGGGCGCGTACCCCTGCTGCCGCGCCTCGGCGTCGGCGCGCTGCAGCAGCTGCGTCATCTGCTGCCGGAAGGCGACGGCGTCGGGGACCGCCTGGCGGCCGGCGCGCAGCCGCACCACCGCGGTCAGCGCCTCCTGGAACAGGCGGGCGAGGCGGCCGCGGGCGAGGACGTCGCCGGCGGGGACGGTGGGGGCCGGGGCGGGCGGCGCCAGGAACGGAGCGGTCATCCGACGGAGGTGCGGCGGGGGGCGTGCGGCGGGGCCGGCGGCGGCGGGGGTCCCCCGCGGCGCCGCACGGTCGGCCAAGGTAGGTGTCCGCCGGACCGCGCGCCACGACGGCGCGCGCCGGGACGGCGCGCCGTCCGACCCGGTCGGCGGACCCTCAGCCGGGGAGCAGGACGACCAGCTCCAGCTGCGGGTCAGGAATCGCGTCGGGGACGTAGACGCCGAACTCGCGCGTGTCGCGCAGCCCCTGCCCGCACGGCCCCGCCAGCTGCATCTCGAAGTACGCGGCGTCGGCGCGCGGGGCGATCCCCGGCGGCGGGGCGGGGAGGTACTCGAGCGGCATCCCCGGGTAGGCGCGCCGCACCAGCTCCAGCACGTACTTGCTGGCGCACGCCTTCGCGAACTGCGGGACGCGCGTCGCCGTCTCCACCGGCCCGGCCGCCGAGCGCGCCGCCAGGAACCAGCGCGCCCCCGGCTCGAAGCACCGCGGGTCGGGGACGGTGGCGGTCCACAGCACCTCGCTCGCGCGCGCCAGCGGCTGCACCAGCGCGCGCGCCGCGACCACCACGTCGAGGTGCTCGCGCAGGTGCCGCTCGAGCGCCGCGAAGCAGCCGGTGAGGTCGTCGTGGTCGTAGCGCGGCAGGTCGCGCGCCTGCGCCGTCAGCGAGAATGTGCACAGCGCGCCGGCGAGGCGCGACAGCTCGACCCACAGCCGCTCGGGGTGCGCGGCGCGCGTCGCCAGCAGGTGGCGCAGCGGCCCCTCGGCGGAGCGCACGGCGTGCAGCAGCCAGCGCGTCGCCACCTCGTTCCCCGCATACGCCGACGGCCCGCCGGCGCCGGCGCCCGCCGACAGCGTCGCCGCCTTCGCCTCGAGCATCCCGAGCACGCGCTGCAGCAGCCCCACCAGCCGCGCGCTGGCGCCGAGGCGCAGGCACGGCGGCACGTACGCGGCGTCGGCCTGGAAGCGCCCCGCGCCGTCGCGCACCACGCGCGCGACGGGCATGGTCACGTCGGCCGCCGCCACCTCGTCGTCGAGCAGGAGGCGCAGCCGCTTGGCGGCGAAGTACAGCGTCGCGCGGTCGAGCCCCGTCACCTCGTCGACCACCTCGTGCGGCACGGCGACGAAGCGCGCGTCGGCGTCGGCCGGGGCGCCCGCCGCGAACGGCGCGTGCGCCGCGTCCGGCGCCTCGGGGAGGCCCGCGACGTTCGGCTCGTCGCCGCGCCACGGCGCCAGCGCGAGGTGCACGACGTGGCCGTCCTTCGCCGGCGAGAAGCGCTCGGCGAGCGCGCCCGGCGCCGGCGCCGGGTCGGCGTCGGGGACGCGGAACGGCGTCCCGTCGGGGAGCACGCCGCGCGCGTGCCGGAGCGCGAGCGTGCCGTTGCGCAGCGCCTCCTCGTCGAGCTCCACGCCGGCGACGCCGTACGGGAACGCGAACAGCGCGCCCACCGACAGCGCGACCGCCTCGTCGAAGTGGCGGCGCTGCGCCTGGAAGTGGTGGGGCGCGAGGTACATCCCTTCCTCCCAGACGACGCGGGCGGGAAGGTGCGGCGTGGCGCGCATGTGGTGGGGGCGTCGCGGAACGGCCGCGGAGCGGCGGGGCACGGGGGCCGCCGCGTCGATTGCTTCGGCGCTGCGGGCGGTGAACAATACACGCCGGTTCCCGCCCCCGCTTCCCTCGCGAACGCGACGCCGCATGAGCGACGACTTCCACGCGCGCTACCGCCTCCTGAAGGTCACCGCCGTCGACGGCGGCATCCGCACGCACAACGCCCAGGAGACCACGACGGGGCGCGTCGTGCTGGTGCACATCGTCGACGCCGCGGGGCCCGGGGAGGTCGAGCGGCTGCGCCACGCGCTCGGCCGCCTGCCGGCGCCGGACCGCGCGCGCGTGCTCGAGATGGCGACGATCCCCGCGGGGTTCGCGGTGGTGACGGAGTTCATCCCCGGGATGGGGACCTTCCGCAGCTGGCTGTCGTCGCGCGTCGGCGACTGGGCGCCCCCCGCCGGCGCCGGCGCCGCCGATGGCATGGCCGCGGCGCCCGCCGCCGTGCCCTTCTCCGAGGCCCCGACCCCGCCCAGCGACCTGCCGGCGGTGCCGCCCCCGCCGGTCGGCTTCTCGTCCGACGCGCACATCCCGGTGCGGACGACGCCCCCCGCCGGCGCCCCGCCCGTCCCCGCGGACGACGACGACGACCCGGCGCTCCTGCTCGGCGGGGAGGGGACCGACCGGTCGACGCCGCCGGTCGCCTTCCAGTTCTCGGTGGGCGCGCCGCCGCCCAACGCCGTCCCCGACGCGACGCCCCGCAAGGCGCCGGGGGAGTTCACGCGCCTCTTCATCGCCGGCGGGCTGGCGAGCATGGAGACGGGGAACGACGCGCCGCCGCCGGCGCCCCCCGCGCCGACGCCGGCCCCCCCGTCGCCTCCGCCCCCGCCGGCGACCCCGCCGGCGACCCGGGAGCCGGGGGAGTTCACCCGCATGTTCGCCCAGGCGCCGCTGGCGCCGCCCCCCGCGCCGCCGCCGGCCGACTCGGCGGCCCCTCCCGCGCCGCAGGCGCCGTCGCTCCGGCCGGGGGAGTTCACGGGGCTGTTCCAGCAGCAGGCCGCCCCGCGTCCGCCGGGGGGCGCCGCGCCCTCCCCGCTCGCCCCGCTCCCGTCGCCGGCCAGCTTCCCGCCGC
>NZ_JARGEK010000403.1 GCF_029211165.1 Roseisolibacter sp. H3M3-2
CTCGGCGTGGCCGGCGGGCCGGGCGCCCTGGCGGCGAGCGGCGCGTGGGCGCTGAGCCCCGAGGTCACGGTGCGCTACGGCGCCGACGCGGGCGCGCTGCGCCTCGCGCTCGACGTGCAGCTGGCGACGAGCGTCGGCGGGCAGCCGGTGACGACGGCGCTGCTGGCGGACGTCGCGGTGAGCGCGACGGGCAGCGTCGCGCCGGTGCTGGAGGCGTCGCTGGCGGTGGCGGGGCGCGGGCTGCGGCTGGCGATCGCGCCGGCGGTGCGCGTCGACCTGCTGCGCCCCGCGCCCGCGGCGCCGCTCCAGCTCTACCCGGACGGGCCGGGGCTCGGCACGGCGCTCGGCGCCGTCGCCGAGTCGGCGCTGCCGCCGGTACTGAACGCGCTGGCGGCGAAGCGGAGCGACGCGGGCGTGTCGCTCGCCAAGGACGTGGGCGCGGCGGTGTTCGCGCTCGGCGGCGCGCTCGAGCTGCGCGAGGGGGACACGTTCACCGGCGCGCAGGTCGCGGCCTTCGCCGCCGACCCCGCGGGGCGACTGCTCGCGCGGCTGCCGGTGATCGCCGGGAGCGCCGCGAGCGCGCTGGCGCAGGCGGTGGACCCGACCGGGACGCTGGTCGCCACGCTCGCCGAGGCGGCGGAGGGACGCTTCACCTTCGGCTTCGGCGGCACCGGCGCGGTGGGGCTGCGCCCGGTGCGGGTGGTGCTCGAGGGCGCGGGCGCGCCGGCGGTCGTGATCCGCGGGACGTTCGCGCTCCCCGCGATCGGCAACGTGGCGCTGGAGGAGCTGCGCCTCTCGGCGGCCGGCGTGCGGGTGCAGGCGCGCCTCGGCCCCGCGCCGATCGCGGTCGGGCCGCTGGTGCTGCGCCCGCTCGTGGTCGTGCGCGCCGGCGTGGGCGGCGCCGGCTTCACGCGCGCGCTCGGCGTCGGCCTCGCGTTCGACGACGCGGCGGCGACGTCGATCGAGATGCGGTGGGGGCTCGACGCCACGCCGCCGGCGCTGCGCGTGGTGAGGCGCGGCGTCACCGAGACGGTGAGCGAGGAGGCGCTGGCGGTCGCCACGCACCTGCTGGCGGTGGCGGCGAGCGTCGCGGGGAGCGTCGCGGTATCGCAGCTCTGGCCCGCGAGCGGGCCGCCGGTGCTCCCGGTGCTGGCGCGCGACGCGCTGCGCGGGGTGGTGTTCACCGACGCCGCCGGCTCGACGCAGCTCGACGCGGCGCTGTTCACGCAGATCACCGACGGGCCGGCGCTGCTCGGCCGGCTGCAGCGGCTGCTGCTGAACCTCGCGCAGACGAACACCTTCGCGCTCACCATCGACGGCACCGTCACGATCGGGCTGGTGGCGGAGCCCGGGGGCGGCGGGACGATGCTCGGCGTGCGCGTGTCGCTGGCGCCCAACAAGCGCTTCGCGATCGCGAGCGGCGACCCGACGGTGGAGCTGGAGGTCGACCACACGTGGATCGATCCCGCGGTCCCCGCCGGGCTGTCGATCTTCGCGGTGAAGGCGACGGGGAGCGGCGCGGCGACGACGTTCGCGTTCGTGCCGGGGGTGAAGGTCGGCGGCGTCGGGCTGCGCTTCCGCAAGTCGAGCGGGCCGCTGCTCGACCTGGGCGGCGTGTCGCTCGACGCGATCGCGGTGCACGTGTACGGCGAGGCGTCGCCGGCGGGCGTCGGCGGCGGCGTGCAGCTGGAGCTGGCGGGGCTCGCCGTCGCGCCCGCGGGGAGCGGCGGCAGCAACGCGGTCGCCAACGGGATCCTGAGCGACGCGGGGAGCGCGGGGCAGGCGAACCGCCCGGCGTTCTCCCCCGCGCTGGCGGTGCAGAAGCACCCGGGCGGGAACGTCGGCGTGTCGTTCCGCGCCGGGCGCCCGCCGGGGCCGTGGTGGGTGGTGGTGCAGCGGCAGCTCGGCCCGCTCTACGTCGAGCGGGTGGGGCTCGACACCGCCGAGACGAACGGGCGGGTGAGCCGCGTCGCGCTGCTGTTCGACGGGCGCGTGTCGCTGTTCGGGCTCACCGCGGCGGTCGACCAGCTGTCGCTGACCTGGCTCGGCGGCGACGTGTTCGACGTGCGGCAGTGGGCGGTCGACCTGCAGGGGCTCGCGGTGAGCGCCGAGATGTCTGGAGTCTCCCTCGCCGGCGGGCTGCTCAAGACCACCGTCGACGGGAACCCGGGCTACGTCGGGATGCTGCTCGGGCGCTTCGGCGTGTACGGGCTGTCGGTGTTCGGCGGGTACACCGACCAGAACGGGTCGCCGTCGTTCTTCGTGTTCGGCGCGGTGAACGGGCCGATCGGCGGGCCGCCGGCGTTCTTCCTCACCGGCATCGGGGGCGGGCTCGGGATCAACCGCGGGCTGCGCGTCCCCGACGACATGTCGCGGTTCAACGAGTACCCGTTCATCCAGGCGCTCGACCCGGCGGCGACGGTGCCGGAGCCGATGCAGAAGCTGCGCGAGCTGACGCAGTACTTCCCGCCGCAGCAGGGCAACTTCTGGTTCGCGGCCGGGATCAGCTTCACCTGCTTCGCGCTGGTGGACGGGATCGCGGTCGTGTCGGTGTCGTTCGGCGCGGGGCTCGAGATCAACCTGTTCGGCCTCGCGCGCATGGCGCTCCCGCGCCCGCAGGCGGCGCTGGTGTCGATCGAGCTCGGGCTGCTGGCGCGCTTCTCGACCGAGGAGGGGCTGTTCCTCATCCAGGCGCAGCTCACCGAGAACTCGTGGCTGCTCTACCGCGAGGTGCGCCTCACCGGCGGCTTCGCCTTCGCGACGTGGTGGAAGGGGCCGCTCGCCGGGCAGTTCGTGCTCACGATCGGCGGCTACCACCCGAGCTTCCACCGCGAGGGGTACCCGGTCGTGCCGCGCCTCGGGCTGGTCTGGCGCGTCACCGACGACATCGTGATCAAGGGGGGCGCGTACTTCGCGCTCACCTCCGAGGCGCTGATGGCCGGCGTGGACGTCGAGGTCAGCGCCGACTTCGGCTGGGCGTGGGCCCGCATCGCCTTCGGCGCGCACGGCCTCGTCTTCTTCGACCCGTTCTGGTTCGAGGTCTCGGCCTACGCGCGCATCTCGGCGGGCGTGAAGATCAAGACGTGGCTCGGCACGATCCGCTTCAGCATCTCGCTCGGCGCGCGCATCAAGGTGTGGGGCCCCGACTTCAGCGGCGAGGCGACGCTGGAGGTCGGCCCGTGCGAGTTCACCGTCGGCTTCGGGAGCGAGCGGAAGGTCGCGCCCAAGGTGCTGACGTGGCTCGAGTTCACCGAGAAGTACCTGGAGAGCGCGGGCGACGGCGCGCGTACGCTGTCGGCGATCACCGGGAAGGGGACGCTCCCCGCCTCGACCAGGGGCGGGCAGAGCGCGCCGAGCCCCGACGGCAGCGACGCGCTCCCGTTCGAGGTGTTCGCCGAGTTCGAGGTGACGGTGGTGACCACCGTGCCGACGCAGGCGTTCGACCTCGCGCTGACGACGGGGCGGGTCACGGTCCCGGTGCGCCGCTCCGACGGCGCCGCGGCGGCGCTCGGCCTCAAGCCGATGCGCGCCGGCGGGCTGACGACGGCGCTCGTGTTCACGCTCGAGAAGCTGACGCGCAACGCGAGCGGGCAGGTCACCGGCGCGACGTCGGTGCCGGCGCAGCTGCGCAAGCTCGGCGCGCACCGCGAGACGGGGACCGACGCCTTCCCGGTGGGCGCGTGGGGCGCGCCCGAGCCGCCGGGGGTGGGCGCGCCGCCGCTCCCCGCGGGCGACGTGCTGGTGGCCGCCAACCGGCTGCGGCTGGAGGCGGTGGCCGAGATGCCGGCGCCGGGCCCCGAGATCACGTACCGGCGCGTCGAGGCCGGGCGGCGCCCGCTGCCGCTGCAGGCGTCGGGGAACGCGCGCGGGCTGCTGCTCGACGCCGCGCACGCGATCGCGATGCCGGCGCCGACGAGCGCCGCGCAGGCGCTGACGGCGGCGCGCGCGCGGCTGTTCGCCGTGCGCACCGCCCCGACGCCCGAGGGCGTGCTGCCGACGGGCGCGCG
>NZ_JARGEK010000404.1 GCF_029211165.1 Roseisolibacter sp. H3M3-2
CGGCTGCGCGAGGCGTTCGCCGCGCGCGCCGCCGCCGAGCTGCGCGCCAGCGGCGAGCAGTTCCTGCAGCTCGCCCGCGCGTCGCTCGGCGAGGCGCAGCAGCAGTCGGCGGAGGCGCTGCGCGAGCGCGAGCGCGCGGTCGACGCGCTGGTGGCGCCGATCCGCGACGCGCTGACGAAGGTCGACGGCACGCTGCAGCGCGTGAGCGTCGACCGCGCCGCCGCCGAGGCCGCGCTGCGCGAGCAGCTGGCGCACCTCACCGACGGGCAGCGCGAGCTGAGCGGGCGCACGCGCGCGCTGGTGGACGCGCTGCGCACGCCGCACGGGCGCGGGCGGTGGGGGGAGATCCAGCTCCGCCGCGTGTGCGAGATGGCCGGCATGGTCGACCACTGCGACTTCGTCGAGCAGGCGTCGGTGGACGACGGGCGGCTGCGCCCCGACCTGCTGGTCCGCCTCCCCGGCGGCAAGCTCGTGGTGGTGGACGCGAAGGCGCCGCTCGACGCGTACCTGGCGGCGGCCGAGGCGCCCGACGACGCGGCGCGCGAGCGGCACCTGCGCGACCACGCGCGGCAGGTGCGCGACCACGTGACGAAGCTCGCCGCCAAGGGCTACTGGGGGCAGTTCGCCGAGGCGCCCGAGTTCGTGGTGATGTTCCTGCCCGGGGAGAGCGTGTTCGGCGCCGCGCTGCAGCACGACCCGTCGCTCATCGAGCACGGGGTGGGGCAGCGCGTGCTGGCGGCGAGCCCGACGACGCTGATCGCGCTGCTGCGCGCGGTCGCGTACGGGTGGCAGCAGGAGCGCGTGGCGCGCAACGCCGAGGCGATCAGCGCGCTGGGGCGCGAGCTGCACGAGCGGGTGCGCACGTTCGCGGCGCACTTCGGCGAGCTGCGGCGCGGGCTGGAGCGCGCGTCCGACGCGTACAACGCCGCGGTCGGCTCGCTGGAGCGCATGGTGCTCCCGCAGACGCGGCGGTTCCGCGACCTGGGCGCGACGTCGGCGGCCGAGATTCCCGAGCCGGCGCCGGTCGCGCGGGTGCTGCGGACGCCGTCGCCCGATGACGGCGACGCGATGCCGGCGGCGACGCTGCTGTCGTAGGGTCCGCGCGGCGAACGCGAGCGTGTCGCGTGACGCGCGTCACGCGATGCGATGCGCGAGCGCATCGGGGCGTGCGAATTGCCTGACGGTCCCCTGCCACGCCGTCCGTTGCGTGGGATGGTCGTCGGGGGCCCGGGCATCACCCCCAGCGCGCGCGGGCGCGCCGACGAGCCTTCCACCGGCGCGACGGGAATCGCCCCGGCGCCGTGGCGGCCCCGATGTCCGGGGCTGGTTGGCGCCGGCCGCATCTGGGGAGGAGTCATGCAGGGATTGCGTAAGGGACTGCGGAGCGGCGCGCTGCTCGCCGCACTCGCAGCGGCCGCGCCGGCCTCGGCGCAGACGGTCGTGAACGACGGCCTCTATCTGTTCTCGCCGACGCCGACGGGTCAGACGGGTGGTGGGCTGGGGAACCAGGTCACGATCCTGACGCTGCTGAACCAGGGGCAGCAGACGACCACGCAGGGGTGCGTCACGCCGGGCGGGATCGGCACGCAGGCGACGTGCGGCTTCGTGGACGACGACGTCCAGCAGGGGCAGTCGCAGACGCAGTTCATCGCCGGGCTGACGGGCGAGACGGTGCGTCTCGGCTTCAACGCGACCGAGCCCAACAACGAGCTGGCCACGAACCTCGAGGCGCTGCAGCTCACGCTCTACAGCAACAACACGGCGCTGGCCCGCTTCAACCTGGCGAGCCCGGCGACGCTGACGAACACGCTGAACGGGATCGGCAACTTCGGCTTCCAGTTCGCGCTGACGGAGCAGGCGATCTCGGTCTTCAACTCGTTCCTCGGGCAGTCGAACCTGTCGCTGGGCGTCGGCGCGCGCGTGTCGGGCGTCGCCGGCGGGCCGGAGACGTTCAACCTGGCGGCCGGCACCCCGCAGAACGGCGGCGGCGGCGCGGGCTCCGTGGTCCCCGAGCCCTCGACCTACGTCCTAATGGGCACCGGGCTCCTCGGCCTCGCCGGGTTCGCCCGGCGTCGTACGCGCAAGTCCTGATCGCGTAACGACCTGCGACGCCCCCGGGGCCTTCGGGTCCCGGGGGCGTCGTGCGTCCGGCAAACACCCGGCGCGACCGTCGGTCCCGGGCGTTAGCTTGGGCGTCCGATGTTGACTCTCCACCGCAGCGCCCGCCTCGACCGGCTCGCCGACGCGCTGGCCGAGGTGCTCCGCACCCCGCCGGACGACCCGCTGGCGCCCGAGTGGGTGGTGGTGGGCTCGCGCCCGCTGGAGCGGTGGCTGCACGCTCGCATGGCCGAGCGGCTCGGCGTGTGCGCGCAGGTGCGGTTCCTGTCCCCGTCCTCGCTGGCCGAGGCGGTGGTGGAGCACACGCTGGGCGTGTCGCGCGACGCGGTGCGCGCGTGGGGCGCCGAGCGGCTGACGTGGCGCGTGCTCGGCGCGCTGCCGGCGCTGCTGCCGCACGACGCCTTCGCGCCGGTGCGCGCCTACCTGCGCCGCGACGCCGAGGCGGCCGACGGCGCGCCGGCCGACGTCGTGGACGCGCGCGCCTGGTCGTTCGCGCGCCGCGTGGCGGAGGGCTTCGCGCGCTACGCGGCGGCCGACTGGGAGCGCGTCCGCGCCTGGGACGCCGGCGCCGACGAGGGCGACGCGCGCGACGCCTGGCAGCCGATCCTGTGGCGCGCCCTCTCGCGCGGCGACGACGGCGCGCCGACGCACCTCGCGGCGCTGGTCGCGCGCGCGGAGCGCGCGCTGCGCGACGGATCCCGCCCGGCGCCGATCCCCGCACGCCTGTCGTGGGTCGCGCTCCCCGGCGCCGCGCCGCTGCACGCGCGCGTCGTCGCGACGCTGGCGGCCGTGGGCGTCGAGGTGCACGCGCTGCTGCCGCTCCCGCCGCGTCCCGGCGACGCCGCCGCGCCGCTGCGCCGCTCGCTGGGCCGCGCCGGCGACCGGCTGGACGACGTGCTCGACGCCGCGTGCCGCGCCGGGGGCGTGGCCCCCGCGCCGGCGCCGGCCGACGACCCGGTTCCGGCGGCGCCGACCGCGCTCGACGTGCTGCGCCACGCGCTGCTCGGTGGTACCGCGGGCGCGCCGGCCGCGCTCCGCGACGACGACGACTCGTGGCGCGTGCACGCCTGCCACGGGCCGGTCCGGCAGGCCGAGGTGCTGCGCGACGCGCTGCTCGCGCTGCTCGACGCCGACCCGACGCTGCGCCCGCGCGACGTGCTGGTGCTCACGCCCGACCCGACGCTCGCCGCGCCGCTGGTGGAGGCGGCGTTCGCCGCGACGAGCGGGGCGGCCGCGCTGCCGCTGCGCGTGCTCGACCGCCCGCAGCGCCGCACGAACCCGGTGGCCGACGTCGTGCTGCGTCTTCTCGACCTCGCGAGCGGGCGCGTGGACGCCGTCGCGGTGCTCGACCTCGTGACGCTGCCGCCGGTGGCGGCGACGTTCGGGCTCGACGCGGGAACCGAGGACGTGCTGCGCCGCTGGGTGCGCGAGAGCGGCGTGCGGTGGGGGCTCGACGGCGCGGACCGCGCCGACCGCCACGGGCTGCCCGCCGACGAGGAGCACACCTGGCGCTTCGGGCTCGAGCGGCTGCTCCTCGGCTGGGGGCTCCCCGGCGACGGCGAGACGCTGTGGGGCGGCGCGCTGCCGCTCGACATGGCGGAGGGGGGCGAGGCCGAGCGGCTCGGGCGCTTCGCCGAGGCGTGCGCGCGCACCTTCGAGGCGGTGCGCGCGGTGCGCGGCCCGCTCCCGCCGGCCGCGTGGCGCGACGTGCTGCGGCACGTCGCCGACGCGCTGGTGGACGACGACGGGGCGGAGCTGGTGCTGGCCCGCCGCGCGTGGCGCGACGCGCTCGACACGCTGGCCGACGGTGGCGCGGCGTGCGCGCGGCCGAGCGACGCGCAGGCGGTGCGGCTGGCACTGGCGGCGCGCTTCGACGAGCCCGCGGGGA
>NZ_JARGEK010000405.1 GCF_029211165.1 Roseisolibacter sp. H3M3-2
GCCGGCGACCCGCCGCGCGACCCCGCGGCCCGGGAGCGCGCGTCGCGCCCGCCGAGCGTCGCCGGCCCGCACGCCCCGGCGGTGCTCGACGCGCTGCTCGACTCGCTGCGCTCCGAGCGCAAGCTGGTCGAGGACCTGGCGGCCACCATGCGCCGCCAGCGCGCCGCCGTCGCCGGCGACGACCTGCAGACGGTCGACGACACCGTGTTCGCCACGCACCGCATCCTGGCCACGCTCGGGCAGGCGCGGCTCCGCCGGCGGCAGCTGAGCCGCCTGCTGGCCGGCGTCGACGAGTTCCCGATGCGCGACCTCGACGAGGTCGTCGGCCCGCAGATGACCGAGGCCATGCGCGGCGCCCGCGACGAGCTGCAGGCCAGCGCCGCGGCGCTCGCCCGCGAGGTCGACGTGAACCGGCGCGTGCTGCGCGACGCGCTGTCGAGCGGCGAGGCGCACGCCCGCGTGCTCGCCGGCGACGGGCGGCTCGTCAACCGCACCGCCTGACGCGCCGGAGGCCCCCGTGTCCCTCACGAGCATCTTCAGCGTCGCGCGCACCGCGCTGAACTACCAGCAGGCCGTGATCCAGACGGCCGGCCACAACATCGCGAACGCGGAGACCGAGGGGTTCTCGCGGCAGCGCGTGGACGCCCAGGCGGCGACCCCGCAGCGCTTCCCGTACGGCAGCATCGGCACGGGGGTGGCGATCGACGACATCCGCCGCGCCCGCGACGTCCTGCTCGACCAGTCCTACCGCCGCGAGGCGTCGGGCGAGGGCGCGGCCACGCTGCGCCACGAGCTGCTGGGCTCCGTCGAGCAGGTGCTCGGCGAGCCGTCGGACGACGGGCTGTCGGCGGCCATGGACGCGTTCTGGTCGTCGTGGTCGGAGCTCGCCAACCAGCCCACCAGCCAGGCGGCGCGCAGCGTCGTGCAGCAGCGGGCCCGCAACGTGGCGACGCAGCTCAACACGATGGACGCGCGCCTCACCGAGCTGCGCGCCCAGACGGCGACGCGCCTCGACAACGCGCTCACGGAGCTGAACGGGCTGGCGCAGTCGGTGGCGGAGCTGAACGGGCGGATCGTGTCGGCCGAGGTGGGCGGGCAGTCGGCCAACGACCTGCGCGACCAGCGCGACCTGGCGATCGACCGGATGTCGAAGCTGGGCGAGACGCGCGTCCTGCCGCAGCGCGACGGCTCGGTCACCGTGCTGCTCGGCAACAACACGATCGTCGACGGGGTGCACGCGCAGCGGGTGCAGCTGGCCGCCGACGGCGGGCCGACGCTGCGCCTCGCGCTGGCGAGCGCCCCGGCCGAGCCGATCCTGAGCGTCGGCGGCGCGGTGCAGACGCTGCTCGACTTCCAGAACGGCGAGCTGGCCGAGACGCAGGAGCGGATGGACGCGATGGCCAACACGCTGGCGCGGGCCGTCAACGCGGTCCACCAGCGCGGCAACGACGGCACCGCGCTCGCCCCGTACGACGCGTTCTTCGTCGACAAGGCGAGCGGCACGTTCCAGGAGGGGGACCCGTTCGCGGTGCCCCCGGTGGCGGGCGTGGTGACGGCGCGCAACATCGCCCTCGCGGCGCCGCTGGAGCGCGACGCGTCGCGGATCGCCGCCACCTCGTCGCGCCTCACCAGCCCGGCGGGCAACGACGTCGCGCTGGCGATGGCCGGCCTCCGCAGCGCGACCGCCGCCTCGCTCGGCGGGGTGGTGCTGGAGACGATCGACTTCACGGTGGTCGACCGGTCGGTGGTGCCGGCCGGGCGCAAGACGACGCCGCCGGGGAGCATGGCCGACTTCTTCCGCACGACGGCGAGCGCGCTGGCCGCGCAGGTGAAGGACGCCGAGGGCGGGGCGGCCGTGCGGCGGACGTTGCTCGAGCAGGCCGACGCGCGTCGGAACTCGGTGAGCGGCGTCAACGTCGACGAGGAGCTCACCACGCTCATGCGCGCGCAGCAGGCCTACGCGGCGGCGGCCAAGGTGATCACGGCCGCCGACGAGATGATGCAGACCCTCATCGGGATGATCTGATGCTGATCCTCGGGCGCCGTGCCGGCGAATCCATCGTGCTCGACGGGGGGATCACCATCGTCGTCCTGGCGTGCGAGCGCGGGGGCGTCCGCCTCGGCATCCAGGCGCCGGCCGACGTGACGATCCTGCGCGGCGAGATCGTGCAGCAGGTCGAGGAGGCCAACCGCCGCGCCCCCGCCGACCCGGCGGCCGCGCGCGCCTTCCTCGCGACCCTCGGCGAGCCCCCGGCGGCGCGGGACGACGCGGCGTAGCGGCTGCGCAGCCGCGCAGCCGCGCAGCCGCTACTGCGAGTTCCGCGTCGCGACCAGGACGCCGACCAGCACGGCCGTCAGCGCGAACAGGACCGCGACCACGAGCCACACCGCGCGCGTCGGCCGCCGGTCGCGCCGCGCCACGACGGCCGGCTCGCTGAGGTACCACGTCCCGGGCTGCGGCCCCTGGACGACCACCCCCTCCTCGGCCAGCGTCGCCAGCTCGGCGTCGTGGACCACGCCGAGCGCGGTGAGGGTGCGCGCGCGCTCGGGCGCCGTCGCGCCGGCGAGGCGGAAGGCGTCCATCACCTCCTGCACGCGGCGGGCGCGGGCGGCGGCCATGATCGCGACCATGGCACCTGCGTTCGTCATCGGCCCTCCCGGGCGTCGGGGTGTGCCGAACGAATAGGCGCGTCAGCGCGCCGGCGCCAGCAGCCCGTACATCGCCGAGTCCTGCCACTCGCCGTCGTGCCGCCAGCGCGCCCGCCGCAGCCCCTCGCGCGCGAACCCCGCCCGCTCCAGCACGCGGACCGAGCGCGCGTTGCGCGGGTCGACGTCGGCCTCCAGCCGGTGCAGCCCGAGCGGGCCGAACGCGAAGGCCACGAGCGCGCCGAGCGTCTCCCCCGCGTACCCGCGCCCCCACGCCGCGCGCGCCACCGCGAAGCCCACCTCGGCGCGCCCGTGCGCGGGCGTCAGGTCGGCGAGGGTGCAGGTGCCGACGACGCCCCCCGACGACCGCTCGGCGATCCCCCACTGGAACAGCGTGCGCGCCGCGAAGTGCGCGTCGATCTCCGCGCGCAGCGTCTCGGCCTCCGCGAGGTCGGCGAGCGCCGGGCGGCTCCAGTAGCGGCACACCTCGGGGTCGCCGAACACCGCGAACAGCGCCGGGACGTCGGCCGGCCCCAGCGCGCGCAGCACGAGGCGCGCGGTCGCGAGCTCCGGCAGCCGCGGCGCGTCGGCGAGGAGCCGCGCGTCCCCGCCCGTCACCGCACCACGACGACGCGCGTGATCGCCCACGGCGCCAGCTGCCAGTTGGACTCGGCGCCGCGCGCGGCGCCCTCGATCCGCAGCTGCAGCGTGCCCGCCGACGTCACCGGCACGGCCACGCGGTGCTCGATGAAGCGCAGGTCGTCGGTGCACGCCTCGCCGCCCGTGTGCCGGTTGAAGAGGCGGACCGCCGCCGCGCCCCCCTGCGTCGCGTGCAGCGGCACCACCTCGGCGCGCGCCGCCTCGCGCACGCACCCGCCGCCGAAGGTCGTCACCGTCACCACCAGCGGCGTCCCGAGCGTCGCGGCGTCGGGCACGTCCACGCGCGCCACCTGCTCGCCCAGCCGCAGCAGCGCCGGCTCCTCGCGCCCCCCGACCGCGGTGGACGACGAGCTGCACGCCGCGAGGAGCGCGGCGACGAGGGCGAGACGGCGGGTCGGCATCTGTGGGCGGCGCGCGGGGGTCTCCCGATCATACCGCGCGCGCGCCGCCCCGGTCACGCCGCGGCGGCCGAGGCGCGCCGAGGGTACCACGCAGGTACCACGCGAGCGCCGCCGAGAGGAGCAGCACCGCCGCCGCCCCCGCCCGCACGCCGCGGTGCGCGTCGGCGGGGAGGCGGAGGATCCACGGCAGCGCGCCGAGCATCGCGGCCGTCACGACGCCGTAGCCGAGCGCGGCGCGCGGCGCCCAGCGCGCGCGCGCCCAGCTCCCC
>NZ_JARGEK010000406.1 GCF_029211165.1 Roseisolibacter sp. H3M3-2
CTTGCCGCCCGCCGCGACGGCCCCCCACCGGCCGCGCTGGCGTGGGCCGCGGCAGCGGCCGCGGGACTCATGCTCGGCGTCGGACACGCGCTCGTCGTCGCCAGCGTCGCCCGCGCCGCCTCGCCGACCACGCGCGGCGCCGCGCTCGCGGCGACGGAGGCGGCCTGGCGCGCGGCCCGCTGGCGCTTCCTCCGACGCGCGGCGCGCCGACTCGGCGCGGGCAGCGTCGCCACCGCGCACACCGAGGACGACCAGGCGGAGACGGTCGCCATCCGGCTGCTGCGCGGCGCCGGCCCCAGGGGGCTCGCCGGGCTGCTCGCGACGCGTCCGGGAATCGTGCGGCCGCTGGTCGCCGTGTCGGCCGGCGAGGTCGCCGCGTACGTCGCCGCGCGGGGGCTGCGGTGGGTCGAGGACCCGGGGAACGCGTCGCGGCGGCACCTGCGGAACCGGCTGCGCCACGACCTCCTCCCCGCGCTGGAGCGGGTGCGGCCGGGGTTCCGGGGGTGGCTGCTGGCGCTGGGGCGCGAGGCTGCCGCCTGGCGCCGGGACGCCGAGTCGCTGGCCGCCGCGGTGCCGGCGCGGCGGGGGGAGGGGGGGGCGCTCCACGTTGCCGCCTCCGCGCTGGCGGGGTATGATGCGGCAGGACTCGCCGTCCTGTGGCCCGCGCTCGCGGCCCGGGGGGGCGTGCGGCTCGACCGGCGGGGAACCGCCCGGCTCGTGGCGTTTACAATCCGGGTGGCCGCGGAGGCCGCCGCCGTCGGTGCCCGGATCCCGCTCGCGGGAGGCGCCGAGGTGGCGGTTCGCCGCGGCCGGCGCGTATCGGGCGACGTCGGGCCGGAGCTGGTGCTCCGGAAGCAGACGGGGCCCGCCGCGCGTATGGAGGAAGTGGGAGGAGCGGACGCGGTGCCGCTGGCCGACGGGACGACGCTGGGCGACTGGCGGTTCGACCGGCGGCCGCGGCCCGCCGACCGGGCGGACGCGTGGGGCGCCACGCTGCCGGCCGATCGCCCGCTGGTGGTCCGTCCGTGGGCGCCGGGAGACCGGATCGCCGGGGCGGGGCGCGGCGGGCCGCAGGCGGCACGCAAGGTGAAACGGTTCCTGGCGGAGGCCGGGGTCCCGGCGGAGGCGCGGCCCGCGTGGCCGGTGGTCGCCGCGGTGGGGCCCGACGGCGCGAGCCGGGAGGTCCTGTGGGTTCCAGGGGTGTGCCGCAGCGACGCGGCGACGGGCCGGCCCGAGACGCCGGGACAGCACTTCTTCTGTGAGCGCATCGATCGACGTCAACGGCGCCGCGCCGGCGGCTGACCCGCGTCTCGCGGGCCGGGCCCTCCGGCGCGTCGCCTTCTCCGAGGCGCAGATCGCCGCCCGCGTGGCGGAGCTCGGCCGCGAGATCACCGCCGCCTACCCGGACGGCGAGCTGCTCGTGCTCGGGCTGCTGAAGGGGAGCTTCATCTTCCTCAGCGACCTGGTGCGCCAGATCGAGCGCCCGCTGCACGTCGACTTCCTCGTCGCCTCCAGCTACGGCGACGCCACGGTCTCGAGCGGGACCGTGCGGCTCCTGTACGATCCGGAAACGGAGCTCGAGGGCAAGCACATTCTGCTGGTGGAGGACATCGTCGATTCCGGGCGGACCCTCCAGCGGCTGGTCGAGCTCCTCCGGGAGCGCCGGCCGCAGTCCCTCGAGATCTGCGCCCTCCTGCACAAGCAGATCGCCACCCACCTGGAGCACCCGGTCCGCTTCGTCGGCTTCGACGCGCCCGAGGAGTTCCTGGTGGGGTACGGATTGGATCACGCGGAGCACTTCCGGCACGTCCCGTACGTCGCGAGCCTGCAGTAGCCGGCCGCGCCCCGTCTTCGAGTAGAGAAGAGGTTCGATGCCTCCGTCCATGCCGACCCCGCCCAAGAAGCCCGCGAACTGGAGCCGCGTCTCCAAGACGCTGGCCTTCTGGGTCATCGTCATTCTCATCCCCGTCGCGTTCCTGCAGCTGACCAACGGCGGCCGCAGCGACGCGGCGGAGATCAACTTCACCGAGTACCGCCGCGAGGTGGAGCGCGGGAACGTCACGGCCGTGACGTTCCAGGGCGACCGCTACCTCGTGGGCGAGTTCGCCTCGCCGATCAACGCCGGGCGCTCGCCGCGGGCCGCCAAGCGGTTCTCGGTCAAGCTCCCCCCCGAGGTGGCCGACGAGGAGGTGGCGCGCCTCACCGAGAAGAACGTCCGCATCGCCGCCGAGGAGCCGCGCACGTCGCTCTCCGGCGTGCTGGTGACGTTCCTCCCGTACCTGCTGCTGATCGGCTTCTGGATCTTCCTCTTCCGGCAGATGCAGGCCGGCGGCGCGAAGGCGTTCTCGTTCGGGAAGTCGAAGGCCAAGCTGCTCACCGGCGACACGCCCAAGGTCACGTTCGCCGACGTGGCGGGCGCCGACGAGGCGAAGGTCGAGCTGCAGGAGATCATCGAGTTCCTGAAGGACCCGCAGAAGTTCACCAAGCTGGGCGGCCGGCTCCCCAAGGGCGCGCTGCTGGTGGGGCCGCCGGGCACGGGCAAGACGCTGCTCGCCAAGGCCGTCGCCGGCGAGGCGGGGCGTCCGTTCTTCTCAATGTCGGGCTCCGACTTCGTCGAGATGTTCGTCGGCGTCGGCGCCAGCCGCGTGCGCGACCTGTTCGAGCAGGGGAAGGCCCACGCGCCCTGCATCATCTTCATCGACGAGATCGACGCCGTCGGCCGCCACCGCGGCGCGGGGCTCGGCGGCGGGCACGACGAGCGCGAGCAGACGCTCAACCAGCTGCTCGTCGAGATGGACGGCTTCGAGTCGAACGACGGCGTGATCCTCATCGCCGCGACCAACCGCCCCGACGTGCTCGACCCGGCGCTGCTGCGCCCGGGCCGCTTCGACCGCCAGATCGTGGTCGACGCGCCGGACCTCAAGGGGCGCGAGGGGATCCTGCGCGTGCACCTGCGCAACAAGCCGATCGCCGAGGACGTGACGGTCACGACGCTCGCCCGCGGGACCCCGGGGATGAGCGGCGCCGACCTCGCGAACCTGGTGAACGAGGGCGCGCTGCTGGCCGCCCGGCGCAACCACGACAAGATCTACATGGCCGACTTCGAGGAGGCCAAGGATCGCGTCATGCTCGGCGCCGAGCGCAAGTCGATGGTGATGAAGGAGGAGGAGCGCCGCCTGACCGCGTACCACGAGGCGGGCCACGCCGTGTGCGCGATGCAGGTGAAGGGGAACGACCCGCTGCACAAGGTCACCATCGTGCCGCGCGGCCGCGCCCTGGGCGTCGCCTTCACCCTCCCCGAGGACGACCGCGTCTCGGTGACGCGCGAGCAGATCGAGGCGCGCCTGGTGATGGCGTACGGCGGCCGCGTGGCCGAGGAGCTGGTGTTCGGGCGCGACCGGGTGACCACCGGCGCCGCCAGCGACATCCAGCAGGCCACCGGCATCGCGCGCCGATACGTGTCGCAGTGGGGGCTCTCCGACGCGATCGGCCCGATCCTCGTCGGCGACCAGGAGCACGAGGTCTTCCTCGGCCGCGAGCTGGGGAGCCGCCGCGAGGTCTCGGAGCAGACGGCGCAGACGGTCGACCGCGAGGTCAAGGCGGTGATCGACCGCGCCTACCAGCGCGCGACGCAGGTGCTCACCGAGCACCGCCCGCTGCTGGAGGCCGTGGCGGCGTCGCTGCTCGAGCGCGAGACGCTGACGCGCGAGGACATCGAGATGCTGCGCCGCGGCGAGACGCTGCCGCCGCGCCAGCCGATCGGTGGCCCCGCGCCGATCCCGGTGCCGACGCCGGCCCCGGTCGCCCAGCCCAAGCCCTCGGCGCCGCCGCTGCTCGGCGGGCCGGAGGTGGCGCCGGCCTGATCGGCCCCGCCGCCCTGATCCACTCGGCGCCCGGCGCTCGGCGCTCGCTCTCCCCCGCGGGGATGGCGAGCGCCGAGCGCCGGGCGCCGAGTATCGGGAGGAGACCCGGAT
>NZ_JARGEK010000407.1 GCF_029211165.1 Roseisolibacter sp. H3M3-2
CTGTGCTAAACGCCCAACTATGGTTGATCCCCGCTTCGCCGACTGTCGGAACCTGGCTGAGTTCCTCAGGCGTGCGGAGGAGCTCGAGGGACCAATAAGCCCCGAACGCCGCGAGCGCATCAGGTTGGCATGGCACCAGGGCGATCTCAGGGCGCGGATCATGATCGCTCAGGAGCGAGCACTTCTATCGGCGCTCAAGGGCTCGTCCCTCCGCCTTTGACGATCAGCTCGCCCACCTTCTTCCCGCCGCCAGTGGCTGCGGTCGAGATCGTCCAGGTGGTCTCTACTTCCTCGAGCTCGAACCGGCCGAACACCTCGCGGGCGAGCGGCGTGTCGTTGATTGACAGAATGAACCGGCCTTCGATCCCCTCGAGCTGCTCAGCCAGCTGGGCGAAATCGGCCGGGCTGAAGGTGCCGACGCCATAGTCTTCCTCGCAGCCGACGTAAGGAGGATCGAGATAGATCAGCGTCTCCGGGCTGTCGTATCGGCGGATCACTTCCGCATAGGGCAGCTGCTCGAGCACGACGCCGGCGAGCCGCTCATGCAGATCGGCAAGCACTGGCTCGAGCTTGGTCACATCGAACCGACCAGGCGAGCGCTTGTCGATGCCGAACGTCCGCCCCTCGATCTTACCGCCGAACGCGGTCTTCTGCAGGTAGAGGAAACGAGCCGCCCGCTCGAGGTCGGTCAATGTCGAGGCGTCCTCACGCTGGAGGCGACCGAACTCCGCCCGACTGGTGACCCGCCACTTCAGCATGTCGATGAAGTACGGATAGTGGCGCTGGAGCACGCGGTAGAGCGTGGCGACGTCGCCGGATAGATCGTTGATCACCTCGGCCGGCGCGCGGCGGCTTCGGCGGAGGAAGATCCCGCCCATGCCGACGAACGGCTCGACATAGGTGCGGCAGGGCGTCGCATCGATGATCGCGCACAGGCGCTTCGCCAGGTTGCGCTTGCCGCCCAGGTACGGCGCGGCCGGAGTGCACGGCTTAACTATTTCGCTTTGGGAGATGGTCACTGTTGAGGGTCCAGATCGATCCCGCCCGGAGCCCGGGTCGGGGCGTTGCGGCTAGGCCAGCCGCGCGTGACGGGTCTGTTGCCCGTCGGTTGCCGTGTTACCGCACGGCACCCCCGCTCGAGCGCCGAAGTTCGGGTACGATACCCAAACTTCGGTAGCTGGCGGACGTGTTCTGATCAGCAGGCCGGTTCGGCCGCCTTCGCATCCTGTTCGACGTTGCCGCAGCGGAGCGCCGGCCCAGGCAGGATGACCGCCTTCCAGGCCGAGCCGATCGGCCGGCGCACCACATTCCGACGGATCAAGCAGCTGCTGCAGCTGGTGAGCGTCGCCTTGTGCGGGTTGTCGGTGATGATGGTGTTGAGCTCGATCGTGATCCGCTCGAGCGGATCATCGCCGGGCGTGTCCATCTGCGAGAGCCCTTGGGTCGGACCCTCCACCAGGTTGCCGTAGATCCTGGCGCGCTTCACGCCGTCGCGCATCTGTAGCGCGTCCGGATGATCGCCGTCGAACCAGGTGCCCAGGATAGCGATGCAGGCGGCCCGCGAGATCCCGGTGAGCAGCTCGGTCGGCGTGATGCACCGCGACGGCCGGGCGCGCGTGTCGAGGAAGTGGTTGCGCGCGACAACCAGGTCCTCGCTGTCTGCGATGATGATCCCGTCCGAGCCGAGCCGCTCGAACCGGCTATCGGCAACAGCCAGGCGCTTCACGCCCTCGGCCGCGATCCCGCGGTTCGCTTCGGTGAAGGTCACCCCGTCGAACCGGACGTCGGCTGTGCCGGGCTTCAGGTGCGCACCATAGCCGAGCGGGCCAGCAACATAGGCGCCGCCCGGCGCGACGATCGCGCCCGATCGCCAGCGGACGTTCCCGCCGCTGATCACCAAACCGCGGACAACCGAGCCGCCGGCGTTGACCGTCACGCGGGTCGGAAAGTGCCGATCGATCGAGATCGCCGGGCAATCCTGGTTGGCAAGGCTGATCGTCTCCCCGCCAGCCGCAGCCGCGAGGATGCCGGCGATCGTGGCGCAGGTGGCGAGGATGCTCATTCGTAAGCTCCGGAGCTGCAGGTGGCCGCGCGCGGGCCGCCGGCCAGGTCAACGTGGAGAGGGCAGTTCGCCACCCGCGCCTTGGCGCTGCTGCCGCTCTGGAGCGTGTAGACGCCGTTTCCGGCGCGTGCGGTCGCGGTCGTGCCGTCCCACGTCGTGGCGGCCTCCGGGCCGGTGAAGAGCGGATCGAGACGGGTGACGCTCGAAGTGCTGCGCGCCGCCTTCAGGCCGTAAAAGGCGAGGCTGCGATCGCCATTGATGATGTCGCCGCTATCGACCGCGTACTGATGAAACTCGCCTCGAGCGCCGACGCCGTACATGCTGGACCAGCTGCCGATATGCTTGGCCGCCTCGATTGGGTCGTTCGTGCCGGTGCTGCCGGCGGCGCCGGCGGTGCCGACGAACCAGTCATGCTTGGAGAAGACGGTGACGTGGATGTTGCCGACCGGGCTCCACAGGATGTTGGCGCGGTAGACGTTGAGCGTTTCGTCATAGGCCCAATTCTCGCGGCCCCACAGGCCGGCGCCGGCAAACGTGTTGTGCCACTGAACGAGGTGCCGGATGCTGTACGTCTCGGCATCCGCGCTGGGCCGGAAGCTCGGGTTGGACGTGGCACTGGTGTACTCGAACAGGTTCTGGACGAGGGCGACACCGTTCACCGCGGTGGTGGTGCCCATGTCGAGGAAAGACACCATCGGGCCCAGCGCGCCAGTGCGGCCGCGAAGCTGATTGAAGGCGATGACGGTGCCGCTGCCGTCGCGCGAACCATGCCGGCAGCTGGCATTTCCGACGTTCGAGCCGATCAGGGACCAGCAATCGAGCCGGACCTCGGCACCCGAGGGGGTGCCGATCGACAGGCCCCGAATGAGGTGGATCGGTTGCGAGCCGGTGTAGAGCTGATTGTTGGTCGCCGCCCCGAGGTTCGTGACGGTCAGCCCGTTCACCCACAATGGCGAGGTCGAGTAGATGACGGTGGTCTGCGCGCCATTGTCGAGCGCCACATCGGTCAGCGCCAGGCGCCCGCTGGTGACGGAGAGCGGCAGGTTGCTGCTTCGTTGCAGCGTGATGTCCCGGAACGTCAAATACGGGTTGCGCAAGTTGACGTTGGAGACGGTGACGATCGCCTCGGCGCGCGTGGCCACGCCGTCGCGCTCGATGATGAGCTCGCCCGTATTCTGGTAGGTGCCGAGCGCCGCGGTCGCGACCAGGGCGAAGGTGCCGGCGCCGACGCGCACGCGCGTGCCGTCCGTGACGCCGCCAGTCCGAGTCGTGGCGGTCTTCAGCGCCTCAATGGCGGACTTGATCGAGCAGAACTTGTTGGCCGAACCTGCACCCGGGTCGGCGATCCCGCCGCCATAAATCTTCTGCAGCGTCGAGGTGCCGCCCACGCCGGCGGCGGTGACCGTCTCATCGGAGCAGCTGCTTGCCGCGACATAGGCTGTGGGCGAGTCGCTCGCGCGAGCGGCATGCTTGAGGAAGGTCTGCGGCGTGAAGCCGCGGGCGTCGGCCGTGCCGCTGGCGGTGAGGACCGACCCTGCGTCGCCAACATGCGGGTAAACGCTGGCATAGCCGAGGACCGCAGTGCCGTCGGCGATCGCGCTTGCGTCCAACCATTGCGACAGGTCGACGCTGCAGCGGTACCCGATGACATGATTGAGATCGCCGGCGCCCGCGAGCACGATTGGGCCTGTGGCCACCACGACTGCAGTCGTCTTGGTACCGGCGATATCGGTTGCCCAGCATCGGCCTGCCGCCACCGGCTTGCCTGCGCGGCCGTCGCGGTGAAATGCGACGAACTCCATCGTGAGCGTGTTGCCGACGACGCGACGATTGCGGAGCACCCACTGCGCGATCGGCTTGGGGCTGCTCTCGGCCGAGTTGTTGGTCACACCCCCGATCGAGTCGACCGGGC
>NZ_JARGEK010000408.1 GCF_029211165.1 Roseisolibacter sp. H3M3-2
CCCCGCGCCCCGCTCCGCCGCGACCGCCGTCGCCGACCTGGCGGCCGCGCGCGCGTCGTCGCCCAGCGACGTGTCGGTGCTCGCCGAGCGGTGGGACCGCGTCGTCGAGTTCGCGCGCGCCGCGCGCCCGCTCATCGGCTCCGCGCTCGGCGACGCGCTCCCGATCGCCGTCGCCGCCACCGGCGCGGTGACGATCGAGCTGCAGGAGTCGAACGCCGCCTACGTGCAGGCGCTCGAGATGGCGCGCGACGACGTGCTCGCCGCCGTGCGGCAGGCGCACCCGGGCGCCACCCGCGTCATCGTGCGCGCCCCCGAGGGCGGCGCGCCCCCGACCGAGCGCCTCACCACCGAGACCGTGCGCGCCGAGCGCATGACCGCACTCGGGAAGCGGGATCCGGTGCTGGGGGCGGCGATCGATGCGCTCGATCTCGATCTGATGGAGTGAAGCGGGAGTCGCTGCCACGGGAGTCGCGACGGCGGGAGTCGGAACGGCGCACTGCGCAGTAGCGACTCCCGCCGTCGCGAGTCCCGCCGTGACGACTCCCGCGGTTTCGGCCCCCACCGCCCCCGGAGTATTATCCCCCCATGGACATCATGAAGCTCATGCAGCAGGCCCAGCAGATGCAGGGGCAGCTGCAGCAGATCCAGGAGGAGCTCGCGACGCGCACCGTGACCGGCACGGCCGGCGGCGGCGTGGTCACGGTCGAGGCGGACGGGAAGGGTGCCGTGCGCGCGGTGAAGATCGACCCGAGCGTCGTCAGCGCCGACGACGTCGCGATGCTCGAGGACCTGATCACCGTCGCGCTGCGCGACGTGCAGGCCAAGGCGAAGGCGCTCGAGGAGTCGGAGATGGGGAAGGTGGCCGGCGGGATGAACCTCCCGTTCCAGCTCCCCTTCTGACCGCGTGTCGGCGATCGACGACCTCGCGGGCGAGCTCTCGAAGCTGCCGGGGATCGGCCGCAAGACCGCGCTGCGCCTGACGTACTTCCTGCTCAAGCAGCGCCCCGAGCAGAGCCGGCGGCTGGCCGACGCGCTGACGACGCTGGCCGAGCGCGTGCGCCCGTGCGCCGAGTGCTTCAACCTCACCGAGGAGGAGCGCTGCAGCGTGTGCCGCGACCAGCGGCGCGACCGCGGCGTGATCTGCGCGGTCGAGGAGGCGTCGGACATCGGCGCGATCGAGCGCACCGGCGAGTACCGGGGGCTCTACCACGTCCTGGGCGGGCGCCTGTCGCCGCTGGACGGCGTGATGCCCGAGGACCTGACCATCGACCGGCTGATCGCCCGCGTGCGGGGCGGGGAGGTGCGCGAGGTCATCCTCGCCACCAACCCGAGCCTCGAGGGGGAGGCCACCGCGCTGTACGTGCAGCGGCAGCTGAGCGGGCAGGCCGACGGGGTGGCCGTGACGCGCATCGCCCGCGGGCTCCCCGTGGGCGGGGACCTGGAATACGCCGACGGGGTGACCATCGCCCAGGCGCTGTCGGCGCGGAGGGAGATGTGAGGGAGCGACGGCATGCGGACCGCCGGCACGACGACCGGCGCGACCACCGCCGCCGGCAGCGTCGCCGGCGCCGGGAGGACGAGGGGCACGGCGCCGTCACGCTGCTGGCCGCGGGGTTTCTCGGCGGGCTGGTGGTGGGGGCCGCGGCGTGGGCCGGGATGCTCGACCGGAGCCGCCAGGGGCTGTTCAGCCGCCAGCCGGTGCGCCGGTTCGCGGCCGTGAGTTACCTCGCGACCCGTCCGAGCGTAGATACGGCGAGGCTGCTCCGCGATTACGTGCGCTGGGAGCCGCACCCTCTGCTGCGGCGGCGGGGCCGCCAGGCCCTGGCCGCGGTGGAGGCGTCGCTCGCGCGGTAGTCGGGGTCGTCCGGCCCTCCCGTCCCCTTCGCTTCTCGGCATGCCCCCAGGCGCGGTCAGCTGGTCGTTCACCGACGACGACTTCCGGGCGATCAGCGGATCGCTGCAGCGGTTCCTCTACGACAGCAACGCGCGCTGCGCCCTCCTCGTCGACCGGGCGGGCCAGCTGGTGGCCACCGTCGGCGAGCCGCCGGCGTTCGACGCCACGGCGTTCGCGTCGCTCACCGCCGCCGACTTCAGCGCCAACGACCAGCTGGCGAAGCTGATCGGCGAGAAGGACTTCACGACCCTGTTCCACCAGGGCGAGAAGGAGTCGATGTTCCTCGCCGACGTCGCGCGGCGGATCATCCTCGTCGTCCTCTTCGACGACCGCACGACGATCGGGCTGGTGCGCCTCAAGCTCAAGGGCGCCGTGGACGAGCTGACGCGCCGCTTCGAGACAGTGTTCGCGCGCGGCACCGCGGCCGCCGCGGCGCCGGGCGCCGGCGCGCGGGGCCTCGCCGGGGCGCTCGGGAGCGAGCCCGCCCCCCTCGACCTGCTGGCCGGGGCCGAGGACGAGATCGACCGACTCTTCTCCTGAGGGCCGGCCGATGTCGATGATCAACTACGCGTCGCGCGAGATCAACTGCAAGATCGTCTACTACGGGCCCGGGCTCGGCGGCAAGACGTCGAACCTCGAGTTCGTGTACGAGAAGGTGAGCCCCGGCACGCGCGGGAAGCTCATCTCGCTCGCGACCGAGACCGAGCGCACGCTCTTCTTCGACTTCCTCCCGGTGGACCTGGGGGAGATCCGCGGCTTCCGCACGCGGTTCCACCTCTACACGGTCCCGGGGCAGGTGTACTACAACGCCTCGCGCAAGCTGATCCTGAAGGGGGTCGACGGGGTGGTGTTCGTCGCCGACTCGCAGGTCGACCGCGCCGAGGCGAACATGGAGTCGATGCAGAACCTGTACGACAACATGGCGGAGCACGGGTACGACCTGACCCGGATGCCGTTCGTGCTGCAGTACAACAAGCGCGACCTCCCCAACGCCGCCCCGCTCGACGAGCTGGAGGCGATGCTGAACCCGGGGTGGGAGGTCACCGAGACGGCCAAGCAGAAGCCGTCCGAGAACCCGTTCCGCCCCGGCGTCCCGCTGGTCGAGCGGCTGCCGAGCGGGGAGTGGTGGGAGCGCGTCCCGTCGTTCGAGGCGGTGGCGACCACCGGGGCGGGGGTGTTCGACACCCTGAAGGCCGTCTCGAAGCTGGTCGTCCGCTCCCTGGGCTGACGCCCGGGCTGAGCGTCGCCGTGCGCGCCGGTTATCTTGCCGGCGTCGTCCCGGCCGCCCCCCGCCCGTGAACCTCCCCAACGCGATCACCGCCGCCCGCATCGCGGCCGCGCCCTTCATCGCCGCCCTGCCGTTCGCGTCGGGCTCGACGGCGCGGCTCGCGGCGTTCGTGCTGTTCATCGCGGCCGCGGTCACCGACTACTGGGACGGGCACCTCGCGCGCACGCGCAACCTGGTGACCGACCTCGGGCGCCTGCTCGACCCGCTCGCCGACAAGCTCCTGCTCGTCGCGACGCTGATCCCGATGCTCGTGCTGATGGGCGGCCCGCTGCTCCTCCCGGCCGACGTCTCCGCCGAGGGGCGCCCCGAGTTCGCCTTCGCGACGCCGGCGGGCTTCGTCGCGCTGCCGTGGTGGGTGGTCGCGGTGGTCGTGGGGCGCGAGGCCTTCATGACGGCGTTCCGCCAGCTGGCCGTGCGGCGCGGCGTGGTGATCGCGGCCATCGGCCCCGCGAAGTGGAAGACCGGCTTCCAGTCGACGTGGGTCGGCGCCGCGTACTTCTGGTTCTTCGCCAACACGCTGGCGCGCAACGCGGCGTGGGAGGGGCGCGCCGACTGGCAGGCGTTCGCCTACTTCAACGGCGTCGTCGGCGCGCTGTCGATGGCGGGCGCCGTGGCGCTGACGCTCTACTCGCTCTGGCTGTACCTGCGCCGCTACGGCGGCGTGCTGCGGCGCTGAGCCCCGCGCGCGCCGCGCTGCGCACGCCCGACGGGGCGTGGACGGCCGCCGCGCTGCGCGACGACGCGCGGCGCCTGCACGACGCCT
>NZ_JARGEK010000409.1 GCF_029211165.1 Roseisolibacter sp. H3M3-2
GGCGGTGGTGTCGCTGGCCGACGGCCGCGTCACCGCCGTGCCGCGCGTCCGCTCGTTCGCGATGCCGCGCGAGGGGGGCGGGTGGCTCGCCTACCTGCTCGAGCCGTCGGACAGCGCGGCGCGCCCGGCCGCGGCGCGCGACTCGGGGGGCGCGCGCGCGCCGGAGGCGGCGGCGGTGACGCCGGGCGGTGCGGCGCGCCCGATCGACGCCTCGGCGTCGCGCCGCGAGCGCCGCAAGGAGCCGGGGACGACGCTCGTCGTGCGCAACCTCGCCACCGGCGAGGAGACGCGGATCGACGACGTGGTGAGCTACGCCTTCGCCGACAGCGGGCGGTGGCTGGCGTACGCCACGTCGTCGCGCACGGCGGAGCGCGACGGCGCGTGGGCGCGGCCGCTGACGCCGCAGGCACTGGGCGCCGAGGTCGCGCTGGCGAGCGGGCGCGGGAACTACCGCGCGCTGACATTCGACCGCGCGGGTCGGCAGCTCGCGTTCGTGACCGACCGCGACGAGTACGCGTCGCCGCGCCCGCGCTTCGCGCTGATGCACGCGCGGCTCGACGGGCGCGGGGCGGCGCGCGCGGTGGTGGCGCCGGGCGGCGCGCCGGGCGACCTGCGGGTGAGCGACCGCGGGGTGAGCTTCGTCCGCGACGGCTCGGCGCTCGTGCTCGGGCTCCAGCCGCCGCCGCTCGACTCGATCCCGGCCGACTCGCTGGCCGACAAGGCGGTCGTGGACCTCTGGCACTACCAGGACCTGCGCCTGCAGCCGCAGCAGCGGCTCGACGCGGGGCGCGAGCGCAACCGCGCGTACACCGCCGTCTACACGCTGGCCACCAGCCGGCTGACGCGGCTGGGCGACGACACGCTGCAGCAGGTCACCGTGAGCGACGACGGGCGCACCGCGCTCGCGTCGACCGGGATCCCCTACGCGATCTCGGGGATGTGGGGGGAGGGCGGCTCCGACGTGTACGCCCTCGACGCGCGCACCGGGGCGCGCCGCGCCGTGGCCAAGCGCGTGCCGTTCCAGGCGCAGCTCTCGCCGACCGGTCGCTTCGTGCTGTACTGGCAGGACGGCGGGTGGAAGTCGTTCGACGCGCGCACCGGCAAGACCGCGGAGCTGACCAAGCCGCTGGCCGGCGTGCGCTTCGACCAGGAGACGTGGGACACGCCGAGCGAGCCGGCGCCCTGGGGGGTGGCCGGGTGGACCACCGGCGACCGCGCGCTGCTGCTCAACGCGCGCTACGACGTGTGGGAGGTCGACCCGGCGGGGGCGCGCGCGCCGCGCGTCGTGACCGACTCGGTCGGGGTGCGGACGCGGACGGTGTTCCGCCTGGTCGACCTCGACCGGGAGGACCGCTTCGTCGACCCGGCGCAGCCGCTGCTCCTGAGCGCGTTCCAGGACTCGTCCAAGGCGGCCGGCTTCTACCGCGACCGGCTCGACGCCGCCGGCGCCCCCGAGCGGATCGTGATGGCCGACGCGCGCTTCGGCGCGCCGCTCAAGGCGCGCGGCGCCGACGTGTACGCGGTCACGCGGCAGACGTACGCCGAGGCGCCCGACGTCTGGGTCGGGCCGCGGCTCGACCAGCTGACGAAGGTGACCGCCGCCAACCCGCAGCAGGCGCAGTATCGGTGGGGCGGGGTCGAGCTGGTGTCGTGGAAGAGCGGCGACGGCCCGCAGCTCCAGGGGCTGCTGTACAAGCCCGACGACTTCGACCCGGCCAAGAAGTACCCGATGGTCGTGTACTTCTACGAGTCGCTGTCGGACAACCTCCACCAGTATCACACCCCGTCGGGGCGCAACGTCATCAACCCGGCCGTCTACGCGTCGAACGGCTACCTCGTGTTCTTCCCCGACATCGCCTACACCGACGGCTTCCCCGGGCGGAGCGCGATGCTGTCGATCGTCCCGGGCGTGCAGTCGCTGATCGCGCGCGGCTTCGTCGACGAGAACGCGGTCGGGATCGGCGGGCAGAGCTGGGGCGGCTACCAGAGCGCCTACATCATCACGCAGACGCCGATGTTCAAGGCGGCGTTCCTCGGCGCGCCGGTGGCGAACATGACCAGCGCCTACGGCGGCATCCGCTGGGAGAGCGGGAACTCGCGCGCCGGGCAGTACGAGCACGGGCAGAGCCGCATCGGCAAGTCGCTCTGGGACGCGCCCTTCCGCTACATCGAGAACTCGCCGCTGTTCTACATGGACAAGGTGAGGACGCCGATGCTCATCATGAGCAACGACGCCGACGGCGCCGTGCCGTGGTACCAGGGGATCGAGATGTACGTGGCGGCGCGCCGGTTCGGGAAGGAGGCGTACCTGCTGAACTACAACGGCGACGGGCACAACCCGCGCAAGCGCGCCAACCAGCTCGACGTCGACCGCCGCATGCAGCAGTTCTTCGCGCACCACCTGAAGGGGGAGCCGGCGCCCGACTGGATGCAGCGCGGGATCCCGTTCCTGCAGAAGGGGCGCGACCAGCTGCAGCCGCCCGCCGCCGCGCCGGCCGTCGGGGGGGGTGTCACGTCGCAGCAGATCGTGCCATGATTGCCGCATGGCCGATCAAATCGACTACCGGATTCTGGGCGACGACCTCCAGGCCGTCGTGATCACGCTCGACCCCGGCGAGGCCGTGGTCGCCGAGGCGGGCGCGATGATGTACATGCGCGAGGGGATCGAGATGGCGACGACCCTCGACGCGAGCGGGCAGGGCGGGGGCGGACTGTTCGGGAAGCTGCTCTCGGGCGGCAAGCGCCTGCTCACGGGCGAGTCGTTCTTCGTCACGATGTTCGCCAACCACGGGCGCGGGCGCAGCGACGTCGCGTTCGCGTCGCCCACGCCGGGGAAGATCGTCCCGCTCGACCTCGCGCAGTGGGGCGGGACGGTCATCGCGCAGAAGAACTCCTTCCTCTGCGCGGCCCGCGGCACCGACGTCTCCATCGCCTTCACGCGGAAGCTCGGCGCCGGCTTCTTCGGCGGCGAGGGGTTCATCCTCCAGCGGCTGCAGGGCGACGGGCTGGCGTTCCTGCACGCGTCGGGGACGCTGGTCACCATCGACCTCGCGCCCGGCGAGCAGCTGCGCGTCGACACGGGGTGCCTGGTCGCCATGCAGCCGAACGTCGACTACGACATCCGGATGGTGCCGGGGATCAAGACGGCGCTGTTCGGCGGCGAGGGGCTGTTCTTCGTGAACCTCACGGGTCCCGGGCGCGTCATCCTGCAGACGATGCCGTTCTCGCGCCTCGCCGACCGCATCCTCGCCTCGGCGCAGCGCGCCGGCGGGGCCCGGCGCGAGGAGGGGAGCGTCCTCGGCGGCCTGGGGAACCTGCTCGACGGCGACGGCTGACCGCTCAGTCGTCGAGGAACGGGGCGACGTACGAGCGCCGCGGCAAGCGCTCGTACTCCCCGCCGTCGTCGATCTCCCGGCCCCCGGCGGCGCCGGCGCGAGCTTCGTGCACCAGTCCCTCGCGCTCGCACCCGTCGATGCGGAGGGTGGTCAGCGGCAGGGGCCCCGGACCACGAGCAGCGCGTTCCCGACCGGGCGCTCGCCCGCGCTGTCCGACGGGGTGTTGTGGATGCGGAAGACGCCCGACGCGTCGCGCGCGACCATCGTCGTCGACCCGCCGCCGTCGAGGTTGATCGCGTCGGTCGCGCCGAGGGCGCGCAGCAGCTCCGCGGTCTCGCGCAGCGACGTGCCCACCGCGACGCCGGGGCGCCGGCCGTCGGTCGTGACGAGGAGCAGGCGGCGGCCGCCGTCGCGCACCCCGACCGCGGTCCGCGGGTTCGGGCCGCGGAAGCCCGCGTTGCCGGTCGAGTCGACGCGCGGGTCGACGACGCCGTCGCGCAGCAGGAGCGGGAGCCCGCCCACGACCTCGCGCGGCGCGACGGGGCGCCGCGGGCGCGTCACGCGCACGGTCGCGGTGTC
>NZ_JARGEK010000041.1 GCF_029211165.1 Roseisolibacter sp. H3M3-2
CGAGCCCGCCGCCCGGCGCGCGGCCGACGCCGCGCCCCCCACTGCCGGGGCGCCGCGCGCCGCCGCACCTTTGCTCCCATGACCGCGCCGACCGACCGCAGCGACCGCAGCGACCGCAGCGACCGCGCGCGCCGCCCGTACGAGCTGGGCTCGATGCCGGCGACGCGCTCCATGATGACCGTCGACGAGGCGGTCGTCGCGGCGCCGATGGCGCGCATCTTCGAGCTCGCGCGCGACGTCGAGCGGTGGCCCGAGCACCTGCCGCACTACCGGTTCGTGAAATTCCGCGTGCGCACGCGCGACGGCGGGGGGCTGGTCGAGATGTCGGCCAACCGCCCCTTCGGCTCGCTCAACTGGCCCACCTGGTGGCTGTCGCAGATGTCGGTCGACGAGCGCGCGCCGACGGTGCGCTACCGCCACGTCGACGGCATCACCGCCGGGATGGACGTCGCCTGGACCTTCGAGCGCGCCGCGCCGGGGGACGACGCGCGGACGCGCGTCCGCATCGTGCACGTGTGGGACGGGCCGCGCTGGCCGCTCATCGGCACGGCGGCGGCGGTGGCCGTCATCGGCCCCGTGTTCGTGCACGGCATCGCCTCGCGCACCCTCGCCGGCCTCGCGAAGGTCGCCGAGGGGCGCTGACCCACCCTACGGAGCACCCATGCATTCCCGCCGTCGCGTCGTCGTCACCGGCATCGGCGCCGTCACCCCGATCGGCGTCGGCGCCGACGGCCTGTGGGAGGGGCTGCGCGCCGAGCGCAGCGCCGTCTCGCCCATCACGCGCTTCGACGCGTCCCCCTGGCGCACGCAGATCGCCGCGCAGGTGGAGGGGTTCCACCCCGAGGACCACATCGAGGCCAAGAAGGCCAAGCGGCTCGACCGCTTCAGCCAGTTCGCCGTCGTCGCCGCGCAGCAGGCGCTCGCCGACGCGCGGCTCGACCTCGCCCGCGAGGACCGCGAGCGCGTCGGCGCCATGATGGGGAGCGCGCTCGGCGGCGTCGGCTACGCCGAGTCGCAGATCCACGAGTTCCTCCTCGGCGGCTCCAAGGGGATCAACCCGATGCTCGCGCTCACCGTCTTCGCCGGCGCGGCCAGCTGCAACATCGCCATCGAGCTGGGGGTGCAGGGCCCCAACTCGACCAACGCGATGAGCTGCGCCTCGGGGACCATCGCCGTCGGCGACGCCTTCCGGCAGATCCGCGACGGCTACGCCGACGTGATGCTCGCCGGCGGCTCGGAGGCGCCGCTGCACCCGCTGTGCTTCGGCGCGTTTTCCGTGATCCGCGCCATGAGCACGCGCAACGACGACCCGTCGCGCGCCTCGCGCCCGTTCGACCGCACGCGCGACGGCTTCGTGATGGGCGAGGGGGGCGCGGTGCTGGTGCTGGAGGAGCGCGGCCGCGCCATCGCCCGCGGCGCGCCGATCTACGCCGAGGTCGAGGGGTTCGGGGTGAGCAACGACGCGCACCACATGACCGCGCCGCGCCCCGACGGGCGGCAGGCCGCGCGCGCCATCCGCCTCGCGCTCGCCGACGCCCACCGCGCGCCGCACGAGGTGCAGTACGTCAACGCGCACGGCTCGTCGACGCCGCTCAACGACCCCACCGAGACGTCGGCGCTCAAGCAGGTGTTCGACGACCACGCGCCGCGCCTCGCGGTCAGCAGCACCAAGGGGTACTACGGGCACGCGCTCGGCGCCTCGGGGGCGTTCGAGGCCGCGATCACGGCGCTCGCGCTCGCGCGCGGCTGGCTGCCGCCGACGGTCAACCTGTCGGAGCCCGACGCGTCGTGCGACCTCGACTACCTGCCGCGCACCGGGCGCGCGGCGCAGGCAGACGTCGCGATGTCCAACAGCTTCGGCTTCGGCGGCATCAACGCCAGCCTCGTGCTGCGGCGGGCCGACTGATGCGCGACGCCCTGCGGCACCTCGTCGCCGAGTTCCTCGGCATCTTCGCCGTCGTCTTCCTCGGCGGCGGCGCGATCCTGATGGCGCAGCAGGGCGCGGGCAACCTGCTGACCGTGGCGCTGGCGCACGGCGTCGTCTACGCCGCGCTCGTGTCGGCGACGCTGCGCGTGTCGGGGCACTTCAACCCGGCGGTGACGCTCGGCTTCCTCGTCACGCGGCGCATCCAGCCGATGATGGCGGCGCTGTACGTGGTGGCGCAGCTGGTGGGCGCGATGGCCGCCGCCTACGCGCTCAAGGGGACCTTCCCGGAGGAGGCGTTCGCCGGCGCGCGCGGCAGCACGCAGTCGATCGCGCTGGCCGTCGAGGGGGGGCAGGCGTTCCTGCTGGAGGCGATCGCGACCTTCTTCCTCGTCTTCACCCTCTTCGGGACGGCGGTCGACCCGCAGGCGCCCAAGCTCGGCGGGCTGGCGGTCGGGCTCGTGGTGGTCGCCGACCTGCTGGCCATCGCGCCGCTCACCGGCGGCTCGCTGAACCCGGCGCGCTCGTTCGGGCCGGCGGTGGCGGCGGGGATCTACGAGGGGCAGCTGATCTTCTGGACGGGGCCGATCGTCGGCGGGATCGTCGCGGCGGTGCTGTACGACCAGCTCTTCCTCCCGCGCGGGCCCGAGGAGCCGGGGAGCGGCGCGGTGCAGCCGGTCCAGGGACGGCGGGCGCGGCGGGAGCACGCGGTCTGATCGCGGCCCCGGCCGCCCCGGCCGACACTCCCGCCCCGCCGCCCACGTAGGAGGCGCCATGAGCCACCCCGCCGCCCCCGCCCCGACCGCCGCCCTCGCGCACGCCCGCGAGGGGGCGATCCGCCTGCTGACCGACCGCTACGCCGACGACACGCTGTCGACGGGCGAGTTCGAGTCGCGGCTCGACCTCCTCTACGCGACCGAGACGCCGGCGGCGGTCTCCGCCCTCACGGCCGACCTCGTCGCCACGCGGGCCGTCGCGGCGGCCCGGCCGGCGGCGCCCGCCCCGGCGCCGCTCCCCGCCCGTCCGAGCGGCGACCACGTCTTCTGCCTGTTCGCCGAGCGGCGCCTCGAGGGGCGGTGGGCGCCCGGGCCGTGGCTGGAGGTGACCGCGGCGTTCGCGGAGGTGACGCTCGACCTCCGCCAGGCCGACCTGGGGGCGGGGTGCGAGTTCGAGGTGCACGCGCTCTTCGCCAGCGTGCGGGTGCTCCTGCCGCCCGACGCCACGCTCGACCTGCAGGTCGGCGCGGTCATGGGGAGCGTGGTGGACGACACCACCCTGGCGCTCGGCGCCGGCCCGCGGGTGAAGCTCCGCGGCATGTCGGCGATGGCCGAGGTGACGGTGCGGCGCACGCCGACCGAGCTGCCGCCGGACGCGCCGTTCAAGCTGGTGTGGCGCGAGGCCCGGCGCGCCGCGAAGCGGGCGCGCCGGTAGCCCTCAGCGCCCGATCAGCGCCGGCTCAGCGCGCGAGGACGGGGGCGGCCGCCTCGGGGGCGGGGCCGCGCACGCCGTACTTCGCCTCGTAGCGCGCGATCGACTCGCCGATCAGGCGCATGGCGCTGTCGCTCTTCTCCCACCCGAGGATCTCGACGCGCTTCCCCTCGAGGTCCTTGTAGATGTGGAAGAAGTGCTCGACCTCCTTCAGGTAGTGCCCCGGGAGGTCGGCGATGTCGAAGTACTCCTGGTGATGCGGGTCGTGCATCGGCACCGCCAGGATCTTGTCGTCCGGCTCCCCCTTGTCGAGCATGCGCAGGACGCCGATCGGGCGCGCGTCGATGTGGCACCCCGGGAAGGTCGGCTCCTGGATGCGGACCAGGATGTCCATCGGGTCGCCGTCCTCGTGCAGCGTGCGCGGGATGAACCCGTAGTCGCCGGGGTAGTGCACGGCGGAGTACAGGACGCGGTCGAGGCGCAGCAGCCCCGTGTCCTTGCACAGCTCGTACTTGTTGCGGCTCTTCGCCGGGATCTCGATGATCGCCGTGACCTGGTCGGGCGGGTGGGTCCCGGGCGAGAGGTCGTGCCATGGATTGAGCATCCGCCCAATCTAGCCGGGCCGTCATGGGGCGGCAGCCGGCGACACCCGGGACGCAACCCTTCCGTAGGGCTGGGGTGTCACATCGGTCGGAGTCGCCCGCCGCACCCCCCGGATCCGTCCCCATGCGCCGTCGCGCCCCCACAGTCCTCGCCGCCCTCGCCCTGCTGGCCGCCGCGCCCCTGCTGGCCCGGCCGGCCGCGGGGCAGCCGAGCGTGGTCCCGCTGGTCGAGCCCGAGGAGGAGGCGTCGGCGCTGGTGCCGCGGCTCCCGATGTCGCGGGCGACCGAGAAGCTCGTGAGCGTGGACGGCGCCTCGGCCGTCATCCTCACCCCCGACGCCCTGCTCCTGCAGCTCACCGACGACGGCGTCGCGCAGGCCGCCCGCGCCCCCGTCCCGCCGCCCCGCCAGCCGCGGGTGGCGCGCTTCCTGGCGTCGTTCTTCGGCGCCTTCGCGCGCTCGTCGCCGGACCACGCGGTGCGCTGCGACCTGTCGCGCGTGGCCGACGTCCGCGTCGGCTTCGACGGCCGCCTCGTCCTCACCGGCAACGACGGCCGCGAGATCCGCATCACCGGCCCGCACGGCCGCCGCGACCGCTTCGACCCCACCGAGGCGCGCACGTTCGCCGCCCGCGTGAAGGCCGCCGCCAACGCACGCCGGTCGCTGCACGACTGAGCAACTGCCAGGAGAACGGATGAGACGGATCCGATCGGATCCGTCTCATCCGTTCTCCTGGCTTTTTGATCAGCGACTGGTCTCGTCGAGCGCCTTGCGGACCCGCGCGCGCCGGCGCATGAGCAGCAGCGCGTAGCCCGCGTACAGCACGCCGATGACGGCGTACGCGGCCTGGAAGTAGACCCCGTTGTCCGGCGGCATCAGCCCTCCCCCTCCAGGCGGCGCGAGAGCAGCTCGCGGTCGGCGGCGTAGCGCACCCGCGCCCGCAGCAGCGCGAAGAACAGCACCACCGTCGCCGCGAACGCGATCCCCAGCGTCGACAGCATCTCGGGCGGCAGCGAGGGCGCGCTCGGCTTCAGCACGATCGCCTTCGGGTGCAGCGTGCGGAACAGGTTGACGCTCAGGTGGATGAACGGCACGAGCAGCACCGCCAGCAGCCCGAGCACCGCCGAGAACCGCGCGCGCTGCCCGCGGTCCTCGAGCGCGCCGCGCATGATCAGGTAGCCGAGCACCACAAACCAGAGGAAGAGCGTCAGCGTCAGCCGCGCGTCCCAGGTCCACCACGTCCCCCACACCGGCTTCCCCCACAGCGGGCCGGTGACCAGCACCGCCGTCAGGAAGACCAGGCTCACCTCGGCCGCGCTCTCCGCCACCCGGTCCAGCCGCTCGTCGCGCAGCCAGAGGTACATCGCGCTGCACACCGCGACGATCGGGAGCCCGACGTACAGCCCGACCGTCGCCGCCGGCACGTGGACGTAGAAGATCTTCTGCGCCGGCCCCTGCATCAGCTCGACCGGCGTGAACCAGATCGCGCGGACCAGCGCGCCGAGCACGCCCAGGAGCGCGAGCGGGAGGAACAGGTCGCGGCCGCGCGCGGGGGGCGCGACGGGGGCCTCGGAGAGGGAGGGGCGCGCCGCGGCGGCCATCAGTCCTCGAGCGTGAACGGGAAGGCGAGCGTGCAGGCGACGACGAAGATCACGTCGAACGCCCCCAGCATTCTAAGCAGCCCGGCCATCTCGGCCATCGGCCGCCCCGCCAGCAGGCGCGCCGTGGCCATCGCCGCCGGCGTCACCACCGGCACGAAGAACGGGAGGGCCAGCATCGGCAGCAGCAGCTCGGCGAGGCGCGTGTTCCCCGTCATCGCGCTGAACAGCGTCCCGACGGCCACCAGCCCGACCGCGGCCAGCGCCGCGACCAGCAGGATGCCGAGCAGCACCCCGCCGCCGACCGGCAGGTCGTAGAACAGCGCCACCGCCGGGATCGCGACGATCTGGACGGCCGCCACGAACGCGAGGTTCGCCAACGCCTTGCCGAGGAAGAGCGCCTCGCGGCTCACCGGCGCCGCCAGCAGCCCGTCCATCGCGCGGTCCGCGTGCTCGACGCCGAACGAGCGGTGCAGCCCGAGCAGCCCGCTGAACACGAAGATCACCCACAGCACGCCCGGCGCGAGGTCGATCGGCGCGACCGCCGTCGGGTCGGACGAGAAGCGGAAGATCACGACCGCGATCAGCGCGAACACGACCGCGGCCAGGAAGGCGCTGCGCGTGCGGAACTCGATCAGCAGGTCCTTCCGCGCCACCAGCCAGGCGGTGGCGAGCACGCCCGGGACGGCGAGCGGCGGCGACGCGGCCGGGGCGGTCATCCGACCCCGAACAGCGCGCGGTACTCCGCGGCGAAGGCCACGTCCTCGACCGCCGCGCGCGGGCGGTCGAGCACGAAGGCGCCGTCGCGCATCACCGCCACCCGCGTCGCCAGCGCGAGCCCCTCGACCAGGTTGTGCGTCACCAGCACCAGCGCCGCCCCCGCCGCCTTGAGCGTCGTGAGGGCCCCGGTGAGCGCGCGCGCGCCGGCGTCGTCGAGCCCCGTGAACGGCTCGTCGAGCAGCACCACGCGCGGGTCGTGCACCATCGCGCGGGCGATCGAGACGCGCTGCTGCAGCCCGCGGCTCAGCCGCCGCACCGGGGTGTCGGCGCGCTCCAGCACGCGCATCCGCTCGAGCGAGGCCCGCGCCGCCCCCTCGGGGTCGGCCACGCCGTAGAGCCGCGCCGCGAACGCCACGTTCTCCTGCGCGGTCAGCGCCGCGTACAGCATCGCGTGGTGGCTGATCAGCCCCACGCGCGCGCGCACCGCCTCGTCCTTCGCGATCGGGCGCCCGTCGACGCGCGCCTCGCCCGCGGTCGGGGACAGCAGCCCGGCGAGCATGCGCAGCGTGGTCGTCTTCCCCGCCCCGTTGGGCCCGAAGAGCGCCAGGCACTCGCCCGGCGCGAGGGCGAAGCTCACCCCGTCCACCGCGCGCCGCGGGCCGAACGCTCGGCGCAGCCCGTCCGCCTCGAGCGCGGGCGGCGGGGCGGGCGCCGCCGCGGGGGCGTGCAGCTCGGAAGGGGCGGCCACGGAAGGCACCACGGAAGGCACCCCGGAATCGTAGCGTCCCCGGCAGGGTGCGGGAACCGCGCCCCCGCGGCGCGTGCGACGCCACAGCCTGCTTGACGCGGCCGTCCGGCCGCCCGACACTGGCGCGTGCCGCTGCGGCCCAGCCGCGGGGCACCGGCCCAGCGCGGGCCGGGGCGCGCCCGACGGCGGCCGCCCACCCGGAGGTGACGCATGGGCGTCAGCATCCCCCGCTCCGAGGCGCGCCCGCTCGCGCCCGCGGCGGACGTGGTCGAGGAGCTCCGCGCCGGCCTGCGCGGGGCGCTCCTCACGCCGGAGTCGCCGGAGTACGACCGCGCCCGCGCGGTCTGGAACGGGATGATCGACCGCCACCCGGGGCTGATCGTGCGCGCCCTGGGCGCCGCCGACGTCGCGCACGCGGTGCGCGTCGCGGCGCGGCACCGCCTCACCCTCGCCGTGCGCGGCGGCGGGCACAACATCGCCGGCAACGCGCTCTGCGACGGCGGCTTGGTGATCGACACGTCGGCAATGCGCGGCGTGCGCGTCGACCCGGAGCGCCGCACCGCGCGCGTCGACGCCGGCGCGCTGCTCGGCGACTTCGACCGCGAGGCGCAGGCGTTCGGTCTCGCCACGCCGCTCGGCATCAACTCGACCACCGGCGTCGCCGGGCTCACCCTCGGCGGCGGCTACGGGTGGCTGTCGCGCCTCCACGGGTTGACGGTCGACAACCTGCTGAGCGTCGACGTGGTCACCGCCGACGGCGTGCTGCGCCGCGCCAGCGAGGCCGAGCACCCCGACCTGTTCTGGGCGCTGCGCGGGGGCGGCGGCAACTTCGGCGTCGTCACGTCGTTCGAGTACGCGCTGCACCCGGTCGGGCCGACGGTGATCGCCGGGCTGCTCGTGCACCCGTTCGACGACGCGCGCGCGCTGCTGCGGCGCTACCGCGAGGCCGCCGCCGCCGCGCCCGACGCCCTCGCCGCCTGGGTCGTGCTGCGCAAGGCGCCGCCGCTGCCGGCCCTCCCCGCCGAGGTGCACGGGCGCGAGGTGGTGGTGATCGCCGCCTGCTGGGCCGGCGCGCACGCCGACGCGGAGGCGGCGCTCCGGCCGCTGCGCGCCATCGGCCGGCCGCACGCGGACCTCGTCGGCCCCGCGCCGTACGCCGCGTTCCAGACCGCGTTCGACCCGCTGATGGGCGCGGGCGCGCGCAACTACTGGAAGTCGCACAACTTCCCCGCGCTCCCCGACCCGCTGATCGAGGTGCTGGTCTCCGCGGCGTCCGACCTCCCCGGCCCGCAGACCGACATCGCGATCGCGCAGCTCGGCGGCGCCGTCGCGCGCCGCCCCGAGTCGGCCACCGCCTACGCGGGGCGCCGCACCGCCTACACGCTCAACGTCCACGGGCGCTGGGACCGGCCCGAGGACGACGACCGCTTCGTCGAGTGGGCGCGCGGCGTGTACCGCGACACCGCGCCGTTCGCCGGCGACGGCGCGTACGTCAACTTCATGACGCACGACGAGGGGGAGCGCGTCGCCGCGGCCTACGGCGCCAATTTCGCGCGGCTGGCCGAGGTGAAGCGGCGCTACGACCCGGACAACCTCTTCCGCGTCAACCAGAACATCCGCCCGGCGTCGTGACGCCGGCGGCCCCGGCTCAGTGCCGGATGTCGGCGTCCTTCGACTCCTTCACGAAGATCGCGCCGACCACGAGGGTGAGCGTCGCGAAGCCGATCGGGTACCAGAGGCCGGAGTACATGTCGCCGGTCGCGGCCACGATGGCGAACGCGGTGGTCGGCAGGAAGCCGCCGAACCACCCGTTGCCGATGTGGTAGGGGAGCGACATCGACGTGTAGCGGATGCGCGTGGGGAAGAACTCGACCAGCATCGCCGCGATCGGCCCGTACACCATCGTCACGTAGAGCACGAGCACGAACAGGATCGCCACGACCATCGGGGTGTTGATGCGCGCGGGGTCGGCGCTCGCGGGGTAGCCGGCGTCCCGCAGCGCCGCCGTCAGCGTCCCCTCGAACCCCGCGTCGCCGGCCGCCACCTCGGCGGCGCCGACGCGCACCCGCGCCGGCGCCCCCGCCGGCGCGGGCTCGTTGGCGTACGGCACCCCCGCGCGCACCAGCGCCGACTTGGCCACGTCGCACCCCGACACGAAGCGGCTCGTCCCGACCGGGTTGAACTGGAACGAGCACTCCGCCGGGTCGGCCACCACGCGCACCGGCGCCGTCTCGCGCGCCGCCTCCAGCGCCGGGTTGGCGTAGTGCGTGAGCGCGCGGAAGAGCGGGAAGTAGGTGAGCGCCGCCAGCGCGCACCCGGCGAGGATGATCGGCTTGCGCCCCACGCGGTCGGACAGCGCCCCCATCACGATGAAGAACGGGGTGCCGAGCAGCAGCGCCGCCGCGATCATCAGGTTCGCCGGCTGCGGGTCGACCTTGAGCACCTGCGTCAGGAAGAACAGCGCGTAGAACTGCCCGGTGTACCACACCACCGCCTGCCCGATCACGAGCCCGAACAGCGCGATCAGCACGACCCTGAGGTTCGCCCAGTTGCCGAACGACTCGCGCAGCGGCGCCTTGGAGGCGCGCCCCTCCGCCTTCATCGCGCGGAAGAGCGGCGACTCGTCGAGGCGGGTGCGGATCCACACGCTCACCCCGAGCAGCACGAGCGACACGAGGAAGGGGATGCGCCACCCCCAGGCCTCGAACGCCTCGGTGCCGAGCGCCACGCGGCAGGCCAGGATCACGAGCAGCGACAGGAAGAGGCCGAGCGTCGCCGTCGTCTGGATCCACGCCGTGTAGCGCCCGCGCCGGCCGTGCGGCGAGTGCTCGGCGACGTACGTCGCGGCGCCGCCGTACTCCCCGCCGAGCGCGAGCCCCTGCACCAGCCGCAGCGCGACCAGGACGATCGGCGCCGCGATCCCGATCTGCGCGTAGGTGGGGAGCACGCCGACCACGAAGGTCGAGAGCCCCATCAGCAGGATCGTGACGAGGAAGGTGTACTTGCGCCCCACCAGGTCGCCGATCCGCCCGAACACCATCGCGCCGAACGGGCGCACCGCGAACCCCGCGGCGAACGCCAGCAGCGCGAAGATGAACGCGGCCGTCGGGTTCACCCCCGAGAAGAACTGGCGCGAGATGATCGACGCCAGCGACCCGTAGAGGTAGAAGTCGTACCACTCGAACACGGTGCCGAGCGACGACGCCAGGATGACGCCGCGGACGCCGGGCGCCTCGGCGGGGGACTCGGGGAGGGGCACGGGCCGGGGCGGCGGGTGGGCGTTCGGGGTGACACCGCGGAAGCGCGCGCTAATCTTCAGCCGGTGCGCAGGAATCCGCACCCCTCCGACCCCGTCCGGCCATGTCCGATTTCGAAGTCCTGCTGAAGGAAGACCGCCTCTTCAAGACGGCCGAGCACTTCCGCGCCGACGCCCTGGTCAGCGACCAGCGGCTGCACGAGGAGGGGCGCGACCCCGAGGCGTTCTGGGCCCGCATGGCCGGCGAGCTGGCGTGGATGAAGCCCTGGGACCGGGTGCTCGACTGGCGGCCGCCGCACGCCCGCTGGTTCGAGGGGGGGAAGCTCAACGCGTCGGTGAGCTGCGTCGACCGGCACGCCCGGGGGCCGCGGCGCAACAAGGCCGCGATCGTCTTCGAGGGGGAGCCGGGCGACCGCCGCACGCTGACCTACTGGGACCTCTACCGCGAGGTCAACCAGTTCGCGCTGGTCCTCGACCGCCTCGGCGTGAAGAAGGGGGACCGCGTCGCGATCTACCTGCCGATGATCCCCGAGGCGGCGATCGCGATGCTCGCCTGCGCGCGCGTCGGCGCGATCCACTCGGTGGTGTTCGGCGGCTTCTCGCCCGAGTCGCTGCGCGACCGCATCAACGACGCGCAGTGCAAGCTGCTCATCACCGCCGACGGCGGCTACCGCCGCGGGCAGATCGTGCCCCTCAAGCGCAACGCCGACAAGGCGCTGGAGCAGTGCCCGTCGATCGAGCACGTGGTCGTCGTGCAGCGCCGCGCCGGCGCCACCAGCGACGAGGCGTTCGCCGAGATCAAGGAGGGGCGCGACCACTGGTGGCACCGCCTCATGCGCGACGCGCGCGGCGTGCGCGAGCCCGAGTCGATGGACGCCGAGGACGTGCTGTTCGTGCTCTACACGTCGGGGAGCACCGGGAAGCCGAAGGGGATCGTGCACACGACCGGCGGCTACCTCACCGGCGCCGCGGCCACCATGAAGTACGTCTTCGACCTCAAGGAGGACGACGTCTACTGGTGCACCGCCGACATCGGGTGGGTGACGGGGCACTCGTACATCGTCTACGGGCCGCTCGCCAACGGCGCCACCTGCGTGATGTACGAGGGCGCCCCCGACTGGCCCGACAAGGACCGCTTCTGGTCGATCTGCGAGCGCTACGGCGTCACGATCTTCTACACCGCGCCCACGGCGATCCGCGCCTTCATGAAGTGGGGCGAGGACTACCCGGCCGCCCACGACCTGTCGCAGCTCCGCCTGCTCGGCTCCGTGGGCGAGCCGATCAACCCCGAGGCGTGGGTGTGGTACCACCGGAACATCGGGCGCGAGCGCTGCCCGATCGTCGACACGTGGTGGCAGACCGAGACCGGCGCGATCATGATCACGCCGCTCCCCGGCGCCGTCGACACGAAGCCCGGCTCGGCGACGCTCCCCTTCCCCGGCATCTCGGCGACGCTGCTCGATTCGCAGGGGGAGGAGGTGAAGGTCGGCGGCGGGCTGCTGGCGATCACGAAGCCGTGGCCGTCGATGCTGCGTACCATCTGGGGCGACGACCAGCGCTACGTCGACACCTACTTCTCGAAGTGGCCGGGGCGCCCCGACCTGTACTTCGCCGGCGACGGCGCGCGCCGCGACGAGGACGGCTACTTCTGGATCCTCGGGCGCGTCGACGACGTGCTGAACGTCGCCGGGCACCGCATCGGGACGATGGAGGTCGAGAGCGCCCTGGTGGACCACCCCGCGGTCGCCGAGGCGGCGGTCGTGGGCCGGACGCACGACCTCAAGGGGCAGGCGATCGCGGCGTTCGTGACGCTGCGCGCCGGCTACCAGCAGAGCGGGACGCTGCGCGACGAGCTGCGCGAGCACGTGGCCGAGAAGATCGGCCCGATCGCCAAGCCCGACGACATCCTGTTCAGCGCCGACCTCCCGAAGACCCGGTCGGGGAAGATCATGCGCCGGCTGCTGCGCGACATCGCCGAGGGGCGGGCGCTGGGGGACACGACGACGCTGGCCGACCCGGGGGTGGTGGCGTCGCTCAAGGAGCAGTACGAGTCGCAGGAAGGATGACAGTCCCGGGTGACCCCGGTCACCCGGGGTCGCTCGGCGCGGGCACGCGCCATGCCCCCTGACCGGGCGGCCAGTGTATCTTGCGGCGTCCCCGCGCCGCACCGCCGTCACCCGACCCGCCATGCTCGGCAAGCTCTTCCCCGAGTCGATCTTCTCCCGCAAGCTGGCGCCCGCCGCGGAGCGCCGGCTGCGCCTCGCGCAGGCGCGGGCCGAGGAGTCGATCGTGCGCGCGCACGTGGACAACGCGCTGATGTTCATGGACACGCTGGCCGAGGACCTCCCCTTCGACCGCGCGATCGACACCTACATCCGCGTGATGGGGATCCCGGAGCCGCTGGCGAGCACGGTCGCCACGCGCGCCCTGGTGGTGCTCGGGCAGGACCTGGTTCCCTACCGCCGCCGGCAGCGGAGCGACGGGCCGTCGCCCGCGGCCGCCGGGTCCCAGGCGGCGTCCGACGGCGCGGGGGAGGACCCGGGGAAGCCGCGGCTGCGGCTGGACGACGCCGCCGAGGCGCGCCGCCGCCGCCGGGCCTGAGAACGAAACAGGGCCCCGTCCGAGGACGGGGCCCTGCTCGCGTCCGGGGGGCGCGTTACTGCCCGGCCGGGGCGGCGGGGGCGGGCGTCGCGGGCGCCGCGGCACCGGCCGTCGCGCGCGCCGAGTCGACCAGCGCCTTGATCACGTCGAACGGCTGGGCGCCCTGCACCTGGCGGTTGCCGACGATGAACGTCGGCGTCGAGCGCACCTGCGCGCGCTCGGCGGCCTGCGCGTGCGCCGCGACGCGGTCGACGTACTTGCGGCCGTCGTAGCACTGGTCCCACGACGTCAGGTCGACGCCGACGGCCTGCGCGTAGCCGCGGAGCACCGACTTCGGGTTGTCGGTGGCGAACGAGTTCCACTCGTTCTGGCCGGCGAAGATGCGGTCGTGCATCTCCCAGAACTTCCCCTGCTCGTCGGCGCAGGCGGCGGCGAGCGACGCCGCCGGGCTGTTGCGGTGCGAGCCGTTGACCGGGAAGAGGTAGACGCGGTAGCGCGCCTGCCCGGTCTCGACGAGCCGCTTGATGACGTCGGGCTCGGTGACGGTGGCGAACTGGCCGCACCCCGGGCACTCGAAGTCGGCGTACTCGACGATCTCGACCGGCGCGGCGGAGTCGCCGCGGACGTAGCCCGGGACGTCGGCGGCGACGGCCGGCGCGGTGGGAAGCGTCACCACGCCCGCGTTCGGGTCGCGCTGGGTCGCCCAGAGGATCGCGGCCAGCCCGGCGACGCCGACGCCGAGGAGGGCGAGGTAGAACCCTTTCCGCGACTGCTTGCCGCGGGCGTTCTTCACGACGTCCGGTCGTCCTCCGCGTCCGGCGTCCATTCGCTTCGCTGCCATGTGGGGCTGTCCTGGGCTTCGAGGGCCTGCTGCACGATGCGCCGGCTCTCCGCCACCTCGGGGGTGTCGTAGGTCGCGCGCACCTCGTAGTGGAAAAGCTCGCTGCGCACGTCGCCGAGCAGCCGCATGAGGTTCCCCGCGTTGCGGAGCAGCTCCCCCCTGGCGTGCAGGTCGGTGATCTGCTGCGCGAGCGCGAGGAGCAGCGCCTCGAGGTTGCGGGCGCGTCCGGCGTCGTAGGTCTGGTCGTCCGACATGCGGCATCCCTGCACGTGCGGGGTGTGCCGGAGGGGAAGGTACGCAGGCGGGCGCCCTCCGGCGACTGCTCGGGCCGTCGCGGCCCGGACGCCGTCCGGGGGGTGGACGGCGCCGGCGCCCCGCCGGTCACGCGGGCGCGACTCGTGCCACCGGCGCCCGCGCCGGGTTAGCTTCTCGCCCGTCCGGTCGTACCCCACCGACTCCAGCGGTTTCCCTACGTGCGCGCCGACCACCTCCGCCTCCCCGTGGGCCCGGGCTCGCTGCACGCCGAGCGCTTCGGCCACGGCGGGACGCCGATCGTCCTCGTCCACGGCTTCGGGACCTGCACCTTCCTCTGGCGGGAGGTGGCGCCCCAGCTGGCGGTCGCGCGGCACACCGTGGTCGCCATCGACCTGCTCGGGCACGGGGAGTCCGACCGGCCGATCGAGGCCGACTTCGGCGTGGCGGCGCAGGCCGAGTACCTCGACCGCGCGCTCACGGTGCTCCGGCTGGCGCGGGCGGTGGTGGTCGGGGTCGACGTCGGGGGAGGGGTGGCGCTGCGGCTGGCGGCCACGCGCCCGGACCGGGTCGCCGGCCTCGTGCTGGTGAACCCCGTCGCGTTCGAGCACATGCCGGGGAAGGACGTGCGGACGCTGCAGCGCAACACGGCGCGGGTGGCGTTCCGGCTCACGCGCGGGATGTTCGCGGCGGCCCCCCTGCTCACCCCGGTGCTGCGCGGCTCGGTGGCCGACCCGCGGCGGATGCCGGAGCGGCTGGTGGCGCGCTACCTGGCCCCCTTCGTCGGGCGCGACGGCGTGAACCACCTGCTCGACCTGGCGCGCTCGCTCCGCACGGAGGAGGTCGACGAGATCGACCTGGCGTGCGTCGGGGCGCCGACGCTGGTGGTGTGGGGGGAGGCGGACCCGTGGACCCCCGCCGAGGTCCCCTCGCGGCTGCTGCAGGCGGTGCCGCAGTGCCGGCTGGAGCGTCTCCCCGGGGTCGGGCGGCTGGTGCCGGAGGAGGCGCCCGACGCGCTGGCGTCGTTGATCCTCGCGCACGCCTCGCGGGTAGAAGGAGGGGTCGCCGCCGGCGCGGGCGGCCGGCACGCGGCCGGCGACTTGCGCTAGGCGACGCGGCCATCGCGCCGCTAGGAATCGGAGGGGAGTTCGATTACCTTTCCTTGTCTGCAAATCGAATCGACCAGCAGCTGGAATTCATGACCCGAGTGAAGAACAACGCGAATCGCGGACGACGGGAAGTCGCGGTCCCGACGCCGTTTGAGGAAGCCCGCGACGAGCTGTTCCAGCACATCATGTCCTGCGGCGTGATCGGCAGCGTGCCCGAGGATCAGACGGAGTGGTTCAACGCCACCATGGCGTACATGACGGACCGCTACCCCGAGATCCCCGCGGAGAAGCTGCAGGAGCTCCGGACGCTCGGCGAGCGCTTCGCCCAGCCCCCGAAGCGCCAGACGCCGACGTCGGCCGCCTCCGCGGCCTGACACCGCACCGACACCACGCCCCCGCCCAGCGGGGGCGTTCGTGTTTCCCGCCCTCCTCGCGCCGTCAGCGCCGCTGGGGGCGGGCGCGCCGCAGCACCAGCGCCACCCGCGCGCCCCCGCCGAGGCCCACCTCGACCGCCGGCGCGACCCCGCCCCGCGGGCGCCCCTCCGCGCCGAGCTGCGCCACCAGCTGCCAGGCGGGGGCGCCGCCGCGACGGACCGCCGCGGCCAGGCCGCCGCCGGCGTAGATCCCGCGGCGCGACTGCCGGAGCGGGTCGATGTGGAAGCGGGCGAGCGCCTCGAGCCGTCCCGCCGCGACCGCGCCGCCGCCCGGGGCGCGCACGACGCCGCCCAGCGCGACCACGCCCAGCCGCGCGTACAGGCCGGCGTCGCCGAACAGCCCGGCGCCGGCCAGCACTCCCCCGTCGCGCGCGACGATGCCGTCGACGCGCGCCTCGGCCGCCTGCGCGCGCGCGGCGGCCGGCGCGAGCAGCGCGTACGTCGCGACGGCCGCCGCGAGGGCCGCCGGGCGGGCCGTCAGCCGCACGCGGTCACGGCTTGAGCGCGCGGTCGCGCTCCCGCCACAGCAGGAGCGTGTAGTCGACCGTCGCCGCCACGGAGAGCACGCCGATCAGCACGACCAGCGCGTCGAGGAGCCCCGGCCAGACCAGCGCCGCGAGCAGCGCCGCCAGCTGGAGCGCCGTGACGACCTTGCCGAGCGGGCGGGCGCGGAAGGCGACGGGGCGCAGCCAGGCCACCAGCCGCGCGACGACGAAGCCGATCGCGGTCAGCAGGTCGCGGAACAGCAGCACCACGTACTGCAGCCAGGTGAGCTGCCCCTGCGCCAGCAGCGACGTCACCGCGGCGAGCACGAAGGCGCGGTCGGCCAGCGGGTCGATGAGCGCGCCCCAGCGCGAGACCGCGTTGCGGCGGCGCGCCAGCCAGCCGTCGAGGAAGTCGGTGAGCGACGCGACGCCGACGAGGGCGATGCGCTCGCCGTTGCCGCTGGAGGCGATGAAGCCGGCGGCCAGCAGCACCCGCGACATCGACACGACGTTCGGCAGCGTCCAGAGGGCGGTGCTCGGGGGCGTCGCGGCGGGGGCCATGGGGTCAAGGTAGCGCGCCCCCGCGGGCCGGCCAACGGCGCGCGCCCGGCGGCAGGCGCCCGGCGGCCCTCCGCGCCGCCCCTTGTTCGCCCCCCGGGCGCCGGCCTATCGTCCGCCGTGCCCGACGCCCCCTCGCCCGCCGCGCCCCCGGCGCCCTTCACGCACGTCGCCGCCGACTTCCTCGGCGTGCCAGCGGCGCAGCTGCGCGACGCGGCGCTGATCGGCGGGCTGCTGGTGGCCGCCGCGGGCGCGGTCGGGCTGGCGGCGCGGGCCGCGCCGTCGGTGCGCGCGCTGCGCCGCGACGGGGTCGCGGCGCTGCACCTGCTCGAGGGGTGCCACATCGCGGTGCAGACCTTCCCGCGCGAGGAGCTGCTGCTCCTCGACCTGCTGGTGCGCGGGCCGGCCGACGCTGGGGCGCGCGGCACGCAGCGGGCGGTGGACGTGTTCGCGCGCCGCCTGGCGGCGCGCGCGGTGCACACCCAGCAGCGCCCCCGTGGCTGACCTCCTGCCGTCCGCCCTGCAGGCGGCGGCGCTCGAGGTCGCCGCGCTGCAGGCGCTGGCGCCGCTCGGCGTCCCGCTCGACGCGGCGCTCGACGCGCTCCCCTTCCCCCGCGAGTGGCGCACGTGGCCAGCGGTCGCCTGGCTGACGGCGGTGCTCGTGGTGCTCGGGTGGGACATCGTGTACGCCGGGCGCATCGCGCGGCTGCGGCGCGCGCCGCGCCCGCTGGCCGCGCTGAGCGCGGCGTGCGGGCTGCTCGTGGCGCCGGCGCTGGTGGCGCACGTCGCCGGCAGCTCGCTGTACGGCGGGCGCGCGGTGAACGGGATCGCCTGGCTCTGGCCGCTGACGACCACGCTGTTCGTCGCGCAGGCGGCGTTCGCGACCTGGCGCCGCTTCGTCACGCCGTTCGTCGGCGTGCCGCTGCTCGCGTGGGACCTGCTCACGTGCGCCGCCGCGTGGGCGCGCTTCGCCGTCGAGCGCACGGGGGAGGCGCCCCTGGGGCTGCTCGCGCTGTCGGCGGCGCAGGCGACGGTGCACGGCGCGGCGATCTCGCGCGCCGCGCTGCTGTCGCCGCTCGCGGTGCAGCTGCCGCTGCTCGTCCCCGCGTACCCCGCGCGCTGGCGCATCACGCGCACGGTGCGCGCGCTGCTGGCGGTGAGCACCATCTTCGCCGCCGGCGTGCTGGCGCTGGAGATCCCGCGCGGCGTCGGCACGGTCCGGTCGTACCAGGAGTGGGCGTCGGAGCGGCTGAGCGAGCGCCCGCGCGGCGACTTCGTCGTCGGCGCCGCGCTCCTGCCGCCGCTCGGCGGGCCGCCGCCCACGGTCGCGACGCGGTGGGACCTGCCGCTGGTCGACTCGCTCGACGTCGGCGCGGTGCGCGTGACGCTGCGCGGCGGCGCGCTGACCTTCGGCGCGCTCGACTCGCTGCGGCGCACGCTCGACCAGGCGCGCGGCGACAGCCTGCGGCTGGTGGTGACGCTGGCCTACGACCGCGCGGACGCCGCCGCGCGCCGCGTCGAACCCTCCCGCTGGGACGCGCGGCGGCTGGCGCTGGTCGAGCGCGCGGCGCGCGCGCGGCGCCCCGACGTCATCCTCCCCGCCGGCGCGCCGTACGCGGGCGAGACGACGGACGCGCTGGGCGCGCTCCCCCCCGACCACTGGCGGCGGTGGCTCGCGCAGGCCGCGGCGCGCGTGCACGCGGTGAACCCGAACATCCGCGTCGGCGTCGCGGCCGCCGCGTACGACGCCGCCGACAGCACGCTCTACGCGTGGGCGGCGCGCCGCGACGCGCCGCTCGACGTCGTCGGCTTCCACGTCGAGCCGTCGTTCTCGGGCGGCGCCGGGGTCGACGCGCGGCTGCGCGCCGCCGACCGGTGGATGCGCGCCGCCGCCCGCGCGCGCGAGGGCGCGCCGCCGGCCGGCGGCCGCCCCGCCGCCGCGAAGCCGCACTGGGTGTTCGACGTCCACGGCTTCCCCGCCGTGCACGGCGACGCGAGCCAGGAGCGCGCGGTGTGGCACACCCTCGCCTGGGCGACGGCGAACCCCGACGTCGACGGCGTGATCGTCGGCGAGTCGGGCGACTACGCGCGCATGACCGGGCTGCGTGCGGCGTCGGGCCGGACGCGGCGCGCCGTCACGGCGATGAACCGGGCGACGCGGGCGCTGCGGGAGGCGGTGGTGCCGTGACGGCACTGCGGGCGGCGGGCTGCGGATTCAACACCCGCAGCCCGCAGCCCGCAGCCCGCACTGCCGTCAGGAGGACGCCCCGAGCTCCTCGGTCGCCCGGTCGATCCGCCGCACGTAGTCCCGCACCCCCTCGTCGTCTCGCCGCGTCGGCAGCACCAGGCGCGGGTCGTCGGGCTGCGTGCTGTCGGGGGAGTTGGTCATCCGGTCGCCGCCGAGGGCGGAGACGGCGTTCTCGAAGCGCTCCACGGCCTCGACGAGGGCGGCGAGGTCGAGCGCGGCCTCCTCCCCGGTGACGCGGACGCCGCGCTGGCGGAGCTGCGAGTACGCCATGTCGGCGGCGTGGTCGCGCTCCTCCTGGCGGTGCGGGTTGAGCTCCTGCTGGCGCTCCTCGAACGGCGGGCGGGACATCGGACGACCTCCGGGGATGGATGACGACGGGACGCCCCACCCCCGTTCACATTCGGTGCCGCCCGGCGCGGACTCAGCCGGTCCCGCGGATCACGCCCTCCACCACGCGCGCCGGGTCGAACCACCGCTCGGCCAGCGCGCGGATCGCCGCCGGCGTCACCGCACGCACGCGCGCCTCGAAGGTCGCCAGCGCGCCGAGCCCCTCGCCGATCAGCCAGGCGTCGACCATGTCGCCGAGCACCGCGCCCCCGCCCTGCCGCGCGATGGCGTGGGTGCCGAGCGCGTAGACCTGCGCCCGCTCCAGCTCCTCGGCGGTGACCGGCTCGTCGCGCAGGCGCGCGAACTCGGCGAGCAGCCCGGCGCGCGCCTCGTCCTCCTGCGTCGGGCCGGTGGCGATGTACGCGCCGAACGCGCCGGCGAGCCGGCGCGGCGCGGCGAACGCGTGCACCGTGTAGGCGAGCGAGCGGCGGTCGCGCAGCTCGTCGAAGAAGCGCCCCCCGAGCCCGCTCGCGATCCCGGCCAGCAGCTGCGCCGCCATCCGCTCCGGGTCGGTGCGCGACGGCCCCGGGAAGAGCAGCGCCAGCGCCGTCTGCTTCTTGGCGCGCGTCTCGGCGCGCGACGAGCCCTCGGCGGGCCAGGCGGGGGACGCGACGGCGGCCGTGGCGCGCATCTCGAGCGCGTCGAACTCGCGCGCCGCCAGCGCGTCCAGCTCCGCGTGCGCGGCGTCGCCGCCGACGGCCAGCACCAGCTCCCCGGCGCGCGCGCGCTCGCGGTGCCACGCGCGGGCGCGCGCCGCGTCGAGCGCCGTCAGCGACGCCTCCGTGCCGCCGACCGGGCGCCCGTACGGGTGCCCCGCGAACGCGCTCTCGGTGGCGAGGCGCATCGGCCAGCGGTACATGTCGTCGCGCTGCTGCTTCAGCTCCTGCAGCGCGGCCGCGCGCTCGGTCGCGAACGCCGTGTCCGGAAAGACGGGGTGCTGCACGACGTCGGCGAGCAGCGCGGCGGCGGCGGCGGCGTTGGCGGCGGGGACGGAGATCCCCCAGCCGAAGCTCTCGCCGCCGACGCTCGCGCCGACGCTCCCGCCGAGCGTCTCGGCGGCCGCCGCGATCTCGGCGGCGGTGCGGCGCTCGGTCCCCTTCACGCTCGTCTGCGCCATCAGCAGCGTGAGCCCCGCCTCGTCGTCGCGCTCCTCGATCGCGCCGCCGCGCGCGTACGCGCCGAGGTGCACGATGCGGCTCCCCTCCTTGCGCGCGACCAGCACCGGGACGCCGCGCGCGGTGCGGAAGACGTGCAGGAACGCCACCTCGCGCTCGGCGCGCGGCGCGCCCGCGCGCGCCGCGGGCGCGGGGAGCGCCGGCCGTGCACGCGGGC
>NZ_JARGEK010000410.1 GCF_029211165.1 Roseisolibacter sp. H3M3-2
GGCGCGCCGCTCGGCGGCGGTGGCGGGGCGCAGGCGGGCGAGCCAGGTCGCGTGCCCGGCCTGGGCGGCGCCGCTGAAGTCGACGCCGACGATCTCGCGGAAGGGGCGGGGACGGCGGCGGGCGGGGGTGCGGCGGGACGGCGGCTTCGGCATGCGGTGCGGCGGGGCGGCCGGCCGCGGCGACGTGTGCGGCCTCGCCCGAACAATAGCCGAAAGTCGCCTGCGCCGCGGGGGCGCGTCCGGGGCGTATCTTGGGGTGCTCCCGTCAGCCCCACCCCGCGTCACCCGACGGTGGAGATCCTACGCATGGCACGCCTCCCCCGCGCGCTCGCCGCCGCCCTCGCCGGCGCGGCGCTCGCGCACCCGACTCCCGCCGCGGGCCAGGCGCCCGCCGCGCCCACGTCCGGCACCCCGACCACGCGCGTGCAGTATCCGCAGACCCGCACGGTCCCGCAGACCGACGACTACCACGGCACCCGGGTGGCCGACCCGTACCGGTGGCTGGAGGACCTCGACGGCGCCGACACGAAGGGCTGGATCGCCGCGCAGAACGCGGTGACGTTCGGCTACCTCGACGCCACCGCCGGCCGCGACGCGATCAAGCAGCGGCTGACCGAGATGTGGAACTACCCGCGCGTCTCGCTGCCGTACCGCCAGGGCGGGCGCCTCTGGTTCACGAAGAACACGGGGCTGCAGCGGCAGTCGCCGTACTTCACCGCGACCGGCGCCGCCAAGGGCGCCGCCGAGCGCGCGACGCTGATCCTCGACCCCAACGAGATCTCGAAGGACGGGTCGACGTCGCTGTCGCTGTTCTCCCCCGACCCGACGGGGACGTACGTCGCGTACGGGCTGTCGGCCGGCGGCGCCGACTGGCGCACGGTGAAGGTCAAGCGGGTCGCCGACGGCAAGGACCTCGACGACACGGTGGACTGGCTGCGCTACTCGGGCGTCAGCTGGACCGAGGACGGCAAGGGCTTCTTCTACACGCGCTACCCCGAGCCGCCGAAGGAGGCGGGGAAGACGCTGTCGAACGCGTCGCGCGACCCGAAGGTGTTCTACCACGCGCTCGGCACGCCGCAGACCGCCGACGTCGAGATCTTCCGCTTCGACCGGGAGCCGACGTGGGGCGTCGGCGCCGGGGTGAGCGAGGACGGGCGGTGGCTGTTCGCGTACGTCAACCGCGGCACCGACCCGGAGAACCACCTCTACGTCGCGGACCTGAAGGACCCGAAGGCGCCGGACGTGCGCGCGAGGCTGACCCCGATCGACGTGACGCTGGAGGCGTCGTTCACCCCGATCGGCACGCGCGGCACCACGGCGTACGTGCACACGAACCTCGGCGCGCCCAAGTACAAGCTGGTCGCGATCGACCTCACGAAGCCGGCGCGCGCCAACTGGAAGACGGTGATCCCCGAGTCCGAGCACACGCTCGAGGGGGTCGCGCTGATCGGCGGGAAGCTGTTCGCGCAGTACCTGGCCGACGTGAAGAGCGTGGTGACGATCCACGACCTCGCCGGGACGCGCACGGGCGAGCTGCCGCTGCCGGGGATCGGGACGCTGGCCGGGCTGTCGGGGCGCGAGGACGAGCCGGAGCTGTTCTTCGGCTTCACGTCGTACCTCGTGCCGTCGAGCGTGTACCGCTACGACGTGGCGACGGGGGCGCTGGAGACGTTCTTCAAGCCGAACGTGCCGTTCGACGCGTCGGGGTACGAGACGAAGCAGGTCTTCTTCCCGAGCAAAGACGGGACGCGCATCCCGATGTTCGTGACGCACCGGAAGGGGATGGCGCTCGACGGCACGAACCCGACGATGCTGTACGCGTACGGCGGCTTCAACGTGAACCAGGTCCCCGCGTTCTCGGCGTCGGTGGCGACGTGGCTGGAGATGGGGGGCGTGTACGCGGTGCCCAACCTGCGCGGCGGCGGCGAGTACGGCGAGGCGTGGCACCAGGCCGGGAAGCTCGACAAGAAGCAGAACGTCTTCGACGACTTCATCGGGGCCGCCGAGTACCTGATCCGGGAGAAGTACACGGCGCCGCCGAAGCTGGCGATCCGCGGCGGCTCGAACGGCGGGCTGCTGGTGGGCGCGGTGATGACGCAGCGCCCCGAGCTGTTCGGCGTCGCGCTGCCGGCGGTGGGGGTGATGGACATGCTGCGCTACCACAAGTTCAGCGCCGGCGTGTTCTGGGTGCCGGAGTACGGCTCGGCGGACGACCCCCAGCAGTTCCGGACGCTGGCGAAGTACTCGCCGCTGCACAACCTGAAGCCGGGGGCGTGCTACCCGGCGACGCTCACCACCACCGCCGACCACGACGACCGCGTCGTGCCGGGGCACTCGTTCAAGTGGGCGAGCGCGCTGCAGGCGGCGCAGGGGTGCGACCGCCCGGTGCTGATCCGCGTCGAGGCGCAGGGGTCGCACGGGTACCGCCCGCTCGACAAGGCGATCGCCGAGCAGGCGGACATCTGGGCGTTCACGGCGCGCAACCTCGGGGTGCCCGTGAAGTTCGAGCAGAAGCGCGCGATGGAGTGATCGGGCGAGGAACTGCCAGGAGAACGGATGCTTCGGATGAGACGGATCCGTCTCATCCGAAGCACTGTCATCCCGAGCTCCGCGAGGGATCTGAGAGGTCGCCCTTCCAGGTTCCTCGCTCCGCTCGGGACGACCTGGGGTTGCTCGAGACGACGAGGGGCGCGCACGAGGCGTCGTCCTGAGGGCAGCGAAGGACCTACTTTCCGAGGCGATGGGGCTGGTCCCTACCCGGTGAAAGTGGGTCCTTCGCTGCGCTCAGGACGACACGAGCAACGGCCGGGAGAACGGATGGAACGGATCCGTCGCATCCGGAGCATCCGTTCTCCCGGCAGTTTGCCCCACATCACGTGCGGCGGGGCGCTCAGCCCCGGATGCACATCACGTTGAAGTTGAACATCCACGGGACGTCGGGGACCAGCTCGGCGGCGGCGGGCTCGTAGGCGATGTACCAGCGCCCCTTGCCGCCGTCGTAGCCGACCGAGATCGCGGGGTAGTCGACGCCGAGGTTGGGGAGGCCGCCGTTGCGGCGCACGGTCGCGAAGACGAAGGCGTTCGCGTTGCCGTTGCAGTGCGGGTTGTCGATGAAGAACCGGTACGTGAGCCCGCCGACGGTGGTGTTGGACTCGCTCTGCATCTGGTTCGGGTTCGCCATGAACACCGCGGTCGGCGTCATCGTGCCGGCGCCCGTGACCTTGATCCCCCCGCGCACCACCTCGAGCGCGGTCCCGGCGGCGGTCCCCGACTCGGCACGCACGCCGACGCCGCTGCCGAACGGCGTGTTGCCGTGCACGCCCGCGCTGCCGTTGCTCAACCCGTAGACGCCGCGCCCCTGGCCGCCCTGGAACGTGGCGGCGTTCCCCGGGCCGCTGTTCTGGAGGCTGAGCAGCGTGTTGCTCGAGTTGACGAGGACAGGCGAGCCAAGTCGGAGCGCGTCGGCGCCATCCGTCCAGCTGAACTCGACGTGCGAGGCCTTGGTGCACGCCGGCGGCGTGTCGGCCGTCTTGATGCGGTACGTGCTCCCCGACGTCGGGACGTAGCACGCGAAGAACTTGGCCTGCGCCGCGGCGGCGCGCGGCGCGGCGGCGACGGCGGGGAGCGCCGCGAGCGCGGCGAGGGCGAGACGGAGGCGGGCGGTGGTGTGCACGGGTCGGATCCTCTATGGGTGGTCGCGCGGGGCGCGGATGCGTCGGGGAGTCGGGCGGACGGGCGGATCAGAGTCCGGCGGCGAGCCGGATGACGTCGAGCTCCGGCGCGAGCGCCGGGTCGTGGCGCTGCAGGCGGTCGAGCGCGGCGTCGAGGGCGCGCATCGCGCCGGCGCGGCCGTGGCGCGGGGCGTCGTGCAGCGCGCGGAGCGAGGCGTGCACCG
>NZ_JARGEK010000411.1 GCF_029211165.1 Roseisolibacter sp. H3M3-2
GTCGGCAGGCGGACCGCGAGCGCGCCGACGCGGCCGACCCCTACCTCGTCGCGCGGGGCGAGGCGGCCCGCGGCCGGCCGGCGCGCGGCGTCGAGCTGCTCGTCGCCGCGCTCGACCGCGAGCGCTCGGCGCGCGGGCGCTTCGTCCGCGAGACGCAGATCGCGCAGCTGATGGTCGACGCCGGCCTCGCCGAGGTCGCGCAGCCGATCGTCCGCCGGCTCGTCGAGACGGTGAAGGAGCGCTCGCTCGACACCTGGGAGTCCGGCGCGCTCGTCGCGCAGCCGCTCGTGCTCATGTGCCGCGTGCTCGACCAGCTCGGCGACCCCGACAACGCGCGCCCCGACCTGTACCTGCAGGTGTGCCGGCTCGACCCGCTGCAGGCGATGGCGCTCCGCAAGGGCGGCTGACGATGGCGCGCACCGAGATCGAGCGCACCGTCCTGCCGTCCGTGCTCGACCGGCTGACCGACCACGACCCGCGGCTCCCCGACGACCCCCCGGTGACGCGCGCCGAATCGGTGCGCCGCTTCCGCGACGCCGTCATGCGCGACGTGGAGTGGCTGCTCAACACGCGGGCGCCGCACGCGCCGATCCCGGCGGGGCTCGTCGGGGTCCGCCGCTCGGCCTACGCGTACGGCCTCCCCGACACGACGGGGCTGGTCGGCGGCGCGCAGGAGGCGCGCGCCGAGTTGTTCGGCTGGGTGCGCGCGACCATCGCCGCGTTCGAGCCGCGGCTGGCCGACGTGCAGATCGAGCTGGTGGGCGGCGGCGACGCGACGACGCCCGAGGTCCGCTTCACCCTCAGCGCGCTGCTCTGCATGGACCCGAGCCCCGAGCAGGTGGTGTTCGACACCGTGCTCGATCCGGTGAACGGCAGCCACACGGTGCGCCCCGCCGAGGTCGCGCGGCCGGCCGCGGGCCCGGGCGGCGGAGCGCGCGCGTGAGCGCGGCGGGCGCCGGGCGCGCCGCCGAGGGCGGGGCGGGGCGCGACGAGCTGCTGCTCTACTACGAGCGCGAGCTGACCTACCTGCGGCGCCTGGGCGCGGAGTTCGGGGCGAAGTACCCGAAGGTCGCCGCGCGCCTGCAGCTGGAGCCCACCAAGAGCGAGGACCCGCACGTCGAGCGCCTGCTCGAGGGCGTGGCCTTCCTCAACGCGCGGCTCCACCGCCGGCTCGACGACGACCTGCCGGAGCTGTCCGAGGCGCTGCTCGACGTCCTCTACCCGCAGCACGTGCGCCCCGTGCCGTCGCTGGCCGTCGTCGAGCTCGAGCTCGACCCCGAGCTGGGGAAGCTGCCGGGCGGGCTCGCGGTGCCGCGCGGCGCCGAGCTGCGGTCGCGGGCGGTGCAGGGGATGCCCTGCCGCTTCCGGACCTGCTACGCCACCACGCTCTGGCCGGCCACGGTCGCCGCCGCCGAGTGGACGGGGGCGGAGCGCGCGGGGCCGGGGGTGCGGCTGGCCGACGCGGTGGGCGCCATCCGCATCGAGCTGCGCGCGTTCGCGGGGATGCGCCTCGGGCAGGTGACGCTCGACGCGCTGCGGCTGCACCTGGCCGGCGACGCCGCCGTGACGGACGTGCTGTACGAGTTGCTGGCCAACAACGTCGCGCGCGTCGCGGTGCGCGACCCCGACCAGCCGTCGCTCCCGGCGCAGCTGCTCCCCGCCGACGCGCTGCGTCCGGTGGGGTTCGCGGAGGACGAGGCGCTGCTGCCGCTGCCGCGGCGCACGCTCGCCGCGCACCGCCTCCTGCAGGAGCTGTTCGTCCTGCCGCAGAAGTTCCACTTCGTCGACGTCGTCGGCCTCGGGGCGGCGCTGCGCGCGCTCGGGTGCGGCCCGCGCGCGGAGCTCGTCGTCCTGCTCAGCCGGTTCGAGCGCGCGGAGCGGCGCGCCGCGCTCGAGCTGGGGCTGTCGGCCGACGTCGTGCGCCTCGGCTGCACGCCGGTGGTGAACCTGTTCGCGCACACCGCCGACCCGATCCTGCTCTCCGAGCGGCAGCTCGAGTACCCCGTCGTCCCCGACGCGCGGCGGCGGCTGGAGATCGAGACCTGGTCGGTGGACGAGGTGGACCTCCTCACCACCAGCAACCCGGAGCCGCGCCCCGTCCCGCCGCTGTACGCGATCCGGCACGGCGCCGAGGCGGGGGCGGGGGCGCTGTACTGGCACGGCGTGCGGCGCTCCAGCGGGTGGCGCACCGACCTCGGCACCGAGGTGCACCTCTCCTTCGCCGACCTGAGCGGGGGCGTGCGCACGCCCGACGCGGACGTGGTCACGTGCCGCCTCACCTGCTTCAACGGCGACCTCCCGGCGCGGCTGCCGTTCGGCGTCGACGAGCGCGGCGACTTCGAGCTCGCCACGGGCGGGCCGGTGCGCCGCGTGCGCTGCCTCATCAAGCCGACCGAGGTCGTGCAGCCGTCGCTCGGCAAGTCGCTGCTCTGGCGCCTGGTGTCGGCGCTCTCGCTCAACCACCTCTCGCTCGTCGACGGGGGGCGCGACGCGCTGCAGGAGCTCCTGCGGCTGCACAACACCGGCGACCGCGTCGCCGGCGAGCAGCAGATCCAGGGGCTGACCGACGTGCGCAGCGCCCCGACGCACGCGCGCGTCGTCACCGAGCACGGGATCGCGTTCGCGCGCGGCCGCCGCGTCGAGCTGCTGTTCGACGAGGAGCAGTTCCCGGGGGGCGGCATGTTCCTCTTCGCGAGCGTGATGGAGCGGTTCCTCGCCCTCTCGGTCTCGATGAACAGCTTCACGCAGCTCGTCGCCCACAGCCGGCAGCGCCGGCGCCCGGTGCGCGAGTGGGCGCCGAGGTCGGGGTGGCGGACGCTCGTGTGAGCGCGCCGCCGGCCGCGGCGCGCGCCGCGCTGCAGCGCGCCCTCGAGACGGAGCCGACGCGCTTCGCCGCGTTCCAGGCGGTGCGCCTGCTCGGGCGGCTGCGCTCCGACCGCGCGCCGGTGGGCGGGTGGGCGGAGCCGGGGAGCGAGGTCGTCCGCTTCTCGGTGCCGCCGTCGCTCGCGTTCCCCCCGGCCGAGGTGCTGAGCATCCGCCCGCCGGCCGACGGGGAGGGGCCCCACCGGCTGAGCGTCACGTTCTTCGGGCTCACCGGGCCGCAGGCGGTGCTGCCGCATGCGTACACGCAGCACGCCGCCGACCGCGCCCGCGCGCGCGACACGGCGTTCCGCGACTTCCTCGACCTGTTCCACCACCGCGCGCTCTCGCTCTTCTACCGCGCGTGGGGGCGGTCCAAGCCGGTCCTCGGCCACGAGACGGGGGAGGACGACTGGCTGCTCGACCACCTGCTGGACGCGGCCGGGCTCGGGACCCGCGGGCTGCGCGGGCGCCTGCCGATCGCCGACGCGGCGCTCGGCCACTACGCGGCGCTGCTCGCCCCCGCGGCGCGCTCCGCCGACGGGCTGGCGCGCCTGGTCGGCGACTACTTCGACGTGCCGGCGCAGGTGGAGCAGTTCGTCGGCGAGTGGCGCCGCGTCGACGGCGGCGGCCAGGTCACGCTCGGCGGCGACGACGCGACGGCGCGGCTCGGCCTCGGCGTCGTCGGCGACGAGGTCTGGGACCCGCAGGCGCGCGTGCGCCTGCGCCTCGGGCCGCTCACCCGCGCGCAGTTCGACGCGTTCCTGCCGGGCGGCGCGGCGCACCCCGCGCTGGCCGCGCTCGCGCGGCTGTACGTCGACGACCAGGTCGGGGTCGACGCGCAGCTGGTGCTCGACCGCGGCCACGTCGCCCCCTGCGTGCTCGGCGTGCCGCTCGGCGGGCCGCGCGCGCCGCCGCCTCCGGCGTCACCCGCGCCCGGCGACGCCGCGCCGCGCCGTCCGACCGGCCCGCCGCGAAGTCGGAGGCCAAGCGGTCTTAGGAAGACAAATCGTGGTCTCAACT
>NZ_JARGEK010000412.1 GCF_029211165.1 Roseisolibacter sp. H3M3-2
GCCGGTGCCGGCGCGCGACGCCGCGGGTCAGCCGGCGGCGCCGGCCTCGCCGTCGCGCGCCAGCGCCTGACGGCGCCCGGCGTCGACGTCCACGCGCGAGAGCAGCAGCCCGCCGGCGAGGAAGAACGCCAGCACCGACACGATGCCGAGCCGGCTCGACCCGGTGACCTGCGTGACGAGCCCCATCGCCAGCGGGCCGAGCATCCCGCCGAAGCGGTTGAAGACGCTGAACAGCCCGAAGAACTCGCCCGAGCGCGACGCGGGGACGAGGCTCGCGTAGAGCGAGCGGCTGAGCGCCTGCGCCCCCCCCTGCACCATCGCCACGAGCACGGCGAGCACCCAGAAGTCGCGCTCCGTCTCCAGCCGGTAGGCGACGGCCGTGATGACGCCGTAGACGGCGAGCGCGCCGAGGATCGCGCGCTTGGCGCCGACCTTCCCCGCCAGCCACCCGAACGCGAAGGCGAACGGGATGCCGACGAACTGCACCACGAGGATCGCCCCGATCAGCGACGACTGCGCGAGCCCGAGCTGCGAGCCGTAGACCGTCGCCATGCGGATGATCGTGTTGATCGCGTCGTTGTAGAGGATGAACGCGAGCAGGAAGCGCCAGGCGTCGGGCATCGCGCGCAGGGCGCGCAGCGTGGCGGCGAGGCCGGCGAACGCCTCGCGCACGGCGGCCCCCACGCCGCCCGCCGCCGACGCGTCGCCGTCGGCCGGGTGCACCGGCGGCTCGGGGACGCCGCGCAGCAGCGGGATGCTGAACAGCGACCACCAGAGCGCGACGCCGACGAACGCCACGCGCGTCGGCGCCGACGGCTCGCGCGCCGCCAGCCCGCCGAGGCCGACGAGCCCCGGCTGGAGGATGGCGAGCAGCGCCAGCCCGAGCGCGGCGCCGCCGCCCAGGTAGCCGAGCGCGTAGCCGGCCGACGACGCGCGGTCGAGCTCCTCGCGTCTGGCCAGGTGCGGCAGCAGCGCGTCGTAGACGACGGTGCTCGCGTTGACGGCGACGTTGACCGCCGCGAAGGCGAGCAGCGCGGCGAGCCAGTCCCCCTCGCCGGCCAGCGCCAGCGCCGCGGTCGCGAGCGCGCCGAAGCCCACCAGCGTCGCCAGCAGCCGCTTCTTCACCGGGCGCGCGTCGCCGATCGCGCCGACGACCGGCGACAGGACGACGGCGAGCAGCAGCGCCGCCGTGGTGGCGTACGAGTAGCGCGCGGTCCCGACGTCGCCGGCGAGCCCCGCCGCCGGGACGCGGGCGAAGTAGGTCGGGAAGACCGCGGTGACGACGACGGTGAAGATCGCCGAGTTGGCCCAGTCGTACATCGCCCAGGCGCGGAGCGCGGGCGTGGAGAGGCCGAGGCGGGCGAGGACGTTGGGCATGCGGGGAGGAAGGTGGCGGCGGACGCGGCCGTGCGCCACCGGCGCCGCCGACCCGCGTCCGAGCCGTGACGCTCCGCCCCGGCATGGCGCGTGCGGCGAATCCCCCACATACCCACAGGAGCGTGACGATGCGTCGCACCCGCGGTGTGGACGTCCTGGCGTGGGGCCTCTGTCTCGTGCTGGCCGGCCTGTTCCTGGTCTCGGCGGCCCGCAAGCTCGTCGGCGCGGACGCGCTGCTCGCCGGGATCGGGCCGGCGTCGGCCATGGCCGGCTACCCCGCGTGGGCGCGCGTCGTGACCGCGCTCGTCGAGGCGGCCGGGGCGGCGGCCCTCCTCTTCCCGCCGGCGAGCGCGTTCGGGGCCGCGGTGCTGGCGGCGCTCATGGTGCCGGCGGCGCTGGCCGAGTACTTCACCCCAGGCGGCGTGGCGTGGGTGCCGCTGGCGGTGCTGGCGGCGCTGCTCGTGGTGCTGTGGGCCCGCAGCGGCGAGGTGCTGCGCGACCAGTACGCGACCTTCGCGGCGACCCCGCGCCCGCTGCTCGCCGACGGGCTGCTGGCGGGGGTGATCGGGGCGACGGTGATCGCCGTCTGGTTCCTGATCGTCGACGCGGCCGACGGGCGCCCGTTCTTCACGCCGACCACGCTCGGCGCCGCGCTGGTCGGCGCCGCGCCGTCGGAAGCGGGGCGGCCGAGCGCGGCGAGCCTCGTGCTCGCGTACACCGTCTTCCACTACGGCGCGTTCGTGCTGGTCGGGCTGGCGGCGGCGCTGCTGGTCAGCCTCGCCGAGCGCGAGCCGTCGGTGCTGCTCGGCTTCGTGCTCCTGTTCGCGGTCGCGGAGGTCGGGATCTACGCGCTGGTGGCGATCCTCGACGTCGCGTCGCCGTTCGGCGCGCACGCGTGGCTGGCGCTGATGATCGGCAACCTGCTCGCCGTGCTGGCGATGGGGGCGTTCTTCTGGCGGCGGCGCAGCGGGCTGGGCGCGCAGTTCCGGCGCGCGCTCGAGCGCGAGCCGGGGACGCCCGACCAGCTCATGGCGCCGCCGGCGCTGCGGCACTGAGCGCGGCCGCGCGCTCCTCGCGGTCGAGGCGGCGGACCAGGCGCGTCCAGCGCGCGTCCGCGTGCAGCGGCCGCAGCGCCGCCGTCCCGGTGAGCACGTCGCGGACGAGCACCCCCTCGGCGAGCGCGCGCTCGATCCGACGGAACGCCGCGTCGCGGTCGCCGACGCCGACGTGCGCGATCGCGAGGTCGAAGGGCGGCACGAACCGGCGCGCCGCCGACGCCTCGAGCGCGGCGACGTTGCGCGCCGCCTCGGCGCGGTCGCCGGTCACGCCGTACGCGTACGCGAGGTGCGCCGAGTCGCGGGCGCCGCTCGCGGCGGCGGCGCGCCGCAGCGCGTCCAGCGCCTCGGCCGCCATCCCCTTCTGCAGGTAGGCGTGCCCCAGCTGCTGCAGGACGAGCGGGTGGCCGGGGCCCAGCGCCAGCGCCCCCTGCAGCGCGCGGATCGCGTCGTCGGAGCGGCCCGCGTTCACGTACGCGCGGCCGAGCACCGTGCCGACGTTGGCCGCGAGCGGGTCGAGCGCCGCCGCCGTGTCCATCTGCGCCACCGCCTCGGCGAAGCGCCCCTGGAACTGCAGCCAGATCGCGAACGCGCTCCGCCCGAGCACGTAGCCGGGGTCGAGCGCGAGCGCGCGTCGCATCGCGCGCTCCGCCGAGTCGCGCGCGCCGCCGCGCAGGTACAGCGCGTGCGCGAGCGCGGCGCGCGCCGCCGCCACCGTGGGGTCGAGCGCGAGCGCGCGCAGCGCCGCCGCCTCGGCGAGCGGCAGCTCGTCGCGCGGGCGCCCGAAGCCGAACGCGACCAGCCGCGCGTGGGCGTCGGAGAGGCCGGCGTGCGCCTGCGCGAACGCCGGGTCGCGCGCGACGGCGGAGTCGAACAGCGCGACGGCGCGCCGCACGTCCGCGGGCCCCGAGCCCGCCGAGAACGCCTGGCGCCCCCGGAGAAACAGGTCGTACGCGACCGGGTCGTCGGTGGCGCGGCCCACCAGCAGCGGGCGCCCCGCGCCCGCCAGGCGCACGCGCAGCGCGCCGACGATCGCGCGCGCGATCTCCTCCTGCATCGCGAACACGTCGCGCAGCTCGCGGTCGTACGTCTCCGACCAGAGCACCCGGCCGTCGCCGGCGCGCGCGAGCCGGGCGGTGACCTTGAGGCGGCCGCCGACGCGCCGGAGGCTCCCCTCCACCACCGACGACACGCCGAGCGTCTCGGCGACGGCGCGCACGCCGAGCGGCTTCCCCTTGAGCGCGAACACCGAGGTGCGCGCGATCACGTCGAGGCCGTGCACGCGGCTCAGCGCGGCGATCAGCTCCTCCGTGAGGCCGTCCGACAGGTGCTCGTCGCGCGCGTCGCCGCTCGTGTTGGCGAACGGCAGCACCGCGACCGACGGGCGCGCGTCGGCGGCCGCCGCGGGCGTGGGGGCCGGGGCGCGGCGCGCGGCGGTCGAGGCGGCGC
>NZ_JARGEK010000413.1 GCF_029211165.1 Roseisolibacter sp. H3M3-2
CGCCGAGGGCGCGTCGCCGCGGCCGGCCGCCCCGCCGCACCGCAGGGCGCGCGCGCTCCCGACCACGCCGGCCGCCGAGTTCGACCTCGCGCTGGTGGTGCCGGACGCGGTCGCGGCCGGGGAGGTCGCGCGGGTGCTGCGCGCCGCCGGCGGCGAGCTGCTGGAGGACGTCGTGCTCTTCGACGAGTTCCGCGGCGGCGACGTGCCGGCCGGGGCCCGCAGCCTCGCCTGGCGCCTGGTGCTGCGCGACCCGACGCGCACGCTGCGCGAGAAGGAGGTCGAGGGGCGTCGCCAGAAGCTGCTCAAGGCGCTGGAGGGCGAGCTCGGCGTCCGCCCGCGCGTGGCCGGATGAGGGAGTCGGTCATCACCCCCGCCGCCGAGGCGTTCGCCGACCTGGAGCGGCTCGTGCGCGCGCTGGGCGAGGAGCTGTCGTTCTTCCGCCGGCGGGCGCTCGAGGCGGAGCGGCGGCTGAAGGAGCTGCAGTCGGTGACGGGCGCGGCGGGGGGCTCGCAGGACGGGCTGGAGGTGCTGGCCGGTCGTCTCGCCGCCGCCGAGTCGGAGAACGCGGCGCTGAAGGCGCGGCTCGCGGAGGCCGCGGAGCGCACGCGGGGGATGGCCGACCGGATGCGGTTCCTCCGGCAGCAGCAGGAGGTCGACGGTGAGCGCTGACGGCGGGAAAGGGGGCGGGCGCGGCTCGGTGCGGGTGTCGATCCTGGGCGACGACTACACCATCCGCACCGACGCGCCGGCGGGGCACACCCGCGACGTGGCGGCGCACGTCGACCGCGTGATCCGGCAGGTGATGGACAGCGGCACCGTCGTCGAGACGCACAAGGCGGCGATCCTGGCCGCGCTGCAGATCACCGACGAGCTGTTCCGGGCGCGCGCCGACGCGCGGCAGCTGGGCGAGCGCGCGGAGGGGCTGGCCGCCGAGGTGAGGCGGTGGCTGCCGCCGACGAAGCGTGGCGAGGGCGCCGGCTGACCGGCTCGCGCGCGGCGCGGCCGAGGTCGCGTTGCCTTTCCACAGACGCGGGAATAGCTTGCGGCCGCGGCGCTCGCCGTAGGTGCAAGCGCGCGTTGCGGTTAGGCGTTGGTCGGGCGGGGAGGGGGCGCGACGTGGCGGACGCGTCCGAGCCGGCGGTCGGCCGCCTCCCACATAGATGAGCACTCGGGCCATCGCGCGGCGCCTGCGCCGTGCTGGAGCATAGAGCCGTCATGGGAGAGCAAGCGATCCTCGCCCTGCTGGGCGTGCTCGTCGCGGTGGGCGCCGCCGTCGGCGCCTTCGCGTACGGGCGCGGCGCCGGCCGGTCGGCCGGGCTGGTCGAGGGGCGGGCGGAGGAGGTCGAGCGCCAGCGCGCGGCCAAGGCGACCGCCGAGGAGACGGCGAAGCGCATCGTCGGCGACGCCGAGCGGGAGGCCGAGGCCGCCCGGAAGAGCGCCGTCGTCACGGGGAAGGAGGAGCTGCTCCGCCTGCGCGAGGCGCAGGAGGGCGAGGTCCGCGGCCGGCGCGAGGAGGTCGAGCGCGAGGAGCGCCGGCTGCAGGAGCGCGAGGCGCAGCTCGACCGGAAGAGCGAGACCATCGACCAGCGCGACCGGGAGCTGGCGCGGCGCGCGAGCGAGCTCGGACGGCGGGAGAAGGTGGTCGCCGACCAGGAGGGGGCGATCGAGTCGCTGCGCGCCGACGCGACGCGGCGGCTGGAGGAGCTGGCCGGGCTGTCGGCCGCCGACGCCCGGGCGGAGCTGATGCGCCGGATGGAGGAGCAGGCGCAGGCCGACGCGGCGAACCGGATCCGCGAGATCCGCGAGACCGCGCGGCGCAACGCCGAGCGCGAGGCCAAGAAGATCGTCGCGCTGGCCGTCCAGCGGATCGCCGCCGAGCACACCGCGGAGACCACCGTGTCGTCCGTCGCGCTCCCGAACGACGAGATGAAGGGGCGCATCATCGGGCGCGAGGGGCGGAACATCCGCGCCTTCGAGCTCGCCACCGGGGTCGACGTCATCATCGACGACACGCCCGACACCGTCGTGGTCTCGTGCTTCGAGCCGGTCCGACGCGAGGTCGCGCGGCAGGCGCTGGAGAAGCTCGTCTCCGACGGGCGCATCCATCCGGGGCGCATCGAGGAGGTCGTCAACAAGGCCCGCCAGGAGGTCGACAAGCAGATCGTCGAGACCGGCGAGCAGGCGGCCTACGAGGTCGGCGTCGCCGGGCTGCACCCCGAGCTGGTCAAGCTCGTGGGGCGAATGCGCTGGCGGACCAGCTACGGCCAGAACATCCTGCAGCACTCGAAGGAGGTCGCCTGGCTCGCAGGGATCATGGCGGCCGAGCTCGGGCTCGACGTCGCGATGGCCAAGCGCGGGGCGCTGCTGCACGACGTCGGCAAGGTGCTGACGCACGAGCACGAGGGGACGCACGTCCAGCTGGGCGTCGAGATGGCGACCCGCTACGGCGAGCACCCGCTGGTGGTGAACGCCATCGCGGCGCACCACGACGACGTGCCGCACGAGAGCGAGGTCTCGGTGCTGGTGCAGGCCGCCGACGCGATCAGCGGGTCGCGCCCGGGCGCGCGCCGCGAGGCGTTCGAGACGTACGTGAAGCGGCTCGAGGGGCTGGAGCGGATCGCCTCCAGCTACCGCGGCGTCGAGAAGGTGTTCGCGATCCAGGCGGGGCGCGAGGTGCGCATCGTGGTCACCCCCGAGGACGTGGACGACGTGCGCATGACGGCGCTCTCCGAGGAGATCGCGCGGCGCATCGAGGCCGAGCTGCAGTACCCCGGGCAGATCAAGGTCGTGGTGATCCGCGAGACGCGGGCGGTGGACTTTGCGCGCTGAGGCCGCGGAGGCGACGGAGCAGACGATGGCGACGGTGCAGGAGGACGGGGCGGCGCGGCTGATCGACGGGGCGGCGATCGCCCGCGGCGTGCGCGCGCGGCTCGCCGACGAGGTGGCGGCGCTCAGGGCCGAGCACGGCGTGACGCCGGGGCTGTCGGTGGTGCTCGTGGGCGACGACCCGGCGAGCGCGGTGTACGTGCGCAACAAGGAGAAGCAGTCGGTCGAGGCCGGGATGCGCGGCGAGACGATCCGCCTCCCCGCCACGACGACGCAGGAGGAGCTGCTGGCGGTGGTCGACCGGCTGAACGCCGACGACCGCGTGCACGGCATCCTCGTCCAGATGCCGCTGCCGAAGCAGATCGACCCGAACGCGGTGCTGCGGCGCATCCGCCCGGAGAAGGACGTCGACGGCTTCCACCCCGTGAACGTCGGCAAGCTGCTGATCGGCGAGAGCGACGGCTTCGCGCCCTGCACGCCGGCCGGCGTGATGGTGCTGCTCGAGGAGGCCGGGGTGCCGCTGCGCGGCGCCGAGGTGGTCGTGATCGGGCGCAGCAACATCGTCGGCAAGCCGATGGCGGCGCTGATGGTCCAGGCGGGGGTCGACGCGACCGTCACCGTCTGCCACAGCCGCACGCGCGACCTGGCGGCGCACACGCGCCGCGCCGACGTGCTGATCGCGGCCATCGGGCGCGGCCGCTTCGTCACCGCGGACATGATCAAGCCGGGCGCGGTGGTGATCGACGTCGGGATGAACCGGATCGACGACCCGACCACGAAGTCGGGGACGCGGCTGGTCGGCGACGTGGACTTCGACGGCGCGCGCGAGGTGGCGGCGGCGATCACGCCGGTGCCCGGCGGGGTGGGCCCGATGACGATCGCGATGCTGCTGGCCAACACGGTCCGCGCGGCGCGGCAGCTGGCGGGCGTCCGGTGACCCGGCGGCGGCGCGCCGCCACGGACGCGGACGCGCTCGAGCTGTTCGGCCCCGAGCCGCCCGCGCCGCCGGCGCGCGACGTGGGGGAGGCGCTCTTCGGCCCGCCGCGGCGCACCG
>NZ_JARGEK010000414.1 GCF_029211165.1 Roseisolibacter sp. H3M3-2
GCTGCAGCTGCGCGTGCGCGCCCCCGGCCGCCGCGCGCTGCGCGAGGCGCTGCGCGAGACGGGGCACCCGTGGCGCGAGCTGACGCTGCCGCTCGGCGCGGCCGGCGAGGGCCCGCTCGCCCTCGGCGCCACCGACGCCGACGTCGCGCTGGTCGCCACCGACGGGCGCGCCTCCTCCGACACGCTGCACGTGCGCGTGACCGACCGCGCCTACTTGGGCGACGTGACGGTGCGCGCCGAGTACCCCGCGTACCTCGCCCGCGCCTCCGAGACGCTGGCGCCGGGCGAGCCGCTGCGCGTCCCGCGCGGCACGGCGCTCAGCGTGCGCGGGCGCGCGTCCGTCGCGCTGCAGGGCGTCGCCCTCGCCGACCCGGCGCAGGGGCGCATCGCGCTCGCCACCAGCGGCCACGCGTTCGAGGGGCGGTTCGTGCCGACGACGAGCGGGCGCTGGACGGGGCGCGCCGTCGGCGCGGCCGGCCCGGTGGCCGAGGTGCCGGCGGCGCTCGAGGTGCAGCTGCTCGCCGACTCGACGCCGGCCGTGGTGCTGGCGGCGCCGGGGCAGGACTCGGTGATCGACGGCGTGGGCGGGCTGCGCGCGCGCGTCCTCGCCAGCGACGACCACGGGCTCGCGTCGGTCGCGCTGCGCACCTGGGTCGAGCGCGCCGACGGCACGCGCCAGGCGCCGGCGACGACCGCGCTCAGCGGCGCCGCCCCCGCGTGGACGGGCGAGGCGGCCATCGAGCCGTCGGCCATGCAGCTCAAGGCCGGCGACAAGCTGCACGTGCAGGCCGTGGCCACCGACGCGTCGCCGTGGCGGCAGGTCGGGGTGAGCCGCGAGGTCGTGCTCAAGGTCCCGTCGGCCAGCGAGCTGCGGCAGATGGCCCGCGCCTCCGCCGACTCGGCGGTCGACCGCGCCAACGCGCTGGCCGCCGCGCAGAAGGACCTGCAGCGCCGCACCGGCGACGCGGCGCGCTCGCGCACCAGCCAGACGGCGGGGCGCGCCGAGGGCAACGAGGGCGACCGCCAGGCGCAGATGGGCTACCAGCAGGCCGAGCGCGCGCGCGGGCTGGCGCAGGAGCAGCGGCAGCTGCAGAACCGCACGCAGCAGCTGCAGGAGCAGGCGAGGGCGCTGCAGCGGCAGCTCGCGCAGGCGGGCGCGCTCGACACCTCGCTCGCGCGGCAGATGCAGGACGTGCAGCAGATGCTGCGCGACGCGATGACGCCCGAGCTGGCGAAGCAGCTCGAGCAGCTGGAGCGCAACGCGAGCTCGCTCTCGCCGAGCGGCGCGCGGCAGTCGCTGGAGGAGCTGGCGCAGCAGCAGCGGCAGCTGCGCGACCGGCTCGAGAAGAGCGCCGAGATGCTGAAGCGCGCCGCGCTCGAGGGCTCGATGCAGACGCTGCGCGACGAGGCGAAGGAGCTGGCGACCGAGCAGCAGCGCGAGGCGCAGCGGCTGGACCAGGGCGGCCGGCAGGGCGAGGCGGGCAAGGCGCGGGAGCTGGCGCAGCGCTCCAAGGAGCTGGGGCAGGACATCGACAAGCTCGGCGACCGCCTGCGGCGCGAGAAGGCGCAGGTCGGGGCGGAGCGCGTCCAGCAGGCCGAGGCGCACGCCGACAAGTCGGCCGAGGCGATGCAGCGCGCCGCGCAGGAGGCGCAGGCGCGCCAGCAGAACGGCGAGGAGTCGGAGGGGCGGCAGCCGCAGAACGGGCAGCCGCAGAACGGCCAGCAGCAGAATGGCCAGCAGCAGAACGGGCAGCAGGGCGCGCAGGGCCAGCGCCCGCAGAACGGGCAGCAGCAGGGACGCGAGCAGCAGGGCGGGATGCCGCAGCAGGCCGGCCAGCAACAGCAGCAGGGCGGGCAGCAGCGCGGCGCGCAGCAGGGCGGCCAGCAGCAGCAGGGTGGGCAGCAGCAGGGGGCCCAGCAGCAGAACGGGCAGCAGGGCGGGCAGCCGCAGGCCGGCCGTCAGGGCTCGCAGGCCGACGCCGCGCGCGAGGCGGCGAACGAGATGCAGGCCGCCGCCGACCGCCTCGCCGCCGCGCGGCAGGGGCAGATCGACCAGTGGAAGGGGGAGCTGAGCAACCAGCTCGACCGCGCCATTCAAGACGTCATGCAGATGGCGCGCGAGCAGTCGCAGCTCGAGAAGGACGCGCGCTCCGGCAAGGACGCCGGCGAGATGCGCGGGCAGCAGAGCGCCATCCAGCAGGGCGTCGACCAGGCCGCCCAGCGCCTCGACCAGGCCGGGAAGAGCTCGTCGCACCTGTCGCAGCGCGCGCAGCGCGCGATGCAGGAGGCGAAGCAGCAGGTCGCCGAGGCCACCCAGTCGCTGCAGCGCGGCCAGCAGCAGGGGGGCGCGCAGCCGAACGGCCAGCAGGGGCAGGGGAGCTCCGCCGACGCGATGCGCGAGGCCGGCGAGTCGCTGCAGCGCGCCGCGGCGGCGCTCGTGCGCGACCGCGAGCGCGTCAACGCCGCCGCGTCGGCCTCGGGCTTCGAGGAGATGATCGAGCAGCTGAAGCAGCTCGCCGGGCAGCAGGGGCAGATCAACGCGCAGGCGAGCGGGATGCCGATGCCCTCGCCGGGGGCCGACGGGCAGGGCGCGCGCGACGCGATGCGCCAGCTCGCCCGCCAGCAGAAGGACGTGGCCGAGAAGCTCGAGGAGGTCGGCGAGGGCGACGCCACCGGGCGCGCCGACGCGCTGGCCCGCGAGGCGCGCCAGCTCGCGCAGTCGCTCGAGCGCGCCGGCGCCGACCCGTCGACGCTGCAGCGGCAGCAGCAGCTCTACCGCCGCCTGCTGGAGGCCGGGAAGACGCTGGAGCGCGAGGAGAAGGACGAGTCCGGAAAGCGCGAGGCGAAGAGCGGCGCCGGCGTCGCCGCCGTCGCGCCGGCCGACGGCGCCACCAGCGGGCGCTCGGCCACCAAGTTCCCGATGCCCACCTGGAACGAGCTGCGCGCGCTGAGCGCGGAGGAGCGGCGGCTGGTCGTCGAGTACTTCCGCCGGCTGAACGGCACGCCGTGAGGCGCGTCGCCCCGACCCTCGCCGCGCTCGCCGCCCTCGTGGCGGCCGGCGCGGCCGGCGCGCAGTCCACCGCCTCCGCGCCGCTGCAGCGCGCGATGGAGCTCGAGTCCACGGGGAAGGGGCGCGAGGCCGCGCCGCTCTTCCGCCAGGCGCTGGCCGACCCGGCGGCGGGGGAAGACGGGCGCGCCGCGGCGATCCTGGGGCTCGAGCGCGTGTGGGACGAGCTCGGGATGCGCGACTCGATCATCCCGCTCGTCGCCGCGCAGCTGCGCGCCCGCCCCGGCGACCCGACGCAGCGCGGCGTGCAGCTGCGCGCGCTCGTCGCGGTGCGCCGCGACGGCGACGACCGCGCGGCGTACGACGCCTGGCGCCGCGCCGCGCCCGGCGACGCCACGCCGTACCGCGAGTACGCGCGCCTCCTCCTCGCGTCGCGGCAGACGGCGGCCGCCGACGCGGTGCTGCGCGGGCTGGCGCCGGCGCTGCGCGGCTCGCGGGCCGTGGCGATGGAGCTGGCGCAGCTGCACGTCGCGCTCGGCGCGTGGGCGCGCGCCGGCGAGAGCTGGCGGCAGGCGGTCGACGCCATGCCCTACGTCGAGACGGCGGCGCTGTTCGCCCTCTCGAACGCGCCCGCGACGGCGCGCGACTCGGTCCTGCCGGCGCTCCTCGCGGCGCCGGCCGCGCTCGCGCCGCGCCGGCTCGCCGCCAACCTGCTGATGGCGTGGCGGCGCCCCCGCGAGGCCTGGCAGGCGCTCGGCGCGATCGCGGCCGACGACTCGGCGCGCGGCGCCTGCCGCGAGGCCGCCGAGCGGCTGGAATCCGCCGAGGCGTGGCCGGTCGCGCGCGACGCCTGGACGCGCGTGTTCGACGG
>NZ_JARGEK010000415.1 GCF_029211165.1 Roseisolibacter sp. H3M3-2
AGCCCCCGTCGCGTCACGGGCCGAGCGCCGGGCGCCGAGCGCCGAGTGAGATAGTCCGCTCGGCGCTCGGCGCCCGGCGCTCGGGTAGGCCGGCGGAGGCGGCTCCCCGGCGGAGACGCCGCCCGCCCTCCGAGGAGCGCGCTCGACGCTCGACGCTCATCGCTCGACGCTCAACCCGGCGACTGCCTCCGCCACGCGCGCGACGGCGCGCTCCAGATCCGCCTCCGCGCTCGCGAAGGAGAAGCGCAGCCGGCCCTCGCCGCGGGCGCCGAAGGCGCGGCCGTCGATGGCGGCGACGCCGTGGTCCTCCAGCAGGCGGTGCGCGAGCTCGCGCGAGGTGAGGCCGCGGGGCGCCAGCGCCTCGGAGAAGTCGGGGAAGACGTAGAATGCGCCGGCCGGGGTGGGGCAGCGCACGCCGGGGATCGCGTTCAGCCCGGCCACCAGCAGGTCGCGGCGGGCGCGGTAGGCGGCGCGCTGCGACGCCACGAGGTCCTGCGGCCCCGTGAGCGCGGCGACGCCGGCGCGCTGGATGAACGGCGGCACGCAGGTGTGGCCGTTGATCGCCAGCGTGGTCAGCGGCTCCAGCCACGGGCGCGGGGCGACGAGGTAGCCGAGCCGGTACCCGGTCATCGCGTACGTCTTGGAGAAGCCGTCGACGAGGAGCGTGCGGTCGCGCGCGCCGTCGAACGCGGCCGGCGACGGCGCGCGGTCGCCCTCGTAGACGAGCCGCGAGTAGATGTCGTCGGTGACCACCACCAGCCCGTGCCGCTCGGCGAGCGCCGCCACGCGCGCGGTCGCCGCGGCGTCGAGCGCGCCGCCGGTGGGGTTGTTGGGGGAGTTGAGCACGACCACGCGCGTGCGCGGCCCGATCCGCGCCTCCAGGTCGTCGACGTCGGGGGCGTTGTGCGCGTCGACGCCGTAGCCCACCGGGACGCCGCCGCAGAAGCGCGCCATCGACGGGTAGATCGGGAAGCCCGGGTCGGGGACCAGCACCTCGTCCCCCGCGCCGACCGCCGCGAGCATGGCGTAGAACACCGCCGTCTTGGCGCTCGGCGTGACGAGCACCTGGTCGGCGTCGGCCTCGACGCCGCGCGAGCGCACGTCGGCCGCGATCGCCTCGCGCAGCGCCGGGATTCCGGCCGGCGCGACGTAGCGCGCGTCCCCCTCGCGCAGCGCGCGTACGGCCTCGTCGACCACGTGCGGCGCCGCGTCGACGTCGGGCGCGCCGAGCTCGAGGTGCACGATCGTGCGCCCCTCGCGCTTCAGCGCGGTGGCGCGGCGGAAGACGTCGAGCGCCCCCTCGCCCGAGAGGCGGGCGAGGCGGTCGGCGAGCGCGGGGGCGGCCGTGGTGGCGTCCAGCATGGGGCGGGTCAGAGGAGGCCGCGGATCCACCCGCCGTCGACGGCGAGGTTCTGGCCGGTGATGTAGCTGGCGCGCGCGGAGGCGAGGAAGGCGACCGCCGCCGCGAACTCGTCGGGCTCGCCCAGGCGGGCCATCGGGATCTGCCCCTCCCACACCGAGCGCTCGGCGTCGGCGGAGGTCCCGCGCAGCTGCGCGTTGCGCGCCGCCAGCTCGTCGACGCGCTGCGTGCGCGTGTAGCCGGGAAGCACGCTGTTGACGGTGACGCCGAACGGCGCGACCTCGTTGGCGAGCGTGCGGGCGAAGCCGGTGACGGCGGCGCGCACGCTGTTCGACAGGATCAGGTTGTCCACCGGCTGCTTGACGGCGATCGACGTCACGTTGACGATGCGCCCCCAGCGCCGCTCCTTCATCCCGGGGAGCACGGCGCGCACGAGGTTGACGACGCTGTCGAGGTTCTGCCGCACCGCCTGGTGCCACGCCTCGGCGGAGTGGCTCTCGAACGGCCCGGCCGGCGGGCCGCCGGTGTTGGTGACCAGCACGTCGACGGCGCCGAACTCGTCGAGCGCCGCGCGGGTGACGCGCGCGACCTCCGCGGGCTCGCTGAGGTCGGCCGCCAGCGCGAGCACGCGCGTCCCGGCGGCGCGCACCGCGGCGGCGGCTTCCTCCAGCGCCTCGGCGCCGCGCGCGCACATGACGAGGTGCGCCCCCTCGCGCGCCAGCTCCTCGGCGACCGCGCGCCCGAGGCCGCGGCTCGACGCCGCGACCAGCGCGACCTTCCCGCCCAGTCCGAGGTCCATGCTACTTGCGGTGGAAGTAGGTGTCGGTGCCGTCGAGCCAGTCCTGGCGCGGCGGGGAGAAGACGTCGACGTCCAGCGTGTCCTCGAGCGCGCGCGCCTCGTGCGGGACGTTGGACGGGATGAACAGCACCTCGCCGGCGCGCACGATCACCTCCTCCGAGCGGTCGGCGCCGATCCAGAAGTGCAGCGCGCCCTCGAGGATGTACGTCAGCTGCTCGTTCTCGTGCTGGTGCTGCGGGACGAGGCTCCCCTTCTCGAGGTAGACGTGCGCCAGCATCATGCGGTCGCCCGTGACGAGGCGCCGGGAGATCTGGTCGGTCACGCGCTCCTTCGGCATGTCGTCCCAGCGGTAGAAGCGGACGCCGGTCTGGCTCTGCATGGTGGCGGGGCTCGGGGTTCGTCGTGGGGGACGGGGAATGCTAATCCGCTGCGCGGCTGCGCGGCTGCGCACCCGGCCCTCCGGGCACGCGGTCTCGGAGTTCACGGGTCAAGCATCAGGGAATCGGATCAGGTCCGATTCCGACGGATCCGGCGCATGGGCGTACGGAGCCACACGGAGCGATCCGACGTACCCGAGTGAAATCTGCCGGATCCGATTCCCCTGCCGTCGGGGAGCCCGACGACGTCAGCCGCCGGCCGCGACGACGATGCGGTCGAGCAGCCCGTGCACCGCGTCGAGGTGCGTCCGGTCGCGCTCCAGCGCGTCGGGGTCCGACGTCGCGACGACGACCAGCGACAGGTCCGGCACCACGAACACGAACTGCCCGCCGTAGCCCCAGGCGAAGTGCACCGGGTGCGTCCCCGCCGCACCCGCCGCGTCGCGCCGCCACCAGCCATAGCCGTACGAGTGCCCGCTGAACCCCGACACGGTGCGCGGCGTCCACGACGAGTCGACCCAGGCCTGCGGGAGGAGGCGCCGCCCGGCGGCCGGCGTCCCCGGCGGCGCCACCCCGCCGTGCAGGTAGAGCGCGCCGAAGCGCAGCGCCTCGCGCGGGGTCATGCGCATCTCGTTGCCGCCGAAGTGGATGCCGCGCGGGTCGGTGGGCCACGGCCGCGGCACGATGCCGAGCGGGCGGGCCAGCGTGCGCGCGTAGTAGCGGTCGAGCGGCTCGCCGGCGCGCCGCACCAGGATCGCCGCCAGCAGGTGCGTGCTCCCCGTGCTGTAGATCATCGGCCCGCCGGCGTGCCCTGGCGGCGCGACGAGCGGGCGGGTCAGGGCGTAGCGCACCCAGTCGCGGCTCGACACCCAGGCGCCGTAGTTCCGGATGCTCGTGCTCTGGAGCCCCGCACGCATCGACAGCAGGTCCTCGAGCGTGATCGAGCGCTTGGCCGAGTCGAGGAGGCGCGCGTCGGCCGGCGCCAGCAGCGTCGCGATGGGCGCGGACACGCCGGGGAGCGTCCCGTCGGCCAGCGCCGCGCCGACCAGCGCCGACACCACGCTCTTCGAGGCGCTCTTGAGGTTCGCCGGGCGGGCGGCGGTCGCGCCGCCGAAGTAGCGCTCGGCGACCAGCGTGTCGCGCCACTGCACGAGCAGGCTGCGCAGCTTGGGGAGGCGGGCCGCCTCGGCGTACGCCTCGGCCAGCCGCGCCGTGTCGAGCGCCGCCGCGCGCGAAGTCGGAGGCCAAGCGGTCTTAGGAAACAAATCGTGGTCTCAACTCCTTGGCTCACAGAACGACATGGCTACGATCCGACT
>NZ_JARGEK010000416.1 GCF_029211165.1 Roseisolibacter sp. H3M3-2
CGGGTCGGCCCGCGCGCCGCGCCGGAGCGGCTCGCCGCGGCGGCGCCGGCGCGCGCGGGGGAGCCGTCGCTCGGCGACGCCGACGCGCTTCCGCCGGGCGCGCTGCTCGACACCACGCACAAGGTGCTCGCCATCGGCGCCTCCACCGGCGGCACGCAGGCGATCGAGCAGGTGCTGACGCAGCTGCCGGCGCACGCGCCGGGCACGGTCATCGTGCAGCACATGCCCGAGCACTTCACCGCCGCCTTCGCCCGGCGCCTCAACGGGCTGTGCGCGATGGAGGTCCGCGAGGCGCGGGACGGCGACGCCGTGGTGCCGGGGGTCGCGCTCATCGCCCCGGGGGGGAAGCACATGGTGCTCCAGCGCAGCGGCGCGCGCTACTTCGCCCGCATCAAGGACGGCCCGCCGGTGCACCACCAGCGCCCGGCCGTGGACGTGCTGTTCCAGAGCGTCGCGCGCCACGCGGGGCGCAACGCGCTCGGGGTGATCCTCACCGGCATGGGCGCCGACGGCGCCAAGGGGATGCTGGCGATGCGCGAGGCGGGGGCCCACACCATCGCGCAGGACGAGCAGAGCTGCGTGGTGTTCGGGATGCCGCGCGAGGCGATCCGGCTCGGCGCCGCCGCCGAGGTGGTGGCGCTCCCGCAGGTCGCCCCCGCCGTGCTGCGCGCGCTGGTGCGCGTGACCGGCGACGCGCTGGCGATGGTCTGACGCGCGGCCCGCCGGCAGGCACGCCGACGGACGACGCGGGGCCGGCTCTCCTCAGAGAGCCGGCCCCGCGCCGCGTCGGGGGGAGACGGGGAAGGGTCGGACGGTCGGGCGGTGGGACGGGTCAGGCGCGGCGACGGCGGCGGGCGACGAGGCCGAGGAAGCCGAGGCCCGTGCCGAGCAGCGCGTAGGTCGAGGGCTCCGGGACCACCGAGCCGGCGCCGCCGCCCGGGACCGCCGTCGCGCCGATGCCCAGCACCTTCATCTCGTCGTCGCCCATGTCGAGCCCCGCCGCGCTGCCGAGCGCGGTGTTGTACGACGCCAGGATCCAGTGCTGCGACGCCAGGTTGCCGGGGTTCACGTTGTACGCGTTCGGGCTGGAGCCGCCGTTGACGCTGCTGACCAGCTCCCAGCCGCCGGCGAGCAGCTGGCTCGCCGTCTGGCCGACGAGCGACGGCCCGCCGACGCCGGTCCACCGCAGGATCTGGAAGTCGCTGTCGTCGGGGACGGCGCCGAACGAGACCGAGTTCAGGTCGTACGCGCCGGTGAGGAAGCTGAGGAGCAGGAAGTCGGTGTTCTGCCCCGCGTTGTCCATCATGTGGTTCGGGTCGTCCGCGTCGTTGCCGCCCTCGGCGGCGGTGCCGACGCCGATGCCGGCGCCGCTGTACGGGCCCGTCACGGCCGCCGCCGACACGACGCGGTTGGCCGCCGTGTTCGAGACGGCGATGCCGAAGGCGCGCACGGTCAGCGTCGGCGTGTTGCTCCCCTGCGCGGCGCAGGTGTAGGTGTTGCCGAGCCCCGCGCCGCCGTTGCCGGCGAGCGCGCAGGCGCCGTTGCCGCTCTGGTCGGTGAAGCTCCAGGTGGACTGCGCGCCGGCGGCCGAGGCGAGCAGGGGGAACGCGACCGCGAGGGCGGCGAGACGGGAGATGGACACGGATCGGGGGAGCACGGGGGAGGACGGTGCGGCGGGAGACGTGCTCGGCTTTAGCAGCATGTATGCCCGTTCATGAATGACCTGTCACCATGAGCGGCCCGATGCTCCAACGTCCCATCCGGCAACGATTTGCGCGGGGGTGCGAACGAAAAGAGGGCCCCGGTCGGCAATCGACCAGGGCCCTCGAAGTGTTGTGCTGCTCCTACAGATTACGTGGTGTTCATGCGGCAGCGCGGCGGCGTCGCGCCACGCCCGCCAGTGCGACCAGCCCCGTGCCGAGCAGGAGGTAGGTGGACGGCTCGGGGACGACGGAACCCACGCCGCCGCCCGGGACGCCGGGGACGATGAACTCCTGCGCCCCGCCCACCGCCTGGCCGACCGAGCGCACGTCCGTCAGCACCGAGAAGCCGGCGAAGTCCAGCCCGTGCCAGTTGCTCGTCGCCGCCGTGGCGCCCGCGGCGTCCCACGACGTGGCCGCGTAGCTCCCCGGCGCCCACAGGTTCCAGATCGCGTGCTGGATCCCCGACCACTCGTCCTGCGCGGTCAGCCCGAACTGCGTGGTCAGCCACGCCGCCGTGCGGTACTTGGTCATCGCCTGGGCGTCGCCCGAGGCGGGGTGGCGGGTGGCGGCCAGCGACCCGCCGGCGTCGGCCAGCGACGTCAGGTTGGCGGTCCAGCTGTCGCCGAACGTCACCTGATTGAGGACGTCGATGCAGAACATGGTCACCGACTGCGCGGCGCCCACGCCCGTCTGCAGCGTCCCGACGAACGGCCCGACGTAGTGCGTGCCGTCGTTGGCGTTGGTCGGCGACGACTGGTAGGTGACGGCGGTCTGCGCCGACGCGGCGCCGGCGGAAAGGGTGAGGACGGCGGCGGCGGCGAACGAACGAATCAACGACATGCGGTGCTCCGACCCGGACGTGAAGCGCGCCCCGCGGCGGTGGTGCCGCGGGGCGCGCCGGAAGCAAACGCATGTCGCATTCCCCGGGCAGTGGCGCGCGCGCCACTGTGGCGCGGGCGCGACACCGGGCCGTCCGCGCTCAGTCCACCGCGCCGTCGCGCACCACCACGGTGCGCCGCCCGACCGTCGGCAGCGGCATCCGCGCCTTGGGGTCCTTCATGTCGGGGCGGTGCTGCGCGTGCGCGTCGTCCGCCGCCTCCTCGCTCCAGGCAAGCGACAGGCGGGCGCCGTCGAGCGCCAGCACCGGGAAGGTGGCCGCGCGCGCGCCGTCGCTCGCCGACGCCGCGGCGCCGAACGTCGCACCGCCGTCGCGCGACACGCGCACGCGCACCACCGGCGTGTTCCGCGTCCCGTCGTCCCACGCCACCACCACGCGCCCGCCGGCCGCGGCGAGCTGCACGTGCGCGGGGCGCGACCGTTCGGCCACCCCCAGCGCCACCGGCGCGTCGAACGTCCGGCCGCCGTCGTCGGAGCGCGCGTAGAACGTCCCCGCGGCGCCCTCCCTCCCGCTCCACCACGCGACGTGCACGCGCCCCGTCGAGTCGACGGCCAGCGACGGGCCGGCGTGCGGGCACCCGTCGATCACCCACCCGTCGCGCTGCGCCCGCGCCGGCGCGTCCCAGGTGCGCCCGCCGTCCGCCGAGCGCGCGACCACGACCTCGCGCACCTGCCCGGCGGCGACGGTGCGCCACGCGGCGTACACCGTGTCGCCGCGCCCCGGCGCGACCGCGGTGCGGCAGCACGGGCAGCTCTCGCCGGCGCTCACGCGCACGTTGGGCGCCCACGTGCGCCCGCCGTCGGCCGAGCGCGTGAAGTAGGTCGCGCTCTTCCCGCCGCGGCCGTCGAGCCACGCCGCGTACACGGTGTCGCCGCGCCCCGCCTGCAGCGAGTGGAAGTTGAAGCTCCCCCACGGCTGCGGCGTGTCGGTGACGCTCGCCGGCGCGCCCCACGTGCGCCCGCCGTCGGCGGAGCGCGCGAAGCGGAGTGCGCTGGCCGGGAAGCGGCGCCCGGGGACCTCCTTGCCCACCACCCACAGCGCGTAGAGCGCGCCGTCGGCGCCGTAGGCCAGCTTGGGCGGCGCCTCGCCGTGCGGCTCGATCCCGCCCAGCGGGTCGCGCACCTCGACCGGCGCGCCGAGCGTGCCGGCGGAGTCGGCGAGGGCCACGTACAGCCGCCCGTCGCTGCCGCCGCCGGGCGCCGACACCCACGCCACGGCGCGCCGCCCGCCGGGGCC
>NZ_JARGEK010000417.1 GCF_029211165.1 Roseisolibacter sp. H3M3-2
AATCGTGGTCTCAACTCCTTGGCTCACAGAACGACATGGCTACGATCCGACTTCCCGCTGCCCGGGCTCGCTCGCGTGGGCCGCCGGCCCGGGGGAGGAGCGCGTGGCCGCGTGGTGGGCGCTGCGCCCCGACCGCGGCGCCGACCTGATGGCCGGCCGCTCCACCGACGGCGGGCGCACGTGGGACGCGCCGGCGCGCGTCGACACGCTCGACCGCGGCGGCGCGGGGTGCGAGCGGCCCGCGCCGGCGATCGCCGTCGACGCCGAGAACGGCTACGTGCACCTCGCCTACTCGATGGCCGCCGCCGAGGGGCGCGGCGTGTTCTACGCGCACCGCATGGACCCGCGCGCGGCGTTCGAGCCGCCGCAGGTCATCGTCTACGGCGACCGCCCCGCGCAGACCGCCGTCGCCTCGGCGGGGGAGCGCGTGCTGGTGGCGTACGAGGACCCCAACACGGGGGGGCGCCCCTTCGTGTCGCTCGCGGTGTCGCGCACCGCGGGCCACACCTGGGAGCAGCGCTTCGCGGCGTCGGTGGGGAGCATGTCGGCGGAGCGGCCGCGCGTGCGGCTCGCCGGCGGGCGGGTGGCGCTGGGGTGGGTGGAGCGCGCCGCGCCGCGCGAGATCGCGACGACGGAGAACGCGCGGACGACGACGCTGCCGTATCCCACGGGCGTCGTCGTGCGGGTCGGGACGCTGCGCGAGTGAGGGCGGGGCAGGGCGCACGGCAGGGGACGGCGGAGATCCGGGTACGGCGCAGAGCGGGGTGGTGCGAACACAGGGGTGAACCGGAGAGCGGGGTACGGCGGACCTGAAGCCTCCCACCGGGAGGTCCGCCGTACCCCGGTGTACGCCGTCTCCCGGTTCGTCGTATCCCGCAGTGCGCGGCACCCTGAAGTTCGCCGTACCCGGCCCTGCGCCGTGCCGCGCCCACGACTAGCGCCGTGGTGTGCGCGGTGTAGCGTGTACTCGCCCGCCGACGCCGGTGGCCCGCGTCGCCCCTCCCGCCCCTCCCCGCCGTGAAGGTCCTGCTCGCCGAGGACGACCCGCAGGTGCGCGAGCGCTTCGCGCACGTCGTCGCCGCCGCCGGCCACGCCGTCGTCGTCGCGGGCGACGGCAGCGAGGCGTGGGCCGCCGTCTCCGCCGAGCGCCCCGACCTGGTGGTGCTCGACGTCGCCCTCCCCGGCATGGACGGGCTCGCGCTGTGCCGGCGCATCCGCGCCACGGACGACGGGCACGTCACCTTCGTGCTCGCCGTCACGCCGCACGACGGCAACGCCGCCCTCGCCGCGGTGCTCGACGCGGGCGCCGACGACTACATCGCCGAGCCGATCGGCGCCGAGCAGTTCGCGGCGCGGCTCACCATCGCCGAGCGGCGCATCGCCGCCGAGGGCGCGCGCCGCAGCGCCGAGGCGGCGCTGGCGCGCGCGCGCTACCTCGCCGGCGTGGGCGAGATGTCGATGACGCTGCAGCACGAGATCAACAACCCGCTGGCCGCGCTCCTCGGCCACGCCGCGCTGATCGAGCAGGGGCTCGTCGAGCCGGGGGAGGAGCGCGAGGTGCTGGCGGTGGTGGTCGAGCAGGCGCAGCGCATCGCGGGCGTCGTGAAGCGCCTCTCCGCCGTGCGCCACCCGCAGAGCGTCGAGTACCTCGAGGGGGCGTGGATGCTCGACCTCTCGCGCGAGGTCGACGCCCGCCCCGACCCCGACCCGCGCGGCGCGACGCGCGACGACGACCGGCACCCGCCGCCATGACCGCCGCATGACCGCCCCGACGCACCTCTTCGGCTCGCACTGCCCCGACAGCGGCGGCATCGCCATGGCCGCCCGCCGCGCCGGGAACGCGGGGATGGCGGCGCTGCAGCTCTTCACCGCCGTCCCCAAGTTCTACAACGAGAAGGTCGGCGTGCGCCCCGAGCGCGCGGCGCGCTTCCGCGAGGCGCTCGACGGGAGCGGCGTGCGCGCCGAGCACGTGATGGCGCACGCGGCCTACGTGCTCAACGTCGCGACGCCCGACGCCGCCAAGTGGGAGCGCGCGGCCGCGGGGCTGGCCAAGGAGCTGGAGCGCGCGTGCGCGCTCGGCCTCGGGCTGCTGTGCTTCCACCCCGGCGCGGCCACCGACGGCGACCGCGACGCGGCGATCGCGCGCGTGAGCGTCGCGATGACGCGCGCGCTCGAGTCGGTCGAGGGGCCGACGCGCCTGATGGTGGAGAACACCGCCGGCGCCGGCACCACCATCGCGCGCACCCCCGAGGAGGTGGCGGCGATCCTGGCCGGGATCCCCGCCTCGCTGCGGCCGCGCGCGGGGTACGGGCTCGACACCTGCCACCTGTACGCCTCGGGGTTCGACCTCGGCGCGGGGCCGGAGGCGGTCGTGGGGGTGCTCGACCAGTTCGAGCGCGCGGCCGGCGAGGCGCCGGGCTTCTTCCACCTCAACGACAGCGAGGGGGCGCTCGGCTCGAACAAGGACCGCCACGCGCTGATCGGCGAGGGGCGGATCGGCGCCGAGGGGTTCGCGTGGCTGCTGGCCGACGCGCGCACGCGCGGCGTGCCGCTGGTGCTCGAGACGCCGCACGCCGTCGACGAGCCGCCCGAGGACGACGACGCGCCCGACGCCAACGACGTGCGCATGCTGGCGCTGCTGCGCGCGCTGGCCGGCGGGGCCGCGGGGTGACGCAGCCGCCGCCGGCCGCCGTCGCGCCGACGCCGCTCACCCCGGCCCCGCGCGGCGGCTTCGTGCTCCTCGTGGGCGCCGACACCGTGGGGGTCGAGCACGTGCTGCGCACCCCCGGCGGCTTCGAGGGGGAGCTGTTCCTGCGCGCGCAGCGCCAGCGCCTCGCCTACAGCGCGGGCGCGGAGGCGGACGGGCGCGTGCACCGCGTGCAGCTCTACCAGTGGGCGCTCAACGCCCCCGCCGACGCGCGCCCCGCGGCGTCGCTGCAGTACCGCTTCGACGGCGACACGCTGGTGGTGACGGGGAGCACGGGGAGCGTGTCGGGGCAGCGGCTGCCGGTGCCGCCCGGGACGCTGCCGTGGGTGAACCCGTCGTTCGCGTTCGCCGAGCAGATGACGCGGCGCGCGCGGCGCATGGGCGCGACCATCGACGGGCTGCGGCGCGACCTGCCGGTGGTGCACCTCGGCACCGGCGCGCGCAGCGGCGTCGCGGTGACGGCGCTCGGGCGCGACTCGATGCTGCTCGACTTCGGCGGCGCCGAGCTGCGGCTCGCGGTGGACTCGGCGGGGACGGTGCTCGGCGGGCGGCTGCCGGCGCAGGGGCTCACCGTGGTGCGCGTCGACGCGCTCGACGCGCGGGCCGGGCGCTCGGAGCCGGACTACGGCGCGCCGGCGGGGGCGCCGTACGGCGCGGAGGCGGTGCGCGTGGCGACGCCGCGCGGGCACGTGCTGGCGGGGACGCTGACGCGGCCGCGGAGCGCGGGGCGCGCGCCGGTGGTGGTGGCGATCAGCGGCTCGGGGCCGCAGGACCGCGACGGGCAGATCCTCGGGCTCCCCGACTACCGGCCGTTCCGCGCGCTCGCCGACACGCTGGGGCGGCGCGGGATCGCGGTGCTGCGCTTCGACGAGCGCGGCGTCGGCGGCTCGGGGGGCGCGTTCGGCACCGCGACGTCGGCCGACTTCGCCGACGACGTGCGCGCGGCGGTGGCGTGGCTGCGCGCGCGCCCCGACGTGGACCCGTCGCGGGTGGCGCTCGCGGGGCACAGCGAGGGGGGCGTGATCGCGCCGCTGGCGGCGGCCGACGACGCGGCGATCGCCGCGGCGGCGCTGCTGGCGGCGCTCGCGCCGCCCGGGCGCCGGCTGCTCG
>NZ_JARGEK010000418.1 GCF_029211165.1 Roseisolibacter sp. H3M3-2
CCCGCTGAGGGCCATCGACGCCGCCGACCGCGACGCCTCGGCGGCCGCGCCCACGCCGCCCCCCGACGTCATCACGCCGGGCGCGGGGAAGCCGCGCTCCGCCAGCCGCCCGCCCAGGCGCTCGAGGTAGCGCCGCACGCGCGGGCGCGCGTACGCCTCGGCCACCGTCGTCGAGGTGCGCTCGTACTCGCGGATCTCGGGGTGCACGTCGCCCGACCGCACCACGTCCACGTCGGGGAGGGCCGCCACGAGCGCGTCGGCCAGCGCGCGCTCGTGCGCGTCGTGCGCGTACGCGTGGAGGAGCGACACCGCGACCGCCTCGGACGCCAGCGCGCGCACCGCCGCGATCGTGCGCGCGACGCCCTCGCCGTCGAGCGCCCGCACGACGCCGTCGGGCGCCATGCGCTCGGGGACCGCGACCGCGTCGCCGCGCGCCACCAGCGGCGCCGGGTGGTGCGCCGACAGGTCGTAGAGCGACGCGCGGTCCTGCCGGCGCAGGTGCAGCACGTCGGTGTGGCCCTCGGTCGCGCACAGCACCACGCGCGCGCCCGTGCGCTCCAGCAGCAGGTTGGTGACCGCCGTCGTGCCGTGCACCAGCCGCCCGACGCGCGCGCCGGGCTCGCCCAGCGCGTCGAGGGCGTCGAGCACCCCCTCGCTCTGGTCCCGCGGGCGGGTGAGCACCTTGGCGATGCGCACCGCGCCGTCCTCCGCGACCGCGGCGAGGTCGGTGAAGGTGCCGCCGACGTCGACGCCGACCGAGAGCGCGCTCACGCGGCCAGGCTCACGCGGCGGCGCGCCGCCCGCGCAGCGCCCACCAGAGCGCGCCGTGCGCCGGCAGGAGCAGCGCGAACAGCTCGGTGCTCCGCTGGCCGATCCCCGGCACCACCGTCAGCAGCGCGCCGAGCGCCGTGGCCCCCGCCAGCACCGCGGCCACCGTCGCGGCGCGCCCGCTCCACCGCGCGCGAGGCTCCGGGCGGCGGAAGCCCACCGCGAGCAGCAGCAGGACGAACAGCAGCAGCGCCAGCGGGCTGACGGCCAGCAGGTTCACGTTGCGCCCCATGAAGACGTGCCGCGTCACCGTCCCCGCGAGCAGCAGCGCGGTCCCGGCGAGCCCGGTCACCAGCGTCCACAGGCCGGCCAGCACCGCGAACCCGGCGTCGCCCCCGCGGCGCCCGGCGGCGCCCGCGCGTCCGAGCGCCAGCAGCGCCCCGCCCAGCGCCAGCCCCGCGAGCCCGTAGCCGAGCGCGTAGCTCGGCGCCCGGGTCCGTTCGGCGTCGCGGTCGGCGACCGCGTGCACGGTATCGGTGCGCACGACCAGCGGGCGCGGCGTGCCGTCGGGCCCCGGGACGCGGACGCGCTCCACGTGCGCGGCCAGCCGCATCGGGACGAAGCTCTCCTCCCACGCGTCGATCGGCGCGTCGGCGGGGTGCCCGAGGGCGAGCTGGATCCCGGTGTACGTCGCCGCGTCCCCCGCCACCAGCCGCCGCGTGTGCGAGCGGTACGACGTGCCGGTCGGCGCGCCGCGCAGCGCGCCGCGCAGCACGCCGCCGGTCGCGCGGTCGATCGCGTCGCGCACCCGCGTCGAGCAGTTGTCGCGGTAGTAGTCGTAGCGGTAGTAGCGGTTCGCCTCGCGCGCGTTCCAGTCGACGAACGCGCGGAGCCCCGCCTTCTGCGCGTCGGTCAGCGCCAGCTCCTGCAGCACGACGCGCCGCCGCTCCACCGTGCCGTAGTGGTCGGCCATCGCGCGCGCGTCGATCGGCTCCATCCAGTAGCGCGTGTCGCCCGTGAGGAAGCGGCTCAGGAAGTTCGGCTGCGCGAAGTCGAACATCCCCCAGTTGTACGCGAGGTCGGTCCCGCGCGCCGGGTCGACGATGCGGATCGCGTTGTGCCCGAACCGCTCCCACACCAGGTCGCCCTGCCCGATCGTCATCAGGTAGACGCGCATCCCCGCCGCCGCCGCGACGTCGGCCGCGGTGGGCGCCGGCGGCCCCTGCGACGCGGCCGCGGCGCCCCCGCGCAGCGCCGACTCCGTGAGCCGCGCCCCGGCGCCTGCCGCGTCGGCGGCCGCGGCGCCGAGCAGCAGGCGCCTCACAGACGGATCTCTTTGCGGTCGTCGGCCGCCCGATAGATCGTCTCGAGCAGGCGCGCCACCGTCACCTGGTCGGACGGGGGCTCGTACGGCGTCTCGCCGCGCAGCACGGCGACGAAGTGCGCCAGCTGCGCGCGGTACGACTGCAGGAACGCGCTGTCGCGCGCCGACGCGCCGCCCGGCGACACGTCCACCGGACGCCCGTTCAGCTCCTTCACCACGCGCAGCGGGGCGAGGCGCGCGCTGCCGCGCGTGCCCAGCACCTCGAACCAGCTGCGCTCGCGCTCCCCGACGTACGCCCACGACACGTCGATCCCCACCGACACGTCGCCCTCGAGCTCCAGCGCGACGAGCATCGTCTCCTCGACCGCGTTGGCGCCGCGGCCGCGCGTCATGATCGCCGAGAGGCGCGTCGGCTCGGCGAAGTTCGCGAGCCACATCGCGAGGTCGAGCAGGTTGAAGCCCTGCTCCAGGAAGGCGCCGCCGCCGGCCTCGGCGCGGCGCTGGCGCCACCCCTGCGGCGCGCGCGGCGCGTACGCGCCCGCCCGCACGCCCACGATGCGCCCGAGCTCCCCCGTCCCGACGAAGCGCGCCAGCGCCTGCACGTCGCTGCGGAAGCGGTGGTTGTTCCCCACCAGCACGCGGCGCCCCCCCTTCTGCGCCGCCGCCAGGACGCGCTCGACGCCGCGCGTCGTCAGCGCCAGCGGGCGCTCGCACAGCACGTCGACGCCGGCCTTGAGCGCGCTCAGCACGTGCGGCTCGTGCAGGTGGTTCGGTGTCGCCACGATCAGCCCGTCCACCACGTCCGACTCGAGCAGCTCCTCGAGGTCGGTGAACACGTCGGGGACGTCGAAGCGGTCGGCGAGCGCGCGGGCGCGCGCGGCGTCGTTGTCGCACAGCGCGACCAGCCGCACGCCGCGCATCTTCGACAGCACCGGCAGGTGCGCCAGCTGCGCGATGGCGCCGCAGCCGGCGACGGCGAGGCGGAGCGGCTCGCTCACCGGCCCCTCCCCGGCGCGCCGGCGTCGAAGCGGTAGTAGGCGCCCGCGCGCAGCGACGCGAAGTGGGCGCCGCCGAACAGGTCGTACCGTGCGTGCATCGTGAGGGTCACGTTCGGGAAGAGCGTCGCGTCGGCCCCGGCGGCGGCGGCGACGCCGAGCGCCACGCCGTCCAGCGTCTGCTCGACGAAGGTGTCGTTGATCGGCACCCCCTCGATGTCGAGAAGATGCACCGCGACCCCGCCGCCGAGGAACGGGCGGATCGCCGCCGCGTCGCCGCGCGCCCCCCGCCGCGCCGCGCGCCGCTCGCGCGGGAACCACCGCAGGTCGGTGCCGAGCGACAGGTCGGAGGTCCGGATCCGGTCGAGACGCACCGGCGCGCCCCCCGCCGCCGCCGAGACGGCGCGCTCCAGCCCGCGCACCGCGGCGTCGGTGTAGCGCGAGCGCCAGTACGTGGTCTCGAACAGCAGCCGCACCCCGCGCGCGACCTCGCCGTAGTCGGCGTGCACCGCGTAGAGCGTCGTCGGCACCACGCGGCGCGGCCACGTCACCCCCACCGCGGCGCCCACGGTCGACAGCCGCAGCCGGTCGACGCCGATCGCCTCCAGCACCGTCGGCCCGCCGCGCCCGAGCGAGCGCGCCACCGCGCTGGCGCGCGCCGCCGAGGCGCTGGCGGCGCGCCGCAGCGAGTCGGCCCGCGCCGAGTCCGCGCGCGTGGAGTCGGGAC
>NZ_JARGEK010000419.1 GCF_029211165.1 Roseisolibacter sp. H3M3-2
CTAAGACCGCTTGGCCTCCGACTTGCGCCGAGCGCCGAGTGAGATAGTCCGCTCGGCGCTCGGCGCCCGGCGCTCGGGTGGGCCCGCGGAGGCGGCTGCTTCCGCGAGACGACGGTCGCCCTGCGAGGAGCGCGCTCGACGCTCGACGCTCGCCGCTCAGATCGTCGCCATCCCTCCCGCCGGCGTGCTCCGCTCCGCGGCCGTCACGATCCCGCGGCACTCCCCGAACCCGATGCGCGTCGCGCCGTCGCGCTCGCAGAGGCCGCGCAGGATCACCTCGTCGCCGTCCTCGAGGAAGGCGCGCGTCTCGCCGCCCGGGAGGGCGAGCGGCTCGGCGCCGCGCGCGGTGATCTCGAGCAGGCAGCCGCGCGCGTCGCGCGGCTCGCCGGAGATCGTGCCGCTCCCCAGCAGGTCGCCCGGGCGCAGGTTGCACCCGTTGCTGGCGTGGTGCGCGAGCAGCTGCGCGACCGTCCAGTACATGTCGGCGAACGCGCCGCGCGTGAGGCGCACCGCCGGCGCGCCCGCCTCGCGCATGCGCGCGGTGCGGAGCCACACCTCGACCGTGATCGCGAAGCCGCCGCGCGCCTGGTCGACCACCGACGTCAGGTAGGGCAGCGGCGCCGGGTCGCCGGCGGGGCGCGGCGCGGCGGGGACGCGGAACGGCTCGAGCGCCTCCAGCGTCACCACCCACGGCGACACCGTCGTCGCGAAGCTCTTGGCGAGGAACGGCCCGAGCGGCTGGTACTCCCACGCCTGGAGGTCGCGCGCCGACCAGTCGTTGAGGAGCACGAGCCCGAACACGTGCGCCTCGGCCTCGTCGATGGCGACGCGGGTGCCGAGCGCGTTCCCCGGCCCGACGAACGCGCCGATCTCCAGCTCGTAGTCGAGCGAGCGGCTCGGCCCGAACGACGGCGCGTCGTCGGCGGGGCCCTTCCGCTGCCCCGACGGGCGGCGCACCGGCGTGCCGCTGGCCACGACGCTCGACGCGCGCCCGTGGTAGCCGATCGGCACCCACTTGTAGTTCGGCAGCAGCGGGTTGTCGGGGCGGAACAGCGCGCCGACGTGCGTCGCGTGCGCGATCGACGCGTAGAAGTCGGTGTAGTCGCCGATCTCCGCCGGCACGAACAGCTCGGCCTCCGCCTGCGGCAGCAGGATGCGCTCGGCGCGCTCGCGGTCGTAGCGCGTGGGCGTGCCCCCGGCGCGCAGCACGCGGCTCACCTGGCGGCGCAGCATCGTCCACTGCGCGCGGCCGAGCCCCATGAGCGGGTTGAGCGACGGCGACGCGCAGGCGAGCGCCGCCGGCGTGTCGGCGAGGTCGCCCATCAGCCCCTCGCCCAGGCAGGCGCAGAGGTCGAGCACCTGGTCGCCGATGGCGACGCCGACGCGCGGCACCTCCTCGGTGCCGGCGCGGCGGAAGACGCCGAACGGGAGGTTCTGGATCGGGAAGTCCGTCGCGGGGTCGTGCGCGGACTCCACCCAGCTGACGAGCGACGGGTCGGTCGTGTCGGTCATGGCGGCGTCGCGCCCGGCCACCAGCCGAGCGCCTGGAGGTCGTGCAGGGGCTCCTCGAAGGAGCAGGAGCCGAAGGCGGCGAGGCGGTGCACGCGCGCGTCGGCGAGGGTCCCGGCGTCGACGCGCAGCCCGCGCCACGCGGCGCCGGCCGCGTCGAACGCGAACGCGCCCGGGTCGCGCTCCTCGAGCAGCGGCGCGACCGCCGCGGGGACGTGCCCGGCGTGCAGCGGCGCGGCGGCGAGGAACACGCCGACGAAGCCGTACATCGTGCCGCGCGCGCACCCGTCCTCGTACGTCAGCGCGTGCTCGCCCCGCAGCGGGTGGTGCAGCCCGGCGGTGCACTTCGCCGCGACGCCGTGCGCCGCGCACGCGGCGAGGAAGTCGAGCACCGCGGCGGCGGGCGGGAAGGCGTCGGGCGTCACGCCGCCGGTGCGCAGCTTGAGGCGCGCGTCGGCGGCCGCCGCGGCGCGCGCGTACGCCGACGCGTCGGCACCCCACGGCAGCTCGACGAACAGCGCCGCGTCGGCGAGCGCCGCGTCGCGCGCCGCGTCGGCGAGCCGCGCCACGTCGCCGGGCGACGCCGCCTTCGCCTCCAGCGCGTCGATCTCCTCGCGCAGCGGCTCCGTCCCCTCGGCGTGCCGCGCGTTGAACGCGACGGCGGCGCGCAGGTCGGCCGCCGCGTCGGCGCCGACGAGCGCGCTCAGGCGCCACGGCTCGGGCGCGTCGGGCGGCTCGGCGTTGAACGGGAGCAGCGCGCCCGCGGCGGCCTCGAACTCCTCCAGCCGCGCCACCGGCACGACGAAGCGCGCCAGCATCCACGCCGCGTCGCCGGCGCGGTACGCCGCGTACTTCCGCACGGCGGGGCCCATCGCCAGACCGGCGGGCGGGAAGAGCCCCGCGTAGTCGACGAGGTGCGTGAGCAGCGCGCGGAGGGCGAACATGGCGGACAACTATAACGACCTGCGGGGCAGCGGGGCTGCGGAAGCGCGCATGGCCCTTCCGCAGTCCCGCTGCCCCGCAGCGCGGTCAGTTCCCCGCCTGCCGCTGCGCCTGCGTCTTCGCCGCCTCGCTGGCCGTGATCGCCACCTCGACGCGGCGGTTCGCCTGGCGGTTGGCGTCGCTGTCGTTCTGCGCCACCGGCTCCGCCTCGCCGCGCCCCGACGTGCGGATGCGCGTCCGCGGCACGCCCTGCGACGTCAGGTACGTGGCCGCCGCCGCCGCGCGGCGCTCCGACAGGCGCTGGTTGTACGCGTCCTCGCCCTGGCTGTCGGTGTGCCCCACCACCAGCAGGTCGGTGTCCGGGTAGCGGCTGAAGTTCGCCGCCAGCTCGCGGAGGTTCGTGCGCGCCGCGTCGCGCAGCACGTCCGAGTCGAAGTCGAACAGCAGCCCGCTCTCGAACGTCACCAGGATCCCCTCGGCCACGCGCTCGACGCGCGCGCCCGGGATGTTCTGCTCGAGCTGCTTGGCGCGCTGGTCCATCTGGTGGCCGATGATCGCGCCGGCCGCGCCGCCCACCGCCGCGCCGATGATGGCGCCGCGCGACGTGCTGCCGTTCGACCGGCCGACGAGCCCGCCCGCGGCGGCGCCCGTGGCGGCGCCGATGATCGCGCCGCGCTCCTTGTTGTTCAGCGACGCGCAGCCGGTGCCCGACAGGGCGACCGCGGCGGCGCTCAGGACCAGCGCCGATCGGCGCAGGCGGACGTTCGTAGCGTGCATGTGATGCTCCGGTCTCGGGGTGAGGGCGCCGGGGCCTCGACCGCCCCGCGCTCCTGTTGCCTACCCCACGTTTGCACGGACCGGTCCGCCGCGACGCACGGAGGCCCCGGACGAGCTCGCCGTCCGGGGCCTCCGCGTGTCGTACCGCACACCTCCGTCAGAACCGACGGGCGACCTGCCCCACCTGCCGCAGGATCGTGCCCGTCTGCCCCCCGATCGGGCCGCCCCAGCCGCCCGACGGGAGCCCCGGATACCGGCGGTCGACGATGATGCCGCCCCCGCGCCGCCGCCCCGGGAAGTCGCGCTCGCAGTGGTCGACGTCTCCCACGCCGCCCCCGCGGATCACGACCCCGATCCACCCCCCGCGGCCGCGACGGCCGCGCCCCTCCTCCTGCCCTTCCCCCTGCCCCTGCCCCGCGTCCGGCGACGGTCCCCCGACCGCCGTCGTCCGCTCCGGCTCCGGCGACGGGGCCGGCGTCTCCGCCGGCGCCGGCGCGGGCGCCGCGTCCTGCTGCGACTCCCCGACGTCCGCGGGCGCCTCGGCGACGGCCGTCGTGGGGGCCGGCTCCTCCGCC
>NZ_JARGEK010000042.1 GCF_029211165.1 Roseisolibacter sp. H3M3-2
CCGGGCCCGCCGCCGCCGCGCGCCGCGCCGGGAGCCACGAGAGCCCGTAGCAGCGCCGCGGCGCCGAGCACCGCGCCGTCGGCCGCGAACGTCAGCGGGCCGCGCGCGCCGACGCCGAACACCAGCGACTCCAGCCCGCGCGCGACGACGAGGAAGGCCGCCGCGCCGATCGCCAGGCCGACCGCCGCCATGCGCGCGCCCTGCCGCAGCACCAGCCCGCCCACCGCGGAGCGGTCGGCGCCGAGCGCCGCGCGGATGCCGAGCTCGCGCCGGCGCTGCGCGACGGCGTAGCTGAGCACCCCGTACACGCCGGTGAGCGCCAGCAGCACCGCCACGACCGCGAAGCCGGCCAGCACCACGACGCCGAAGCGCCGCGTCCCGACCGAGCGCGCGACCACGTCCGGCATCGTCGCCACGTCGTACAGCGGCACCTGCGGGTCCACCGCGGCGGCGGCCGCGCGCAGCGCGCGCGCCGCCCCCTCCTCCGACAGCGTGCCGCGCACCACGACCGTAAGGTTCGTGAACCAGGTCTGCCGCACGTTGTAGTAGACCGTCTCCTTGTCGGGGGCGCCGAGCGCCGCCTGCCGCACGCTCCCCACCACGCCGACGATGACCCCGTCGGGCCCCTGGTTGATGCGCTTGCCGATCGGGTCCTCGTTCGGGAACCACTTCCGCGCCAGCGTCTCGTCGATCACGAACGTGAGGTCGCGCGTGCCGTCGGCGCGCCACGCGTCCTGCGCGCCGAAGGTGCGCCCGCGCAGCAGCGGGATCCCCATCGTGCGGAAGTAGTCCTCGTCGGCCGCCACGATGTTGGCGTGCGGCGGCTCCCCCTGCCCCGCCGTGTCGCGGCCGATGACCCGGAACCGCGAGCTGTTGCTCTGGTCGCGCAGCGGGAGCCACGACGTCAGCCCCACCGACTCGACGCCCGGCGTCGCGCGCAGCCGCTCCTGCAGCGCGGCGTAGAACGCGAGCGCGGCGTCGGTCTTCGCGTACCGCCCGAACGGCAGCGTCACCGCCGCCGCCGTCACCGACGCGGGGCGGAAGCCGGGGTCGACGGCGACCAGGCGCGCCAGGCTGCGCAGCATGACGCCCGAGCCGAGCAGCAGCACGAACGACATCGCCACCTGCGCCACGACCGCGGTGCGCAGCGCGCCGTGCCGCTCGCGCCTCGCCGAGCCGGCGCGCGCGCCGTCGCCCAGCGAGCCGCGCAGGAAGACGCGGGCGCCGCGCAGCGCCGGAAGCGTCCCCGAGAGCAGCGCCGCCAGCAGCGTGGCGCCGGCCGTCGCCGCCAGCACCGGCCCGTCGAGCCGCAGGTCGCGCAGCGCCGTCTGCTCCGCGGGCGCCAGCGCCGCCAGGAGGCGCGTCACCCCCCACCCGAGCGCCACCCCCAGCGCGCCGCCGCCGGCCGCCAGCACCACGCTCTCCCCCATCAGCCGCCGCACCAGACGCCCGCGCGCCGCGCCGAGCGCGGCGTGCACCGCCAGCTCGCGCGTCCGCGCCGTGGCGCGCACCAGCTGGAGGCTCGCCACGTTCGCGCAGGCGATCAGCAGCACCACGCCGACGGCGCCCAGCAGCACGTACAGGATGGGGCGCAGCTGCCCGGCGTCGAAGGCCACGAACGGCACCGCGTACAGGCGGTGCTTCCCGGGCACGCCGTACCGCTCGTCGTCGGGGCCGCCGCGGGCGCGCCAGTCGCGCATCGTCGCGTCGAGCCCCGCCTGCGCCTGCGCCGGCGACACGCCGGCGCGCAGCCGCGCGAAGGCGTTCATGTACTGCCGCCCGCGCTGGTTCTCGCGGAACGCCGAGTCCACGCGCAGGGGCACCAGGAGGCGCGCCTGCCGCGGGTAGCGGAGGTCGGGCTCCAGCACGCCGACCACCGTGTGCGGCTGGTCGTTGATGCGCACCTCACGGCCGACCACCGACGGGTCGCCGCCGAACTGCTCGCGCCACAGCCCGTAGCTCAGCACCGCGACCTGGTGGCGGCCGTCGCGCGAGTCGTCGGCCGTGTACAGCCGCCCCAGGTGCGGGCGCGCCTTGAACACGCCGAACCAGTCGCCGAGCGTGCGCGCGCCCTCGACGCGCACCGACGTGCCCGCGCGCTCGACGACGAAGCCGCGCGGCGCCTGCGCCGCCACCGCCTCGAACAGCGCGCCGCGCTCCTGCAGGTCGAGCACCTCGGGGGGCGCCAGCTCGAGGTCGAGCAGCTTGACCGGGATCAGGTCCTGCCGCAGCGCCACCACCCGGTCGATCTCGGGCGTGGCCACCGGGCGGAGGAGCACCGCCCGGACCGCGCTGAAGATCGCCGTGTTGGCGCCGACGCCGAGCGCGATGCAGAGCACCGCGGCGGCGCTGAACCCGGGGGCGCGGCGCAGGCCGCGCAGGAGGATGCGGAGCTGCGCCAGCATGGGCGGATCTCTATGGCGAAGGGTGACCTGCGACCGCTACTCGGTGCGCAGCACGGCCATCGGGCTCGCGCGCATCGCGCGGCGCGCCGGCGCCCAGCTCCCGAGCGCGGCGATCACGGCCACCACCAGCGAGACCGCGGCGAGCACCCGCGGCTCGAGCGGGCTGGTGTCGTACAGCTCCTCGGCGAGCAGCCGCGTCAGGGCCGCCGCGCCGGCCAGGCCGACGGCGATGCCGACCGCGGTGCGCCGCAGCGCGCCGCCGAGCACGTCCCGCCACACGTCGCCCGGGCGCGCGCCGAGCGCCATGCGCACCGAGAACTCCGCGGCGCGCTGCGCCACCGACTGCGCGACCACGCCGTAGATCCCGACCAGCGCCAGCGCCACCGCGCAGGCCGCGAACGCGCCGAGCAGCAGCGCGCTGAAGCGCGGGCGGGCGGCCGTCGTCATCACGAGCCCCGACATCGGGCGCAGGTCGGCGACGGCGAGCGTCGGGTCGAGCTCCGCGACCGCGGCGCGGATCGCCCCCGCCACCGCCGCCGGCTCGCCGGCGGTGCGCAGCACCAGCGACGCGCTGGCCGGCCCCACGAAGCGCAGCGGCAGGTACATCGCCGCCCGCCCCTCGTCGGTGAGGCCGCGGTGCTTCACGTCGCCCACCACGCCCACCACGCGGAACTTCGGCCCGTCGCTCCCCCACGGCATCAGCTGCTGGCCGATCGGGTCGGCGCCGGCGAACTCCTTCCGCGCGAGCGCCTCGCTGACCACGGCCACCGGCTCGGCGCCCTGGCGGTCGGCCTCGCCGAAGTCGCGCCCGCGCGCGAGCGGGACGCCCATGCTCTGGAAGTAGTCGTCGCCGACCATGTAGAAGTTGGCCATGCGCGCGTCGGCGGTCTCCGTCCCGCGCCCCTCGATGAAGTAGGCGCCCATCGAGACGCCGCCCCCCATCGGGATCGGGGTGCCCGCGCTCGCCGTGCGGACGCCCGGGATCGCGCGCAGCCGCGGCAGCAGCTGCTCCCAGAAGCGCACCGCGGCCGTGTCGTTCGCGTAGCGCGCGCGCGGGAGCGACAGGTGGGCCGTCATCACCTGCTCGGGGGCGAAGCCCGGCTTCACCGACAGCAGGCGGCCGAGGCTCGTGAGCGCCAGCCCGGCGCCGGTGAGCAGCAGCAGCGCCATCGCCACCTCGGCGACGAACAGCCCGTCGCGCAGCCGCGCCCGCGTCACGCCGCCCGTGCTGCTGCGGTTGCCGTCCTTGAGCACGCCGTTGAGGTCGAGCCGCGCCGTCTGCAGCGCCGGCAGCACGCCGGCCAGCACGCTCGCCAGCAGCGCGGTGCCGAAGGTGAAGAGCGCGACGCGCCAGTCGACGCCCGCCTCGTCGAGGCGCGGGATGCTCGTCGGCACCACCGCCGGCAGCGCCGCGCACGCCCACGCCGCCAGCAGCAGCCCGAGCCCGCCGCCGGCCGCGCCGAGCACCAGGCTCTCCGCGAGCTGCGGGCGGGCGAGGTGCCACGGGCGCGCGCCCATCGCCGCGCGCACCGCGACGTCGCGCTGCCGCCCGGCGCCGCGCGCCAGCGTCAGGTTGGCGACGTTCGCGCAGGCCAGCAGGAGCACGAAGCTCACCGCGCCGAGCAGCACCAGCAGCACCGGGCGCACCGACCCGGTGGTCGCCTCGTGCAGCGGGATCACCGGCACCACCGAGTGGTTGCGCTCCTCCTCGAACTCGGCGCCGATGCGCGCCTGGATCGCGGTCAGCTCGGCGCGCGCCTGCGCCGGCGTGACGCCCGGCGCCAGGCGGGCCACGCCCTGCAGGCTGTGGTTCCCGCGCTGCGCGCCCCACGCGCTGTCGCTCATCGCGAACGGCGCCCACACGTCGGCGCGGTCGTTGGGGTAGCTCACCCCCGCGGGGAGCACGCCGACCACCGTGGCCGGGCGCCCGTTGAGCTGGAGCACCCGCCCCACCACGCCGCGGTCGGCGCCGAAGCGCGTGCGCCACAGCCGGTCGGTGAGCATCACCACGTCGGGGGCGCCGGGCGCGTCGTCGTCGGCCCGGAAGGCGCGGCCGACCTGCGGCGTGATCCCGAGCGCCGCCGGGAGCGTCCACGTCACGCGCGCGCCGGCCAGCCGCGCCGGCTCGGCGTCGCCGCCGAGCGTGAAGTCGGCGGCGCGCGCGGCCGCCATCGCGGTGAACGAGCGCGCCGCCGCGCGCCAGTCGTGGAAGTTGGCCGGCGAGAGCACCGCGCGGTCGTTCTTCGACCCCGGGTCGCTCTCGTACAGCGCCACCACGCGGTCGGCGTCGCGGTACGGGTAGGACTTGAGCAGCACCGCGTTCACGACCCCGAACACGGTGGCGTTCGCGCCGATCCCGATGGCGAACGTCGCCACGGCGGCCAGGGCGAAGCCGGGACTGCGGCCGAGCGCGCGGAGCGCCTGGCGGAGGACGACGATCATGGGCGGGGCTCCGGGCGCGCGGTCGGTGCGGTCAGGTCTCGTTCACGTCAACTCAGGCCGTCGTCTCCTCGACCACCCGCCCGTCGAAGAGGTGGATCGTGCGCTGCGCGTGCTGCGCGTAGCGCGGGTCGTGCGTCACCATGCAGACCGTCGCGCCGCCGCGGTGCAGCTCCTGGAGCAGCTCCATCACGCTCTCGCCGTTCGCCGAGTCCAGGTTCCCCGTGGGCTCGTCGGCGAGCAGGATCGCCGGGTCGCCGACCACCGCGCGGGCCACGGCCACGCGCTGCTGCTGGCCGCCCGAGAGCTGCGCCGGGTAGTGCTTCTGGCGGTGGCTCATCCCGACCTTCTCCAGCGCCGCGTGCACGCGCTGGCGCCGCTCGGCGGCCGACAGCGCGGCGTCGCCCGTGCGGTAGGTGAGCGGGAGCTCGACGTTCTCGTAGACCGTCAGGTCGCCGATCAGGTTGAACGCCTGGAACACGAAGCCGATCTGGCGGTTGCGCACGCGCGCGCGCTCCGCGGCGTCGAGCGTCGTGACGTTCTGGCCGGCCAGCTCGTACGTGCCGCCCGACGGCGAGTCGAGGAGCCCGAGGATCGAGAGCAGCGTGGTCTTGCCGCACCCCGACGGGCCGCTCATGGCGACGTACTCGCCCTGGCGGATCTCCATGTGGACGTCGGCGAGGGCGTGCGTCTCGACGTCCTCCGTGAAGAAGACCTTCTTGACGCCGTCGAGGCGGATGAGGGCGTCGGCCGAGCGGGGGGAGGGCGTGAGCGACGAGCGGGCGTCCGTGGCGGTCGTCATGGGGGCGGCCGTGTGGGGTGGGGGGACGGGCGTTCGGAGGGGTTGGACAGCGCGCGGGCGCGGAGGGTTACGCGCGGGCTCGCGCGCCGGGACTCACTTGATGCGCAGGCGGTCCTGGCCGTCCCACTGCGAGACGTCCGAGATGATGACCTTGTCGCCGGGCTTGAGCCCCTGCGTGATCTCGACGGCGTTCACCGAGGTGCGCCCGAGCTTCACCTGCACGCGGCGCGCGGTGCTCCCGTCCGGGTCGAGCACGAACAGCCCGACGGTGCTCTCGGGCTGCCCGTAGGCGGGGCGGCCGACGTGCAGGACGTTCGGCAGCTTCTCGATCTCGATCGTGCCGTCGACGGAGAGGTCGGCGCGGGCGCCGCGCGGCAGCTGCCCCTCCAGCCCGACCTCCACCGTCACGGTGCCGTTCTGCACCGCGGGGTCGACGCGCACCACGCGCCCGGCCACCAGCCCGTTGCGCGTGTCGACGCTCACCTGCTGGCCGATCACGACGTCCTTGGCCTGCGTCTCGGGGACGCGCAGCACCGCCTTGAGCTTCCCCGGCTGCGCGACGCGCGCCAGCAGCTGCCCCGGCACCACCCACTGCCCCAGCTCCAGGTCGAGCTGCTGCAGCACGCCGGCCTCGCCGGCCGTCACCTTCATCGACGCCACGCGGTCGCGCTGGAACTGGGCGACGGCGCGCATCCGCTGCACGTTCGCCTCCTCGAGCGCCAGCTGGCGGCCGAGCGTCTGCTGGAGCATGGTCAGCCGCTCCTGCTCGATCTGGCGGCGCGACGCGAACGCCGCGGCGCGCTCGCGCGCCTGCGCCACCTCGTTCGCGCTCGACAGCCCCTTCTTGTCGAGGGCCTCGATCACCTCGGCGTTGCGCCGCGCGTCGTTGGCCTCGGTGTTGATCGTCGCGACCGTCGCCGCCTGCTGCAGCCGCCCCGACTGGAGCTGGTTGCGCAGCGACACCAGGTTCGCCTCGGCCTGCCCCAGCGCGCGCTCGGCCTCGAGGGCCTCGAGCTGCACGTCGGGGTTGGTCATCTCGAGCAGCACCGTGCCCGGCGTGACCGTCGTGCCGGCCCGCGTGACCAGCTGCTCCACCCGCCCCGCCGTCACCGCGCTGACGATGCGCACGTGCTCGGGGACGAGGGTGCCCGGGGCGCGGACGTTCCGCTCCAGCGTCCCCTGGCGGACGGTGTCGATCCACAGCGTCGCGCGCTCGACCGACGGCGCGGCGGGCTCCAGACGGGTCAGCGCCACGGTGGCGGCGACCGCGGCGACCACGCCGCCGGCGATCAGCGCCACGCGGCCGCGCTTGGACTTCTTGGGGCGTGCGATGTCCACGAGTCGCTCTCTCGGACGGGGAAGACGAAGGAAGGCGTCTCCCCCATAGGCGAGGGCCGTGCCGCGTACGGACGAGCGTAAGTCGTTGAAGAGATTCAACTTCCGTCCGACCGCAGGGGCGCCACCGTTCGGAGGTGGGACGCGGGTGTCCGGAATCGGACACCGCGCGCGGGGTGACCGGGCCCGCCCGGCGCGCGTCCTCTGCCACCGCGACTCCGTTTCAGTCTTCCTGCCCCGCCCCCGTGTCCTGCCCCCCGGCCTGCGCGCTCGCCACCAGCTACGCGCCGGGCCTCGTCGCCCTCTCCGTCGCCCTCGCCGCCCTCGCCTCGCACGTCGCCCTCGACCTCGCCGGACGGACGGCCAGCAGCGTGGGACGCGCGCGCCGCGTCTGGCTGGCCTTCGGCGCCGTGGTCATGGGGGTCGGGATCTGGAGCATGCACTTCGTCGGGATGCTCGCCCTCCGCGTGCACCCGGCGCACGGCGGGGCGGCGGTGCCGGTCGCCTACGACCTGCCGCTCGTCGCCCTCTCCCTCGCGGTGGCGGTCGCGGCGTCGGCGCTCGCGCTGGCGGTGGTGCGCCGCGGCCGGCTCGGGGCGCCCGCGCTCGCCGGGGGCGGCCTGCTGCTCGGCGGGGCCATCGCGGGGATGCACTACGTCGGGATGGCCGCCCTGCGCATCCCCGCCGCCCTGGCCTGGCGCCCGGCCGTCGTCGCCGCCTCGCTGGCCATCGCCGCCGCGGCGGCCACCGCCGCCCTCTGGCTGCTCACCCGCCTCGGGACGGCCAGCACCGCCGGCGAGCGGCGGGCGCGCCTCGGCGCCGCCGGCGTGATGGGGCTCGCCATCGCCGGGATGCACTACACCGGGATGGCCGCCGCCCGCTTCACGCCGGGGAGCGGGGGCGCCGCCGACGGGCTCCTCGCCACCGACGCGCTGGCGGCCGCCGTGGCCGTCGGCGCGGCGCTGATCCTCGGCGTCGCGGTGTTCGCGGCCGCGCAGGACCGCCGCCACCGCGGGCAGCTGGAGCGGTCGCGCGACGCGCTGGCGGCCAGCGAGGCGCGCCTGCGCGCGATCTTCGAGCACGCCGCCCTCGGCATCGCGCTGCACGACGACGACGGCAACATCCTCGAGGTGAACGGCGCCTACGCGCAGATCGTGGGCTACACCCCCGAGGAGCTGCGCGCCATGCGCGCCCCCGAGCTCTCCCCGCCCGAGGAGGCGGCGATCACGCGCGAGCCGGTGCGCGCGCTCAAGGCAGGGGAGACGACGCGCGTCTCGGTCGAGAAGCGCTTCCGCCGCCGCGACGGGGAGCTGCGCCTGTGCGCGCTCACGGTGTCGCGCGTGCAGGCGCTGGCCGACGGGCGCCCGGGGCTGGTCGGGATGCTGCAGGACGTCACCGAGCACCGCGCGCTCCAGGCGACGCTGGTGCACCGCGCCTACCACGACGCGCTCACGGGGCTGGCCAACCGCGCGCGGCTGCACGAGGCGATCGCCGAGGCGCTGGAGCGCTCCCCCGACCCGTCGGCGGTCGCCGTGCTGCTCGTGGACCTCGACGGCTTCAAGCTGGTGAACGACAGCGCCGGGCACGCCGTCGGCGACGCGCTCCTGCGCACGGTCGCCGAGCGGCTGCTGCACGCGACGCGCGGCGCCGACCTCGTGGCGCGCCTCGGCGGCGACGAGTTCGCGGTGCTGCTGCAGCGCGTGCGCGGCGACGAGGACGCGTCGTCGGTGGCCGAGCGGGTGATCGCCGCCGTCTCGCACCCGGTGCCGCTGGCCGGCGGCGGGACCGCGGTCGTCGGGGCGAGCGTCGGGATCGCGCGCGCCGTGGCGCCCGCCGGCGCCGCCGCGGAGGGGGCGCCGGTGCGCCCGGCCGACGCGCTGCTGCGCAACGCCGACCTCGCGCTCTACGAGGCCAAGGCGCGCGGGCGCGGGCAGTGGGCGCGCTTCGAGCCGGAGCTGCACGCCGCGGTGGTCGAGCGGACGGCGCTCGAGCGGGCGCTGCGCCTCGGGCTCGCGCGCGGCGAGATGCGGCTCGTGTACCAGCCGATCGTCGATCTGGCCAGCGGGCGCCTCTCGGGCGTCGAGGCGCTGGTGCGCTGGCACCACCCGGCGCGCGGCGTGATCCCGCCGCTGCAGTTCATCCCGCTGGCCGAGGAGACGGGGCTGATCGTGCCGCTCGGGCGCTGGGTGCTCGAGGAGGCGTGCCGGCAGGGGGCGGCGTGGGCCGCGCTCGGCGGCCCCGCGTTCTCGGTGACGGTGAACGTCTCGGGGCGGCAGCTGCAGCAGGCCGGCTTCGTCGCCGAGGTCGAGCACGCGCTGGCGGCCGCCCGCTTCCCCGCCGAGCGGCTGGTGCTCGAGCTGACGGAGAGCACGGTGATCCAGCAGCCCGAGGTCGCGCGCCAGCGGCTGGAGGCGCTCAAGGCGCTCGGCGTGCGGCTGGCGATCGACGACTTCGGCACCGGCTACTCGGCGCTCAGCTACCTGCGCCAGTTCCCGATCGACGTGCTGAAGATCGACAAGAGCTTCATCGACGCGATCGCGAGCGGCGGGCAGCCCGAGGCGCTCGCGGCGGCGATCGTGGCGCTGGGCGACGCGCTGTCGCTGCGCACGGTCGCCGAGGGGGTGGAGTCGGCCGACCAGGCGGCGGTGCTGGCGCGCATCGGGTGCACGCTGGCGCAGGGCTACCACTTCAGCCGCCCGGTGGACGCGGACGCGCTGTCGCGCTGGCTGGAGGGGCGGGCGGTCGCCGCCTGAGCGGACGGGACGCCCGGCGGGCCCGGCCGGTCCGATCGTGACCGCCGTCACCCCGCGGCACGCGACCGGCACAACACCGCCGCGCCCGCCCTCCATCTGGGGAAGGCGGGCCGACCCGTTGTGGAGTGAGCCCGCATGCCCATTCGTCGTCTCGCGTTCCTGGCCCTCGTGGCCGCCGCCGCCCCGGCGGCCGCCCAGTCCCCCGGCGCGGTGACGCAGCCGCCGCGCACCATGGAGCTCGGCATCGACGCCGGCGCGACCATCGGCCTCGGCGACGAGTCGTCGGTGTCGATCGCGCTCCCCGCCTCGCGGGCGCGCGTCGGCTTCTTCCTCACCAACGACCTGCGCTGGTCGCTCGAGCCCGCGGTCGGCCTGAACTACCGCAAGGTCGAGGGGAGCGACGGCAGCCTGAACTACGACCTCGAGGTCGGCGCGCTGTACCACTTCCGCCCGGCCACCGACCTCGTCGGCCGCCTCGGGCCCAACAGCGAGGCCACCGTGCGGCGCTCCGTCGCCTACGCGCGCCCGTTCATCGGCCTCAGCGGCACCACCGCCGGCGACGGCGACAGCGAGGTGAGCGTCGGCGCGGGGCTCGGCGTGAAGGTGCCGTGGCGCGAGTCGCTCGCCTGGCGCGCCGAGGCGAACCTCGGCTACGGCTTCGACAACGAGGCGCTGCGCCTGGGCGCGCTGCTCGGCCTGTCGTTCTTCACGCGGAACATGACGCGCTGATCGACCGCGGACACGGAGGACACGAAACCGGGGGAGAGACGCGAGCCTGCAGTCCCTCCCCCGGTTTCCGTGTGCTCCGTGTCGAATGCTCCTACCGCGGTCCGCTCCCCGACGTCGCCGCGGGGATCGGCCGGCGCCCGATGGTCCGCTCGAACAGCTCGAAGATCCGCCGGTACTCGTCGGCCCACGACGACGGCCGCACGAAGCCGTGGTCCTCGACCGGGTACGACGCCAGCTCCCAGTCGGTCTTCCCGAGCTCGATCAGGCGCTGCGTGAGGCGCACGATGTCCTGGTAGTGGACGTTCACGTCCACCATGCCGTGCGCCATCAGCAGCGGGTCTTCCAGCCCCTGGGCGAAGAAGATCGGCGACGAGCGGCGGTACGCCGTCGTGTCGCCCTCGGGGAAGTTGAGGATCCGCCCGGTGTACGGGTGGTTGTAGTGCGCCCAGTCGGTGACCGCGCGCAGCGCCGCGCCGGCGCCGAACATCTTGGGCTCGGTGAACAGCGCCATCAGCGTGATGAACCCGCCGTAGCTGCCGCCGTAGATGCCGACGCGCTCCGGGTCGACGCCGTGCGTCTTCTGCAGCCACCGCACGCCGTCCACGTGGTCCTGCAGGTCGCGCCCGCCCATGTGGCGGTAGATCGCGGTGCGCCAGTCGCGCCCGTACCCCGCCGAGCCGCGGTAGTCGATGTCGAGCACCACGTACCCCTTGGACGCCAGGTAGTGGTGGAACATGTACTCGCGGCTGTAGCTCGACCACCAGTTGTGCACGTTGTGCAGGTAGCCCGCGCCGTGCACGAAGATCGCCGCCGCGCCGTTGGGCTGCGCGCCCACGTCCTGCGGGCGGTACACGCGCGCCGGCACCTGCACGCCGTCGGAGCCCGGGACCATCACGATCTCGGGCGCCTTCCACGCGAAGCCGAGCCAGTCGGCGGTCGGCGACGTCGTGAGCTGCGCGCGCGGCGCGTCGGCGCGCGCCGCCTGCACGAACAGCTCGGGCGGCCGGTTGGCCGTCGAGTACACGTCGGCCAGCATCCGCCCGTCGGGCGACGGCTCGACCTGGTGCCCGCCGGCGTCCCGCGTCAGCCGCGTGCGCGCGCCGCCGGCCACCGGCATCGTGTAGAAGTCGCGGTCGAACACCGAGCGCTCGCTCGTGTGCAGCCGGAACTGCGAGCGGTCGGGCGACAGCTCGGCCTGCAGCACCTCGAACTTCCCCTGCGTGAGCTGCCGCTTCCCGGCGCCGTCGGCGCCGACGGTGTAGAGGTGCGCCCACCCGTCGGCCTCGCTCACGAACCACACCTTCCCGTCCGGCAGCCACCCGGCGCACGACGCGCACGGCCCGGCCACCCACGCGCTGTCGCGCAGCACGTCCACCGTGCGCACCGCCCCCGAGTCGCCGACCGCGCTCAGCACGCGCTCCTTGAAGTCGCGCCGCTCGGCGCGCACCAGCGCCGCGGTCCCGGCGTCGTTCCAGCCGAGCAGCTGCACCGACGCCGGCGCGCGCACGGTGTCGGAGGGGAGGACCTTGAGCCAGCGCGCGGCGCCGGTCGGCACGCGCACGTAGGCCACGCGCCCGGTCGCCTGCTCGTCGCCGACCTTGGTGCGCGTCGGCAGCTCCTCGACGTAGCCGCTCTTGGTCACCCAGTCGGGGACCTGCGCGGTGCGGGCGCGCGGCGCCGCCGTGCTGGTCGTCAGCACCAGCGCGTCGCCCCCGGGCGCCACCGCGAACTGCAGCACGCGCTCGTTCGCGTTCAGCCAGAGCGGCGTCGGGCGCAGCGCCTCGCGCGCCTTCCGCTCGGCGGCCTGCACGCTGTCGCGCGCCACGCGGTCGCGGATCACGTCGAACAGCGCCCGCTGGTCGGCCTCCAGCGCGCGGCGCTGCGCGCCCGCGCGCGCGCTGTCGGGCTGCGGCCCCGGGCGCACGTCGGTGAGCTGCTGCACGAAGCCGCCGGCCAGCTCCAGCGCGAACACGTTGTTGTCGCGCACGAAGAACACCCGCTTCCCGTCGGCCGCCACCTGCGGCTGCGACTCGGCGGCCAGCGTGCGGGTGAGGCGCCGCGCCGCGGCCGCGCCGGCGTCCACGCGCCACAGGTCCCCGTCGTGCGCCACCACGCGGAAGCGGCGGTCGCGCGCCCAGCTCCCGTCGGCCACCAGCGGCAGCACCGAGTCGGCCTGCGCGTCGGGGACCCGCTCGGGGCGGGCGCCGGCCTGCGCGCGCACGCGGTACAGGCGCAGCGGCTCGCGCCAGTCGGCCCCGGCCTCGTTCCAGCGGAAGTACACCCACCGCCCGTCGGGCGACCAGCGCACGTCCTGCGGCTCGCGGCCGTACAGCTCGGGGCCGCGCATCATGTTGGCGATCGTGAACTCGAAGCGCGGCGCCTGGGCGCTCTGGGCCGCGGCGGTCGTCAGCGCGGGGAGGAGCGCGGCGAGCGCGAGGAGGGGACGGGGGCTCGGCACGGGAGGGGGCGGGGGCGGGGACGGCGGCCGGCGCGCGCGTCCTGTGCGCGGGCCGGCGACGCCCCAAAGTACGCGTCGGGCCGCCCGCGCGATGCGGGCGGCCCGACGGGGCCCGGCGCCGATCCGTCGGGCGTCAGCGCTCGCGCCGCCCGAACACCGACCAGTCCAGCTCCGCCGAGGGGCGACGCGCCGGCGGCGCCGCGACCGGGTCCTCCCCGGTCAGCACGCGCCGCGAGATCTCGCCGCGCTTGGCCGCCTCGAACGCGCTCCAGTCCAGGCGCGACGCGGCCGCGCCCTGCGGGTCGGCGTCCGGCGCCGCCGGGACGGGGGCGGCGACGGCGGGGTAGTCGCCGGTGTAGAGCGGGCCCGCCGTCCGGCGCGGGGTGCCGAAGAGCCGACGGAGCAGGCCGTCCTTCGGGGCCTCGAGAGGGTCGTGCATGGGCGGATGGGGTGGTGACGTGGCGGGACGCGGACATCCTCGGCGCACTGCGCCATTCTCGCCACGGGGGGCCCGCGCCACAACCGCCCCCCCGGTCAGCGCGCGTGACGTTTCCGTGGGGCCGGGGCGTCGGCCGCCGGCAGCCGCCAGTCGACCTCGGGCTCCCCGGCCTCCCGCAGCGCCGCGTTGGCCCGCGAGAACGGGCGGCTGCCGAGGAAGCCGCGCTTCGCCGAGAGCGGCGACGGGTGCGGCGACTGGAGGACGGCGTGCCGCGACGCGTCGACCAGCGCCGCCTTCCGCTGCGCGTAGGCGCCCCAGAGCACGAACACCACGCGCCGTTCGCGCGCGCCGGCGGCGGCGATCACCGCGTCGGTGAACCGCTCCCACCCCCGGTCGCGGTGCGAGTTGGGCTCCCCGGCGCGCACGGTCAGCACCGCGTTGAGCAGCAGCACCCCGCGCTCGGCCCACGGCACCAGCGACCCGTCGCGCGGCTTGGGCGCGCCGAGATCCGCCTGCAGCTCCCTGTGGATGTTGCGCAGCGACGGCGGGATCGGCGCGTCCGGGCGCACCGAGAACGCCAGCCCGTGCGCCTGCCCCGGCCCGTGGTACGGGTCCTGGCCGAGGATCAGCACCCGCACGTCGTCCGGGGGCGTCAGCGCCAGCGCCGCGAACGTCTCGTCGCGCGGCGGATACACCTCGTGCTCCGCGCGCTCGGCGTCCACGAACGCCGACAGCTCGCGGTACCACGGCTCGCGCGTGAGCGGGCCGAGGATCGGCTTCCAGGAGGCGGGGATCGGGGGGAGCATCGGCGGCGTGCGTGGCTCGTCGTGTCGGGCGTTGCGGGCTGCGGGCTGCGGGCTGCGGGTCCTGCAAATCCGCAGCCCGCAGCCCGCCGCGCCCCTACGCCGCCGCCCGGACCGCGTGCAGCTGCGCCACCGCCTCCCGGTGCTGCGACTCGTCGAACGCCCCCTCGCTGCGCGCCACCACCACCGTCGCCACCCCGTTGCCGATCAGGTTCGTGATCGCGCGCGCCTCGCTCATGAACCGGTCGACCCCGAGCAGCAGCGCCAGCCCCTCGACCGGGACCACGTTCAGCGCCGAGAGCGTGCTGGCGAGCACGATGAACCCCGACCCCGTCACGCCGGCCGCCCCCTTCGACGTGATCATCAGGATGCCGAGGATGGTCAGCTGCTGCCCGACCGACAGGTCGACGCGGAACGCCTGCGCCAGGAAGACCACCGCCATCGACAGGTAGATCGACGTCCCGTCGAGGTTGAACGAGTAGCCGGCCGGCACCACCAGCCCCACGACGCTGCGCGCGCACCCGAACCGCTCGAGCTTCTCCAGCATCCGCGGCAGCGCCGCCTCGCTCGACGAGGTGCCGAGCACCAGCAGGATCTCCTCCTTGATGTGGCGCAGCAGCGCGAACAGCGAGAACCCCGACCAGCGCGCGATCCCGCCGAGCACCACGAACACGAACACCGCCATCGTCAGGTAGACGTCGAGCATCAGCCGGCCGAGCGGCAGCAGCGAGCGGAGGCCGAAGTTGCCGATCGTGTACGCCATCGCGCCGAACGCGCCGATCGGCGCCACCACCATCACCATCCCGACGATCTTGAAGAACACCTCGGCGATGCGCTCCAGCGCCTCCACCAGCGGGCGCCCGCGCGCGCCGAGCGCCGCCAGCGCGACGCCGAAGAGCACCGAGAAGAAGACGATCTGCAGCACGTCCCCCTTCGCGAACGCGTCGACCACGCTCGACGGGACGACGTGGGTGAGGAAGTCCACCCAGTTCATCTCCTGCCCCGCGCTGGCGTAGCGCGAGATGTCGCCGCGCGGCACGCCCGACACGTCGAAGCCGGCGCCGGGCTTCGTGACGTTGACGACGATCAGCCCGATCGCCAGCGCGAACGTGGTGACGACCTCGAAGTAGAGGAACGCCTTGCCGCCGACGCGCCCGACCTTCTTGAGATCGCTCATGTTCGCGATCCCGAGCACGATCGTCAGGAACACGATCGGGCCGACGACCATCTTCACCAGGTTGACGAAGGTGTCGCCCAGCGGCTTCATGGCCTTCGCCGTATCGGGGAAGGCGATGCCGAGCGCGACGCCCAGCGAGATGGCCAGCAGGACCCGGACGGTCAGGTTTCGCGGCAGGAGGCGGCGCATTCCTGCAACGGTAGGACCCGACGCACGCCGCCACCAGGGCACGCCCCGCCGGGACGGCGCCTCCCACACCCCCGCATGCCCCAGCCGCCGCAGCTGCCGGTCATCCTGCTCGTCTCCGCGGTCGGCGGCGCGATGAACGCCGTCGCCGGCGGCGGCACCCTGCTCGTCTTCCCGGCGCTGCTCGGCCTCGGCGTGCCGCCGGTCGCCGCCAACGCCACCTGCACCGTCGCCCTCTGGCCCGGCGCGCTGTCGAGCATGTGGGGGTACCGCCGCGAGCTGTCGGGCGCCGGCGGGTGGGCGGCGCGGCTCGTCCTGCCGTCGGTGCTCGGGGGGCTGGTCGGCGCCGGGCTGCTGCTGCTCGGCGGCGACGCGGTGTTCGCCCGCCTCGTCCCCTTCCTCGTCCTCGGCGCGACGCTGCTGTTCATGGCGCAGCGCCCGCTGGTGCGGCTCCTCGTCGGCCGCCGCCCGCCGGCGGCGCCGCCGGACGGCGCGCTCCCCGTGCCCACCGCCGCCGCCCTCGTCGTCCAGTTCCTCGTCGCCGTGTACGGCGGTTACTTCGGCGCCGGCGCGGGGATCCTCATGCTCGCCGCGCTCGGGCTCCAGGGCTTCGCCAACATCCACCAGATGAACGGCCTCAAGAACTGGTCGGCGCTCTGCTTCAACGCCGTCGCCATCGCGACGTTCGCGCTCAACGGCGCGGTGCAGTGGCGGCTGGCCGCGGTGATGGCGGTCGGCACCACCGTCGGCGGCTACGCGGCGGCCGGCGTGGCGCGGCGCGCGCCGCAGGACGCCGTGCGCGGCGCGGTCGCGCTGATCGGCTTCGCCAGCGCGGCCTGGCTCCTCCTGCGCGGCGGGTGAGCGCGTGACCGGCGCCCGCGCGGCGTTCAAGCCGCTCCCCCTCGTCGCCGCCGCCCTCGCGCTGACGCTCGTCGTCCTCCTCCCGACCCCCGACGGCCTCTCGGTCGCCGGCCAGCGCGTGCTCGGCGTGCTCGCCCTCGCGATCGTCGTCTGGATCACCGAGGCGGTGAGCTACCCGGTGAGCGCGGCGCTCGTCGTCACCCTCGGCGCGCTGCTGCTCGGCGCCGCCCCGCCGTTCGCCGCCGGCGCGACTGCCGCCCCGGGCGCGCGCCTCGGCACCACGAAGGCGCTCGGCCTCTTCCTCGAGGGGTTCGCCGCGCCGGCGGCGGCGCTCGTCGCGGCGGCGGTGTTCCTCGCGGCGGCCATGCGCCACACGGGGCTCGACCGCCGCCTCGCGCTCCTCGTGCTGCGCCGCACCGGGACGAGCCCCGGCGGGATCCTCGCCGGCGCGATCCTCGTCGGGATCGTGCTCGCCTTCTTCGTCCCGAGCACCACCGCGCGCGTCGGCGCCATCGTGCCGATCATGGGCGGGATGGTCGCCGCCTTCGGCCTCCCGGCGAACAGCCGGCTCGCCGCGTGCCTGATGATCACCACCGCGCAGGCCGCGACCATCTGGAACGTCGCCATCAAGACGGCCGCCGCGCAGAACCTGCTCGCGGTGGGGCTCATCCAGCAGGCGCTCGGCGTCACCGTCACCTGGACCGCGTGGTTCCGCGCCGCCGCGCCGTGGGCGCTGGTGATGACGGGCGTGCTCTGGCTGGTGATGCGCGCCGTCGTCCCGCCCGAGCCGGTGGGCGGCGCGGCCTCGCGCGACGCGGTGCGCGCGCAGCTCGCGCAGCTCGGCCCCGTGCGCGCCGCCGAGTGGCGGCTGGTGGCGGTGGCGGTGGCGCTGCTCGCGCTGTGGACCACCGAGGGGACGCTGCACCCGCTCGACACCAGCACGACCACGCTCGCAGCGGTGACGCTGCTGCTCCTGCCGCGCGTCGGCGTGCTGGCGTGGGAGGAGGCGGAGCGGCTGGTGCCGTGGGGGACGGTGCTGCTCTTCGCCGTCGGCATCTCGCTCGGCTCCGTCCTCATCGCCACCGGCGCCGCGGCGTGGCTGTCGCGCGCGACGCTCGGCGCGCTCGGCGTCGCGGCGCTGTCGCCGCTGGCGATGGTCGCCGTCCTGTCGGCGATCAACATCGTCGTCCACCTCGGCTTCGCCAGCGCGACGTCGCTGTCGGCGACGTGGATCCCGATCGTGCTGGCGTTCGTCGCCGGGCTGCACCGCCCCGACGTGCCGGCGCTCGGCATGGTGCTGATCCAGCAGTTCGTCGTGAGCTTCGGCTTCCTGCTCCCGGTGAACTCGCCGCAGAACATGGTCGCCTACTCGACCGGGGCGTTCACGACGCGCGACTTCCTGAAGACCGGGATCTGGATCACCGTCGTCGGCTACCTCCTGCTGCTCGCGCTGGCGGCGACGTGGTGGCGGTACATCGGGCTCCTCTGAGGGTGGGCGCCGCACGCGGCGGGCTGCGGGCTGCGGGTTCGAGATCCGCAGCCCGCGGCCCGCAGCACGACCCGACTCACTCCGCCCGCAGCGCGATGCTCGGATCCACCCGCGTCGCCCGCCGCGCCGGCACGAACGCCGCCCCCGCCGCCACCGCCGCGAGCGTGACCGCGACCGCCGCGTACGTCGCCGGGTCCGTCGGGCGCACGCCGTAGAGCAGCCCCGACGCCGCGCGCGCCAGCAGGAGCGCCAGCACCAGCCCCGCGCCGATGCCGAGCGCCGCGACGCGCGCCACGTGCCCCACCACCAGCGCCACCACGTCGCGCGACGCCGCGCCGAGGGCGACGCGGATCCCCAGTTCGCGCACGCGCTGCGCGACCGCGTACGCGACCACGCCGTGCGTCCCCACCACCGCCAGCGCCAGCGCCGCCGCCGCGAACGCGCCCACCAGCAGCAGCGGGAAGCGGCGCAGGAACACCGACTCCGACTGCCGCACCAGGCTCTCCATCGGGTACACCTGGTAGAGCGCCACCTCGGGGTCGATCTCGCGCACCGCCGCGCGGATCGCCGCCTCCACCGCCGCCGGCTCGGCGCGCGTGCGCACCACGACGCGCATCGAGATGTCGGGGGCCTGCGCGAACGGCACGTAGTACGTCGGCGTCGCGGCCGCGTCCTCCAGCCGCCCGATCGACACGTCGCCCACCACGCCCACCACCGTCGCCGGCTCGCGCCCCATCAGGTCGAGCCGCCGGCCGATCGGGTCCTCGGTCCCCCACGCCTCGCGCGCCAGCGACGCGCTCACCACCACCAGCGGCGACGCCGACGAGTCGACGCGCTCCGGGAACGTCGCGCCGCGCAGCAGCGGGATCCCCATCGTGCGGAAGTAGTCGCGCGTCACGCTGCGGAAGCTCGCCGACGGCTCGCGCCCCGGCGGCGGCTCGGGCGCGCCCACCACGCGGTAGCTGCCGCTGTTCCCCGGGTCGAGCGGGAGCTTGGTCGTCATCCCCACGCTCTCGACGTCGGGGAGCGCCCGCAGCCGCTCCTCCAGCCGCTCGAAGAAGGCCACGCGCGCCGGCCGCGACGCGTACGCCACGCGCGGCAGCGGGATGAACGCCGTCGCCACCCGCTCGGCGCGGAAGCCGGGGTCCACCGCGAACAGCTCCGACAGGCTGCGCCCGAACAGCGCCGCGCCGGTGAGCAGCACCACCGTCAGCCCCAGCTCGGCCGCCACCAGCCCGTCGCGCAGCCGCCCGCCCGCCGCGCCGTCGGAGAGCCCGCGCCCGCCGTGCAGCGCCTCGGCGCGGCGCGGCCGCACCAGCCGCCACGCCGACACCAGCTCGAACGCCGCGCCCGCCAGCATCACCGACGCCAGCAGCGCCAGCGCGAGCCGCGGGCCGCCGACGTCGGCGAGGTACGGCATCCCGCGCAGCCGCTCGGGCGGGATGGCCGCCACCAGTGCGCGCACGCCCACCGTCGCCAGCGCCAGTCCGAGCGCGCCGCCGAGCGCCGAGAGCAGCACCCCCTCGGTGACGAGCTGCCGCGCCAGCCGCCCGCCGCCGGCGCCGAGCGCGGCGCGCACCGTCAGCTCGCGCCCGCGCGCCGCGCCGAGCACCAGCAGCAGGTTGGCGACGTTCGCGAGCGCCACCACCAGCACCAGCGCCGCCGCGCCGAGCACCGTCACCAGCACCGGGCGCACCGGGCCCGTGACGGCGTCGCGCAGCGGCTCGGCGCGCAGCCCGAGCCCGACGCCGTTGCGCGGGTGCTCGACCGCCAGCGCCGCGGCCAGCGCGTCCAGCTCGCGCGCCGCGCTCGTCTCGGTCGCGGCGCCGCGCAGCCGCGCGATCCCGCGGAACCAGCTCATCGTGCGCCGGGGGCGCCAGTCGGCCGGGCGGTCGAACGGCACCCACACGTCGGCCTCGCCCACCGGCGCGAACTGGAAGTCGGCCGGCAGCACGCCGACCACCGTGTACGACGCGCCGTCGAGCGGCAGCGTGCGCCCGACCACCGACGGGTCGCCGCCGAACTGCCGGCGCCACAGCCCGTGCGACAGCACGACCACGCGCCCGTTCCCCGCTTCGTCCTCCCCCTCCACGAAGAAGCGCCCCGCGGCCGGGCGCACGCCGAGCGTCGCGAAGAAGTTCGCGCTCGTCTTCCCCGCCCACAGCACGCGCGGCTGGTCGGCGCCGAGCACCATGCGGTTGCTGTGGTAGCCGGCCACCGACGCCAGCGACGGGACGCGCGTGCGCAGGTCGAGCAGCTCGGGGTACGAGAGGTCGCCGCGCTGCGTCGGGTCGCCGGTCTCGTGGCGCCACACCGCCACCAGCCGGTCGGGCGCCGCGTACGGGAGCGGGCGGAGGAGCGCCGCGTCGGCCACGGCGAACACCGCGCCGGTCACGCCGAGCCCGAGGCCGAGCGTGAGCAGCACCGCCGCCGTGAACGCCGGGCGCCGGCGCAGCGCGCGCGCCGCGAAGCGCAGGTCCTGCCACCAGCTCTCCCACCACTCGGCGCGTGCCGCGCGCAGCACCGGCCCGGCGTCGAGCGCCGGCACCGTGCCGAGCGCCGCCGCCACGTCGCCGAACTCGCGCGGCGCCGGGCG
>NZ_JARGEK010000420.1 GCF_029211165.1 Roseisolibacter sp. H3M3-2
CCGGCCGCTCGGGGGCGGCGTCCGCGACGGCGGGGCGCCGGCCGAGGCGCGGCGCCCCGCCCGGGTGCGCGAAGCGGAAGCGCGCGACCAGCAGCGCGACGACCAGCGCCGCGACGCCGAGCCACAGCGCCCGGTTCGCGAGCATGACCGCGGGCCACCCGATGAGCCGCGCGTTCTGCTCGACGGGCGTCCAGTACTGCGTCGCCTTCGTGATGGCGCCGGAGCCGAACGGGTCGAGCAGCGTCTGGACGTCGCCGCCGCCGAGGGTGCCGGCGACGTCGCCGGCGACGGTGCCCAGCAGGAACAGCGCGACGCCGCCGAGGTAGGTGGCGAGCGTCTGCCGGGTGAGCGCGGCGGCGGCGAACATGAAGGCGCCGATGACGGCCGCGTTGGGCAGCAGCACCAGCGCGTACGCCTGGAGGTACGCCTCGGGCCGCACGGGGCCGAACTTCCCCGCCTCCATGTACGGCATCACCGACGCGGCGAGCAGCCCGAGCGGGATCCCCGCCACGAGCACCGCGTTCACGAGCAGCCCGCCGAGGAAGCGCCCGCCGAGGTAGTGGGGCTCGCGGAGGGGGGACGTGTAGAAGAGCGCGTGCATGCGCGTCTGCACGTCGCGCGACGCCGCGTCGCCGAAGACGCCGGCGGTGACGAGCATGGCGAGCCCGCCGAGGATGGTCGACGCCTGCATGACGCTCGCCGGGGCGTTCAGGTACTGGCTGCTCCCGTTGATCGCGTGCATCAGCAGGAACGGCAGCCCGAAGAGCACGAGCGCGTACACCCAGGTCGACGGCTGGCGGAGCCGGTACCCGACCTCGAAGCGGAAGACCTCCCCGAAGGCCGCGGCGCCGGAGGGCGCGGCGCCGGCCGTCACCGCGCCACCAGCTCGGGGGCCGCGGCGCGCGCGCCCTCGTGACCGGCCATGACGCTGAAGTAGACGTCCTCCAGGTCCGGCTCGACCGGCTCGAACTCGTCGCCCGGCCGCTCGTCGGCGTGCACGTGCACGAGGGTGCGCCCGGCGAGCAGCTTGGTCGCGATCACGCGGTGCCGCCGCTCGACCTCGGGGAGCTCGTGCTTCGCCACCACGCGCCGCCACACGCGCCCGCGCAGCGCGTCGATCGCCTCCAGCGGCTCCGCCTCGAGCAGGATCTGCCCGCGGTCGATGATCGCCATGCGCCGGCACAGCTCCGCGACGTCCTCCACGATGTGCGTGGAGAGGATGACGACGCTGTTCTCGCCGATCTCGCTCAGCAGGTTCAGGAAGCGCACGCGCTCGGCGGGGTCGAGCCCCGCGGTCGGCTCGTCGACGATGATCAGCTCGGGGCCGCCGAGCAGCGCGACGGCGATGCCGAAGCGCTGGCGCATCCCGCCCGAGTAGCCGCCGAGCCGCTCCTTGCGCACGTCCCACAGGTTGGTCTGGCGCAGCAGCGCCTCGACGACGCGGCGCCGCGCGCCCTTCTCGGTGAACCCCTCCAGCACCGCGAAGTGGTCGAGCAGGCGCTCGGCGCTCACCGACGGGTAGACGCCGAACTCCTGCGGCAGGTAGCCGAGGGTGCGGCGCAGGCGGTCCTTCTCGCGCAGCACGTCGATGCGCGTGCCGTCGGGGCGCTCGAGGGTGACGGTGCCGACGTCGGGCTCCTGCAGCGTCGCGAGCGTGCGCATGAGCGACGACTTGCCGGCGCCGTTGGGGCCGAGGAGGCCGTACATCCCGCTCGGGATGTCGAGCGTGACGTCGCGGAGGGCGCGGACGCCGTTGGGGTACGTCTTGGAGACGCCGCGGATGGCGAGGTGCATCGTGCTGCGGGGAGGGGGGCGGTCGTGCGTCGGACCGGGGGGTCCGGGCCGTACGGGGCGCCGCGGGCCGCGGTTTCCCGCGAGCCGCCCGCCGTGACGAGGCGTGCGAACGGCGGGACGAGACGAGGCGGCGCGCGGCGGGGCGCGGGCGTCACGACGCCGCCGGCTGGTGGAGCAGCAGCCACGACGTGCCGAACCGGTCGCGCAGCATCGCGAAGCGGTTCGCGAACGGCGTCCGCGCCATCGGCATGAACACCTCGCCGCCGTCCGCGAGCACGGCGTACGCGCGCTCCGCCTCGTCCTCGCCGTCGAACGACAGGGCGAGGTACGCGCTCCGCATCGGCTCCGCGTGCGCGACGTCCGCGCCCATCAGCACGGTCGCGCCGATCGTGATGCGCGCGTGCAGGACCTTGTCGCGCCAGTCGGGCGGCGTGGCGGGGTTCGGGGCGTCGCCGTGGCGGGAGAGCCCGGTGATCGTGCCGCCGAGGTGCCGCTCGTAGAAGCGGAACGCCTCCTCGCAGCGGCCGCGGTAGTTCACGTACACGTCCAGGCGCATGCGGTCGCTCCGTCGCTGGTGACGTTCGTGCGGCTACTGGCCGCGCTGCCCCGACTTCGCCGACGTCGACTGCGGCTTCACCCGCGGCCGCGGCGCGTCCGTGCGCGCCTTCCCCTTGGTCGGGGGCGGGGACTCGTGGCGCGGGCCGTCCTTGGGCCGGGAGGCCTGACGCGAGAAGTCGGGGACGCCGCGCGGGGACTTCCGCTTCACGGCGCGCGCCCCGGGCCCGCCGCCTGCGCCGCCTCCACCGAATCCACCGTCCGGCGCAGCGCCGCCGCCTCGCGCGTGCGGCCCAGCGCCGTCCACGCCGCCGCCAGCGTGCGCGCGTTCTCGCGCGTGTCGACGTGCCCGAGCCCGAGCAGCCGCCGCTTCACCTCGACCCCGCCGCGCAGCAGCGGCTCCCCCGCCACCGCGTCGCCGGCCAGCAGGTGCGCGCGCCCGAGGTTCACCGCGCTGTTGGCCGTCTCGGGGTGCGCATCGCCGAACACCGCTCGGTGCAGCGCGTGCGCCTCCGCGTAGAGCGGGATCGACTCGGCGTGGCGCCCGCGGTCGCGCAGCACGTGCGCCAGGTTGCGCGTCGCCTGGGCGACGAACCGGGGCACCGTCGGCGCGCGCGCCCGCGCGGCGTCGAGCAGCGCGCGCAGCGCCGCCTCGGCCTCGCCGAGCCGCGCCGCGCGCTGCAGCGCCGCGCCGACCACCGCGAGCGCGCGCGTGGTGTCGTTGTCCGCCGTCTGCGGCAGCCGGCGCCGGATCGCCAGCGCCTCGCGCGCGACGCCCACCGCCTCGGCGGCGCGCCCCGCGTTGAGGCGCACGTTGGCGAGGTAGATCAGCGACGCCGCCAGCTCCGGGTCGCCCGGAGGCAGCGCGCGCCGCCGCAGCGCCACCGCCTCGGCGGCCAGCGTGTCGGCGCGCGCGCGGTCCCCCATGCCGAAGTACGCCGGCGCCATCGCCGACAGCAGGTGCGCGCGCACGAGCGGGCGCCCGGCCAGCGTCGACTCGGCGCGCGCGGCGCCGCGGTCGAGCACCTCGCGCAGCGTGGGCACGCGCCCCGACTCCTGGTACGGGTCGGCGCTCACCAGGATCGACGTCAGGAACCGCGTCACCTCGGCGGCCTTGTCGCGCTCCGCGGTCAGCACCGCCGCCTGCGCGCGCAGCCGCGCCGCCTGCGTCGCCGCCACCGCCGCGAAGGTCACGACCAGCGCGGCGCCGAGCAGCGTGGCCGCGCTCCCCGCGGGATGGCGCGCTACGAGCTTGCGCAGCCGGTAGGCCGGCGAGTCGGGGCGCGCGAGCACCGGGAGCGCGTCGAGGTGGCGGCGCACGTCGGCGGCCACCTCGTCGGCGCTCGGGTAGCGGCGCGCCGGGTCGGCGTGCGTGGCGCGGGCGACGATCGTCTCCAGGTCGCCGCGCAGCCGCCGCGCGCCCCGCGCGGGCGTGGTGC
>NZ_JARGEK010000421.1 GCF_029211165.1 Roseisolibacter sp. H3M3-2
CGCGTGCCGCGGCCGGGGGGGCGGGCGGCGGCGCGGCGCGGCCGGGCGCGCGGGCGTCGAGCGCGGCCAGCGCGGCGAGCAGCGGGGGGAGGAGCGGGCGTGACACGCGGTGGCTTGTGAGGTGGGGAGGACGCCGATTAATCCTGCCCGCATGGCTACCCCGCTCGCGACCCCGATGTCCAGCGGCGACTCCGTCCCGCTGGTGGAGCGCCTGCTGGCCCCCTTCCGCCAGTTCGCGCACACGGCGTCGTCCGGCGGCGTGGTCCTGCTCGCCGCCACCGCCGTCGCGCTCGCGTGGGCCAACTCGCCGTGGGCCGCGTCCTACCACCACCTCTGGGAGACGCCGATCACGCTCGGCGCGGGGGGCTGGGCCGCGCGGACGACGCTGCACCACCTGATCAACGACGGCCTGATGGCCGTGTTCTTCTTCCTCGTCGGGCTCGAGATCAAGCGCGAGGTGCTGGCCGGCGAGCTGGCCTCGGTGCGGCGCGCCGCGCTGCCGATGGTCGGCGCGCTGGGCGGGATGGTGGTGCCGGCGGCACTCTACGCGCTGGTGAACGCCGGCGGACCGGGCGCCCCCGGCTGGGGAGTGCCGATGGCGACCGACATCGCCTTCGCGCTCGGCGTGCTGGCCCTGCTCGGCGACCGGGTGCCGGTCGGACTCAAGGTCTTCCTCGCCGCCCTCGCCATCGTCGACGACATCGGCGCGGTGCTGGTGATCGCCGTCTTCTACTCGGGCGGCGTGGCGTGGGGCGCGCTCGGCACGGCGGCGGCGCTCGTCGCGCTGGCCGCCCTCGCGAACCTCGCCGGGGTGCGGCGCCCCGGCGCGTACGCCGCCGTGGGCGTGGCGCTGTGGGCCGCCGTGCTGCTGTCGGGCGTGCACGCGACCGTCGCCGGCGTCCTGCTGGCGATGACGATCCCGGTGCGCACGCGGATCGCCGAGGGGACGTTCCTGCGCGAGGCCGAGCGGGTGCTGCATGACTTCGACGCGGCCGCGCAGTGCTCGAGCGCCGACCCGCGGGCGACGGTGCTCGGCAACGCGGGGCACCACACCGCGCTCGAGGAGCTGGAGCGGCTGTCCGACGCGGCGCAGCCGCCGCTGATCCGCATGGAGCACGCGCTGCACGGCGTGGTGGCGTTCGCGATCATGCCGCTGTTCGCGCTGGCCAACGCCGGCGTCACCCTCGGCGGCGACGCGCTGCGCGCCGCCGCGGCGCACCCCGTCACCCTCGGCGCGCTGCTCGGGCTGCTCGTCGGCAAGCCGGTCGGGATCGTCGGCTTCTCGTGGGCCGCGGTGCGCCTCGGCTGGGCGTCGCTCCCGCACGGCGTGACCTGGCGCTCGCTCGCCGGCGCCGGGGTGCTCGGCGGCATCGGCTTCACCATGGCGCTGTTCATCGCCGGGCTCGCGTTCCCCGGCGCCGACGGCGCCGCCGGCGGGGCGTCGCCACTGCTCGACGCGGCGAAGGTCGGCGTGCTCGCGGCGTCGACGGTGGCCGGCGTCGCGGGCTGGCTGCTGCTGCGAGCGGGCCCGCGCGGGCAGTCGGCGGTGGAGGCGCGGCGCGACCTCGACGCGCTGGTCGCCGGCGCGGCGCCGGCCGCGGACCACCGGACGACGGAGGCGGGATGAAGGTCGCGATCGTGGGCGCGGGGCAGGTGGGCAGCTCGGCGGCGTACGCGTGCGTGCTGCGCGGCGCGGCGTCGGACGTGGTGCTGGTCGACGTGGACGAGAAGCGCGCCGGCGCGCACGCCGAGGACATCCTGCACGCGACGCCGTTCGCCTCGTCGGCGCGGCTGTCGGCGGGGCCGCCGTCGGCCGCCGAGGGGGCGCAGGTCGTGGTGCTCACCGCCGGCGTCGGGCAGAAGCCCGGCGAGTCGCGCCTCGACCTGCTGCAGCGCAACGCCGACGTCTTCCGCGCGCTGGTGCCGCAGGTGCTCGCCGCGTCGCCCGACGCGCTGCTCGTCGTCGCCACGAACCCCGTCGACGTGATGACGCACGTGGCGGCGCGCGTGGCCGCCGACGAGCGGGGGATCCCGTCGGCGCGCGTGGTGGGCTCGGGGACGATCCTGGACACCGCGCGCTTCCGCGCGCTGCTCGGCGAGCACCTCGACGTCGCGCCCTCGTCGGTGCACGCGTACGTGCTGGGCGAGCACGGCGACTCGGAGGTGCTGGCGTGGTCGGGCGCGCGCGTCGGCGGGGTGCCGCTGGCCGCGTTCGACGACGACCCGCGGCGCGCCGTGGACGACGCGGTGCGCGCGCGCGTCGACGAGGGGGTGCGCCGCGCGGCGTACCGCATCATCGCCGGCAAGGGCGCGACCTGGCACGGGATCGGGGCCGGGCTGGCGCGGCTGGTCGAGGTGGTCCGCGACGACGAGCGGGCGGTGTTCACCGTCAGCGCGGTCACCGCGGAGGTCGAGGGGGTGCGCGACGTCGCGCTCTCGCTGCCGCGGGTCGTGGGCGCCGCCGGCGTGGTCCGCACCCTGACGCCCGAGCTGGACGCGGACGAGCGGACCGCGCTCCGCCGGAGCGCCGGGATCCTGCGGGAGGCGGCGGACGCCCTCGGCCTCTGATCGCCGCTAGCGCGCGACGCGGCGCCGGCGGACCACGGCCAGCGCGCCGAGGCCGGTGGCGAGCAGCACGTAGGTCGACGGCTCGGGGACGACGCCGGTCGTCGGCAGGTCGGCGCCGCCCACGACGCTGAAGGTGCCGCTCCCGGTCAGCAGCGGCTGGTCGATCGCGAACTGCGCCTGGATGGCGACCGTGCGCGGCGCGACCGCCGTGCGCAGGTCGTACGCGAGGAAGAACGGATCGAGGAGGACGGCTTTGAAGGTCGGGCCGCCGAGCACCGTGTTGCCGAAGTAGAGGCCGAGCGGGGTCGAGAGCGGCGGCGCGTCGCCCAGGTCCGTCAGGTTGAGCGCGAGCCCCGTGGTGAAGCCGAAGCTCCCCGCGGGCGCCCACTCGATGACCGCCGTCATCGGGAAGTTGCGGACGCCCGACGGCTGCACCCCCGGCTCGGTCGGCGCGACGTTTCCCGCGTCGCCGCCGTACGTGAACGAGAGCGTGCGTGGCCCGTCGGCGGTGGCGAGCGTGCCGTCGAACCGGTAGGTGATCGCCTGGGCGGCGGAATGCCGGCGAGCGACGGTAGGTCGGGCGGTGGACGCGCGGCATCCTCGCCCTCCTCGGTCACCCCGCGATCACCGCGCTCCGCGTCAGAGCCCCGCGCGCCGGTAGAGCGCGACGCGCAGCGCGGCGATCTCGGTCGTCCACGCCCACGGCCAGTCGCCGGCCAGCGCCGCCGCCTGCCGCGCCACGTCCTCGGCGATGCGCGCCCAGCCGAGCCGCGCGCGGCCGCGTGCGTGCGCGACCTGCCAGAACGGAACGAGGTCGGCCACCGCGACCAGCGCGCCGACGCGCGCCTCGTGCGTCGGCGCCGGCGCGGCCAGCGGCGCCTCCTCGCGCACGTGCCCGGCCGAGGCGTGGGCGAGCGCCGCGCGCAGCGCGACGCGCCGCTGGTCGGGGCCGGCCTGCGACGACAGCACCACGATCCCGCGCCCGTACAGCGGCGGCGTGACGACGCATGCCGCGGTGGCGCCGAGCGGCGCCTCGTGGATGGCGAGGACGTGGCGGCGCAGGAGCGCGGCGACGGCGTCGTCGTGCACGGGCGCGAACAGGTCGTCCCACCCGGCGCCCGCCGCCTGCAGCGCGGCGACGACGCGCGCCGCCTCGTCGACCGCGCGCTCGGCGTCGCGGGCGAGCGCGCCGCGGCGGACGCGCGGCGCGTCGGGGTC
>NZ_JARGEK010000422.1 GCF_029211165.1 Roseisolibacter sp. H3M3-2
CGGCGACCGAGGAGCCGACCGCGCTCGCGCCCGTGGCGCCGCTCGCCTCGCGCGCGCCGCGCGCCGCGCCCCTCGCCGCCTCCGACCCGTGCCCGCCGATCGCGCGCGAGGAGGCGGGCCGCTTCTCGCGCCTCGACACGCACTACCTCCCCGACGGGTGCCTGCAGCTGCGCGTCCACGGGCCGGTCGCCTACACGCCGGCGCGCGACGACGTGCGCGCGGTGGGGCCCGGCGGCGTGGTGGCCGTGGTGCAGGCGGCGGGCGGCGTCACGCGCCGCATGGAGGTGCGCGCCGCCGGCGGACGCCTGGCGCGCCGCTACACGGTGGACGGCGCCGAGCGTCCGGCGCCGGAGGGGGAGGCGTGGTTCCGCGACGCGCTCCGCCGCTACGCCCCGCGCGAGGCCGCGGCGGACGCCTGCCCGGCCGCCGAGGACGCGCGCTTCGAGTTCGTGTGGCGCGCCGCGTCGACGACCACGTGCCTGGAGCTGCGGCGCACGGGCGCCGTCGGCTTCACGCCCGACTTCCACGACGTGCGCGTGGTGTCGGAGGGGGGCGTGCTCGTCGTGCTGGAGACGCGCGACGGCGTGACGCGGCGCATGGAGGTCGCGCCCGAGGGCGGGCGCGTGGCGCGCCGCTACACCGTGGACGGCGTGGAGCGCCCGGCGCCGGAGGGGGAGGCGTGGTTCCGCGACGCGCTCCGCGTGGCGCTGCGGCGCGCGGGGCTCGACGGCGCCGCGGGCGCGGCCACCCCGCCACCCGACGCCGCGACGGCCATGCCGGCGCCCGCGGCCGCGTCGGCGACGCGCATCGTGCTCGCCGCCGACGAGGCGCTGCGCGCGGTCCGGCGCACCGCCGGCGACGGCGAGAAGCGGCGGCTCCTGCTCGCGATCCTCCGCAACGACTCGCTGCCCGCCGAGATGCTGCAGCACGCCGCCGCCGCCGCGCGCGGCATCGCGTCCGACGACGACAAGGCCGCCGTGCTCGAGGCGGTGGCGCGGCGCGACGCGCGCAGCGCGGCCGTGGCGTCGGCCGTGATCGGCGCGGCGCGCGGGATCGCCGGCGACGGCGACCGCCGCCGCGTGCTCGAGCACACCGTCGTCCCCGGCCTCCCCGCCGCCGTCGTCGCCGACCTGCTCGGCGCCGTCTCGGGGATGGCGGGCGACGGCGACAAGGCGGCGGTGCTGGTGCGCCTCGCGCCGCGCGCCGGCGAGACGCCCGGGGTGCGCCGCGCGTTCTTCGGCACGCTGCGCGGCTTCGCGAGCGACGGGCACCGGCGGCGCGTGCTCCTGGCGGCGCTCCCCGCCGCCGACGACTCCACGCTCGCCGCCGCGCTCGCGGCGACCGCGCCGATGGTCGGCGAGTCCGACCGGCTGGAGGTGCTGAAGGCGGCCGCCGCGCGCCGCCGCTTCGAGAGCGCCGCGGTGCGCGAGGGGTACTTCCGGGCCGCGGCGCCGATGGTCTCGGAGACGGCGCGCGCGGCCGCGCCGCTGGCCGCGCTGCGCGCGCAGCCCGCGCACGCCGCCACGCAGGACGCGGTGGTCGCGGCGTCGACCCGGTTCGCCTCCGACGCCCGGCGCGCCGACGTGCTGCTGGAGGTCGTGCGCACGACCGACGCCCTGCGCGACGCCGGGCGGCGCGCCCGCTTCCTCGACGCGCTGCGCGGGATGGCCTCGAGCGCCGACTACCGGCGCGTGCTGGAGGCGGTGGTGCCCTGAGCGCCGCCGCCGCCGTGTGCCCCAAAGTGCTAAGAAAATAGCATCCCACGTCCCGGAGGCCCCGTGTCCCGTCCCGCCCTCGCCGCGCTCGCGGCGCTGCTCGCCGTCGTGCCGCCGTTCGCCGCGCCCGACGTCGCCACCGCGCAGATGGCCTGCCCCGCGCGCCGCGGCACGCACCTCTCCGTGCACGACGACGACGGCCGCCGCACCATGATCCTCGCCGACGCGCGCCGCTGCCTCGAGGTGCGGTCGCGCGGCGACGTCACCTTCGCCGACGACGACGGCGACGTCGCGCGCCTCGCCCCCGGCGCGTGGCTCACGGTCGAGGAGACGCGCGACGGCGCCGCCCGCCGCGTCGAGTACGCGGAGCGCGACGGCCAGGTCCGCCGCCGCTACTTCGAGGAGGGGCGCGAGCGCGACCCGGCCGACGGCGCGGCGTGGATCCGCGGCATCCTACCGCAGGTCGCGCGCGAGAGCGCGGTGGGCGCCGAGGCGCGCGCGGCGCGCATCCTGGCGCGCGGCGGCGCGCCGGCGCTGCTGGCCGAGGTGCGCGAGATCGCCAGCGACCGCGTGAAGGGGATCTACCTCGACGCGCTGCTGGCGCGCCCCGGCGTCGGCGAGGACGACCTGCGCGAGTACGCGCGCGTGACGACGCGGTCGCTCGTGTCGGACTCCGAGCGCCGCCGCCTGCTGGTCGCGCTGACGCAGCGCGCGGACGCCACCCCGGCCGTCCTCGCGACGGTCGCGCAGTCGGCGCGCGCCCTCGTCTCCGACTCCGAGAAGGCGCGCGTGCTGGCCGCCGCGCTCGACGCGCGGCGCGCGGGGCCGGAGGTGCGCGCGGCGGCGGTGCCCGTCGCCCGCACGATCGTCTCCGACCGCGCCAAGGGCGAGCTGCTGGCGGCGCTGGCCGGCGACGACGCGCTGCTGGCCGACGCCGAGGGGCGGCGCGAGCTGTTCGCCGCGGTGGACGGGATCGTCTCCGACCGCGAGCGCGGGGCGGTGCTGCGCGCGGTGCTGCGGCGCGACCGCGTCCCGCGCCCGGCGTTCCTGGCCGCGCTCCGCTCGGCGCGCGGGCTCGTCTCCGACCGCGAGAAGGCGGAGGTGCTGCTCGCCGCCGCCGCCCGCCGCGAGGCGCTGGAGGACGAGGAGGCGCGGCGCGCCTTCCTCGACGCGACGCGCGGGCTCACGTCGAGCGGCGAGTACCGCCGCGTGATGGACGCGGTGGTGCGCTGACGTGCGCGGCGCGCTACGGGCGCGGCCGGCGCGCCAGCGGCAGCGTCAGGGTGAACGTCGTGCCGCGCCCCGGCGCGCTCTCGACCGCGATGTCGCCCCCCATGCGGCGCGCCAGGTCGCGGCTGATCGCGAGCCCCAGCCCCACGCCGTCGCTCGGCGCGCGCAGGTCGCGCCCGACCTGCACGAACGGGTCGAAGATCGCCTCCAGCTTGTCGGCGGCGATCCCGACGCCGCTGTCGCGCACGCGCACGCACGCCACCCCCTGCTCGACCGCGCAGCGCAGCTCGACCGTGCCCTCGGGCGGGGTGAACTTCACGGCGTTGGACAGCAGGTTGAGCACGATCTGCCGCAGCTTCTCCGGGTCGGCGCGCACGACGGCGTCGCACTCCGCGCTGTCGTCGAGGTAGTGCAGCGCGCGGGCGCCGAGCTGCGGCGCGACCAGCGCCTCGACCCCGGCCAGCGCGTCGGCGAGCGGCACGTCGCGCAGCGCCACGTCGACGCGCCCCGCCTCGATCTTGGCGAAGTTGAGGATGTCGTTGATGAGCGACAGCAGGTGGCGCTGGCTGCGGTCGATGCGCGCCAGGTCCTCGCGCTGCGCGTCGGTGACGGGGCCCCGCAGCCCGAGCCCGATGAGCTGCGCGTAGCCGCCGATCGCGTTGAGCGGCGTGCGCAGCTCGTGCGACATCATGGCGAGGAACTGCGCCTTGGCGGCGTTCGCGTGCTCGGCCTCGCCGCGCGCCGCCCGCTCGCGCGCCTCGCTGTCGCGCAGCGTGCGCTCGGCGCGCGCGCGGTCGGCTGGATGGTCGCGCACGACGAGCTGCCGGCGGTGGGCGCGCAG
>NZ_JARGEK010000423.1 GCF_029211165.1 Roseisolibacter sp. H3M3-2
GGCCGCGTCGGCCACTCGCCCGCCGCGCTCGACGCGGTGCGCGCCGCCGTCGAGGACGCGCGGCGCGGGGGGCGCGCGGCCGTCGTGGCGCTGTTCGACCACACGCGCCGCGCCGCGGAGCTGCCCACCGACGCGCCGGTGGTGTGCGGCTGGTCGGGCGACCGCGCGATGCAGCAGGCCGTCGCGCGCTGGCTGGCGGCGCGGAAGAGCTAGGGCACTTCGTGGAGGCGTCGGAGGGCCGCGTTCCGCGGGGTGCCTCCAGCGCCGGCGAATCCCGACCTGAGCGCCGGGCGCCGAGCGCCGTGTGAGCCTCGGCGCCCGGCGCTCGGCGCTCGGGTCGCCGGCGAGACGGGGCCACAGGTACGCGCGCGAGCCCCCGCCGTCCGACGCGATCGGGACCCGCGCTAGATCCGCCGCTCCGAGTAGAACCGCCAGGCCAGCAGCGCCGCCAGCACGACGGCGAGGATCGCCAGCCCGACGTAGGCGACCTTGGCGCGGTCGCGTCGCTCCGCCAGCTCGACGGGGGTGACGCCGGGGGCGGGGGGCGGCTCGGCGGGGAGCCCGGCGGCCTGCCCGGGAACCGGGAGCGCCAGGGCGGGCGCGTCGAGCACCGCGGCCGACACCGGCTCGATCGGCGTCGTCGGCGTCGGCGACCCGAGCGGGAAGCGCTGGTGCCCGATCGCGTCGCCCTGCGAGGCGTCGACGAGCCCCGCGCCGTCGAAGCGCGCGGCGACGACGGTGATGTTGTCGGGGCCGCCCGTCGCGTTCGCGCGCGCGATCAGCTCGCGGCACAGCGCGGCGAGGTCGGACGCGTCGGCCGCGGCCTCCGCCAGCTCGTGCGCGCGCACCTGCCCCGACAGCCCGTCGCTGCACAGGAGGAGCAGGTCGCCGCGCCGCAGCTGCTGGTGCGTGAGGTCGACCTTCACCGACGCCTCGGGGCCGAGCGCCTGCAGGATGATGTTGCGGCGCACGCTCGTCTCGGCCTGCTCGGGGGTGATCTCCCCGGCCTCGACGAGCTTCTGCATCAGCGACTGGTCCTTGGTCAGCTGCTGCGCGACACCGTCGCGGATCAGGTAGCCGCGGCTGTCGCCGACCTGCGCGAGGTACAGCGTGTCGCCGCGCAGCGCCGCCGCCGTCAGCGTCGTCCCCATCCCGCGCAGCTCGGCGTGGCGGAGCGCGTGGCGGTGGATCGCCGTGTTCGCGGCCAGGACCGCGTCGCGCAGCGCGACCGCGTACTGCCCGGCGTCGGCGCTGGCCTCGGCGACCCGCTCGCGCAGCGCGTCGAAGACGGCGCGGGCGCCCATGCGGCTCGCGATCTCGCCGGCCGCCGCGCCGCCCAGCCCGTCGGCGACGAGGAAGAGCACCCCCTCGGTGCCGGCGTCGACCCCGCGCGTCGCGACTGCGTCGTGCCCGCGCACCGCGGACTCGTCGTTGAGGAAGGTGAGCGGCTCGGGCTCCGACAGGTCGGCGACGAGGAACGCGTCCTCGTTGTGCTCGCGCGTGCGGCCGACGTCGGTGAGCGCGCACACCGCCACCCGCACGGCGGCGGGGGCGGGCGCGGAGGGCGACGGGTGCGACGCGGGCCCGTGGGTCACGCGGCGGCGCGGGCGGGGGTCGACGGCATGCGGGCACTACGGCGCCGCGCCGGGCAGGTTGCGCCGGGGCGGGGGACGGGGGCGGGGCGTCGGAGGGCGTCGGATCCCATGCGTCGTCGAAGGTAGAGGGGCGTCCGGGGGGAGGCAATCAGTCGTCGCCGCCGGCCGGCGCGCCGTTCCGCCCCGGCAGAGGCGCCGAGTACCTTGCCCCGATGCGTCGCCTCCCCGCCCGCCGGCCGTCCCGAGTCGCGCTCGTCCTGCTCCTCGCCCTCTGCGCCCGGGCGTCCGCCCCGGGCGCCGCCCCCGTCCCCGCCGCGGCGGCGGACGGGGGCCCCGCGGGGCTGCCGCCGGTGCCGCGGGTCAACGGGGCGCTCGACGTGCGTGTGGTGTCGCCCGGGGCGCAGGCGTCGGTGGGGGGGCGCGACTCGACCTTCGTCTTCGGCTCGGTGGGGAGCGGCGAGGCGACGCTGACCATCAACGGCGCGCCCGTGCAGGTGGCTCCCAACGGCGCCTTCCTGGCCTTCCTCCCGGTCCCGCCGGCCTCGGCGCCACGCTACGAGCTGGTGGCGACGCGGGGCGTCGAGACGGCGCGCCGGACCGTCCCGGTGCGCGTCCCCGCCCGCCGCCCGCTCCCGGCCACGGGGCGGCTCGTCGTCGACAGCGGCAGCGTGTCGCCAGCCGGCCGGAGCGCGCTGCGGGCCGACGAGCCGGTGCGGGTCGCGGTCCGGGCGCCGCGGAACGCGGCGGCCTGGCTGGCCCTCGGCGGCGACGCGGGGGCGCCGATGGTGGACGCGCAGGCGCGCCCCGGGTGGCCGACGCCGACCGGGGAGGACGCGGCGACCACCTGGGTGGGGGAGGTGCCGGCCGGTGCGCTGGCGGCCGCCCCCGAGCCGCGGGTGGTGGTCGCCCGCGGCGCCGACACGGTGCGGCTCCGGGTGGGGCGGGTGAGCGTCGTCGCGGCTGCGGACCCGGGGCGCCCGGGGGCGCGCGACTGGGTGCAGCTGGGGCGCCCGTCGGCGGTCCCCGACACCGACCGCGTGATCGTCGGCCGGCCGACGCCGGACGGCACGTACAAGTGGTTCTTCGCCCCGGGGACGCCGGTCGAGCGCACCGGCGCGCAGGGGGGCGCGACGCGCGTGCGCCTCGACGCGCAGCTCGAGGTGTGGGTCGACAGCGGCGAGGTGGTCCCGCTGCCGGCCGGGTGGTCGGCGGCGCGGCGCGGCGCCGGCGGCGCGCGCGTGGCGCCGGCGCCCGGGTGGTCGGACCTCGTGATCCCGCTCGCCGAGCGCCCGCCGTACCAGGTGATCGAGCGCGGGCGCGAGATCGACCTCGTGCTGTACCAGACCGCGTTCTCCCCCGACATCCTCCCGATCTGGGGGACGGCCGGCGACTCGCTGGTGCGGCAGGTGGTGTGGGAGCAGGAGGCGACGGACCGCGTGCGCGTCACGCTGCGGCTGGGCGAGGACCCGTACGGCTACCTCGCGCTGTGGGACCCGGCCCGCTCGGCGTTCGTGCTCCGCGTGCGCCGCACGCCGACCGTCGACCCGGCGCGGCCGCTGCGCGGGATGCGCATCGTGGTCGACGCGGGGCACCCGCCGGGGGGCGCGACGGGGCCGACGGGGCTGTGGGAGCCGGTCGCGGTGCTGCCCGTGGCGGAGCGCGTGCGCGACCTGCTGCGCGAGCGGGGCGCCGAGGTGGTGATGACGCGCACGACGGCCGACCCGGTCCCGCTGGGCGACCGCGGCGTGCTGGCGCGCCGCGCCGACGGGCACGCGTTCCTGTCGATCCACCTCAACGCGTTCCCCGACGGCGTCAACCCGTTCGCCAACGCGGGGACGAGCACGCTGTTCTTCCACCAGCACTCGGAGCCGCTCGCGCGCCTGGTGCAGCGCGAGATGGTGCGGCGCTTCCGCATCCGCGACCTCGGCATCCACTACCAGAACCTCGCCGTGGCGCGCCCGCCGTGGATGCCGGCGATCCTGACCGAGGGGCTGTTCCTCATGTTCCCCGAGCAGGAGGCGGCGCTGCGCTCGCCGGAAGGGCGCGAGCTGTACGCGCGCGCCGTCGTCGACGGGACCGAGGCGTACTTCCGGTCGCTGGCGCGTTGAGCAGCGTCGAGCGGCGAGCGTCGAGCGTCGGCAGCGCTCCACGGCGGGGACGGCTCCTGCCGCCGCGAG
>NZ_JARGEK010000424.1 GCF_029211165.1 Roseisolibacter sp. H3M3-2
GCCCGAGGCGGTGCGCGCCGCCGCCGGCGCGACGCGCTGCGAGATCCACCGCGTCGACGCCTCGGGCGCGCTGGTGGGCGTGGCGCGCGCGGAGGTCGAGGCGCCGCGCGACGCGCCCAGCACCGCGCCCCCCGACGCGCGCGCGCCCTTCCACCCCGACCCCGAGCGGCTGCTGGCGTGGGCCGCCGAGACCGGGCGCAGCGTGGTCGAGCTGGACGGCGGCAGCGCGCGCTACGCCCCGGCCGACGACCCCGCGCGCGCGTCGACCGCGGTGCGGTGGGCGATGGAGGCGGACGGCCCGCCGCCGCGCGCGCTCCCGCGCCCGCTGCCGGTGCGCGACCGGGTGGCGGGGGTGCTGCACCGCGTCGGGGCGCCCGCGCCGCTGCTGCAGGAGATCGCGCGCGTGCTGGCGGCGCTGCTGCAGTACGCGGCGCTCGGCGTCGAGCGGCTGCGCCTCGTCGAGGAGGCCGAGCGCGCGGAGGGGGAGCGGCGCGTGGAGGCGCTGCGCGGCGCGCTGCTGACGGCGGTCTCGCACGACCTGCGCACGCCGCTGACGACGATCAAGGGGATCGCGCACGAGATCGCGCGCGGCGGCGACCCGTCGCGCGCCGCGGTGGTGGAGGCGGAGGCCGACCGCATGGATGCGCTGGTGGGCGACCTGCTCGACCTGTCGCGGCTGCAGGCGGGGGCGCTGCCGCTCGACGTCCGCATCGACACGGCGGACGAGCTGGTCGGCGCGGCGCTGCAGCGCGCGGCGGGGCCGCTGGCCGGGCGCGAGGTGCGCATCGACCTCCCCGACGAGCTGCTGGCGGCGCGCTTCGACCTCGCGCACACGGTGCGCGCGCTGGTGAACCTCCTGGAGAACGCCGCCAAGTACGCGCCCCCGGCGTCGCCGGTGACGGTGCGCGCGGCGCGCGCCGGCGGCGTGGTGCGGGTGGCGGTGATCGACGCGGGGCCGGGCGTCCCCGCCGCCGAACGCGCGCGGATCTTCGAGGCGTTCTACCGCCCGCCGGGGACGCCCCCCGACGTGCGCGGCACGGGGCTCGGCCTGTCGATTGCGCGCGGGATCGCCGAGGCGCAGGGGGGCGCGCTGCGCTACGAGGCGTCGGCCGAGGGGGGCGCGGCGTTCGTGCTCGAGCTGCCGGCCGCGGAGTGGCGGGATCCCCCCGCGCCGGATACGATGCCCCTCGCGGACGCACCGGGCGCAGCCGCGCCCGCGCCGCCCACCGACTGAGGAGAGGATCGTCCCCCATGGATCAGAAGGTCGTCGAGGCGGCGCGCGCCGCCTTCAAGGTCGAGGGCGCCCGCGTCGCGCTCGGCGCGTGCGTGCACGGCGGCGAGGCGCACCCCGAGCCCACCGTCGGCATCCCGCTGGCCATGATGAACCGCCACGGCCTGATCGCCGGCGCCACCGGCACGGGGAAGACGAAGACGCTGCAGCTGGTCGCCGAGCAGCTCTCGGCGGCCGGCGTGCCGGTGTTCCTGGCCGACGTGAAGGGGGACATGTCGGGCGTCGGCGCGCCGGGCGAGCCGGGGGCGCGCGTGACGCAGCGCGCGACCGAGACCGGCTACCGGTGGACGCCCACCGCCTTCCCGGTCGAGTTCCTGAGCCTCACCGGCGCGTACGGCGCGCAGCTTCGCGCGACGGTGTCGAGCTTCGGCCCGCTGCTCCTCGCCAAGGTGCTCGGCCTCAACGAGACGCAGAGCAGCGTGCTCGCGCTCGTGTTCAAGTACTGCGACGACAAGGGGCTGCTGCTGCTCGACCTGTCGGACCTGCGCGCCGTGCTGCAGTACCTGACGGGCGACGGCGCCGCCGAGCTGGCGGCGTACGGCGGGATGAGCAAGCAGACGGTCGGCGTGCTGCTGCGCGAGCTGGTGGAGCTGGAGCAGCAGGGCGCGGACAAGTTCTTCGGCGAGCCCGAGTTCGACCTCGGGGACCTGCTGCAGACGGAGCGCGACGGGCGCGGGCTGATCTCGGTGCTGGAGCTCAAGGACACGCAGGACCGGCCGGCGCTGTTCTCGACGTTCATGATGTGGATGCTCGCCACGCTCTACAACGAGCTGCCGGAGGCGGGGGACCTCGACAAGCCGAAGCTGGTCTTCTTCTTCGACGAGGCGCACCTGCTGTTCGAGGGGGCGAGCAAGGACTTCAAGGAGCAGATCGAGCGCGTCGTGCGCCTCGTGCGCTCGAAGGGCGTCGGCGTGTTCTTCGTGACGCAGAGCCCGAAGGACATCCCGGCCGACATCCTCGGGCAGCTCGGCAACCGCGTGCAGCACGCGCTGCGCGCGTTCACGCCCGACGACGAGAAGGCGCTGCGGGCCGCCGCGCGCACCTTCCCCAAGACGGCGTTCTACGACGTCGAGGAGACGCTGACGACGCTCGGCATCGGCGAGGCGCTGGTGACGGTGCTCTCGCCGACCGGCGCGCCGACGCCGCCGTTCGCCACGCGCATGGTGCCGCCGTCGTCGCGCATGGGCCCCCTCACCGACGACGAGATGCGGCAGCGCCTCGCGGCGTCGAAGCAGGTGCAGGAGTACGCGCAGGCGGTGGACCGGGTGAGCGCGCGCGAGATGCTCACCGAGCGCGCCGAGTCGGCCGCGCGCGCGGTGGCGGCGCAGGAGGAGGCGGAGGCGGCCGACGACGCGGCGGCCGTGCCGGCGCGCCCGCCGGCGCCGCGCGGGCGCGCGCCGAAGGCGGAGAAGTCGACGCTGGAGCAGATCTTCAACTCGCCGGTCACGCGCACCGTCGCCGGGGCGATCACGCGCGGGATCATGGGCGCGCTCCTCGGCACCCCGGCGCGGCGGCGCCGGCGCTGAGGCGCCGGGCCGGCGACCGCCTGAAGCTCGGGCGCCGCGTCCGCGCGACGGCGGCGCGGCACCCGCGCTGGCTGGAGTGGCTGACGCGCATCGGCTACGTCGCCAAGGGCGTCGTCTACCTCCTGGTCGGCGGCACGGGGCTGTTCGTCGCGGTCGGGCTCACCGAGCGCGCGCGCGGCTCGTCCGACGTGATCCGCCTGCTCGCGGGGCTGCCGATGGGGCGCCTGCTCATCGGCGCGCTCACGGTGGGGCTGGTCGGCTACTCCGTGCTGTCGTTCGTCGCGGCGCTGCGCGCGCCCGAGGCGGAGCGCGGGTGGCGCGGCGCGGTGGCGCGCGTCGCCGACGCGGTGGTGGGGCTCGTGTACGCGGGGCTCGCGGCGCTCGCCGTGCGCCTGCTCGCCGACGGGCTCGCCGACGCGGCGGCGGCCAGCGAGCTGTGGGCCGCGCGGCTGCTCGCGCTCCCGGCGGGGCGCCCGCTGCTCGGCGCCGCGGGGCTCGCGGTCGTGGGCGTCGGCGGCTACCTCGCCTGGCGGTCGGGCGCGCGCCCGCTGAGCGGCGACCTCGAACGGCGGCGCGTCTCCAAGGGCGTCGTGCGCGTGATCGTGCGGCTGGCGCGCGTCGGGCTGGCGGCGCGCGCGGTGCTGTTCGTGCTGTGCGGCGGGCTGCTCGTGCGCGCCGCGTGGACCGGCGAGCCGCGCCGCGTCAACGGCCTCGGCGACGCGCTCGACACGCTGGCCGACGCGCCGGCGGGGCCGTTCGTCGTGGGCGTGGTCGCGGCGGGGTGCGTGGCGTACGGCGGCTACCAGTTCGCCAAGGCGCGCTGGCGGCGCGTGCGCCTGGAGCCCGAGCCGACGCCCGGGCCTCGCTGACGCGCGCGCCGTCGCGCCGGGCGCGGTGGCGCCGCCGACCAACCCGTGCGGCGCGGGCGGGGGGCGGGCC
>NZ_JARGEK010000425.1 GCF_029211165.1 Roseisolibacter sp. H3M3-2
ACCGTCGCCGCGCCGGCCCCGGGCGCGCACGTCCTCCCGCTCGGCGACGGCGAGCGCGACCCGGTGCTGGTGATCCCGCGCGGCCACCGCCCCGACCGCGCGGCGCCGCTGCTGGTCGCGCTCGCCGGCGCCGGCCGCAACGCCGAGTCGATGCAGCGGATGCTGGGCGAGGCCGCGCAGCGCGCGGGCGCCGTGCTGCTGGCGCCGCAGTCGGTGCGCGGGACGTGGGACGGGCTCGACGGCGCGTTCGGCGCCGACGTCGCGCGGCTCGACGCGGCGCTGGCGGCGACGTTCGCGCGGGTGGCCGTCGACACGGCGCGCGTGTGGGTGGCCGGCTTCTCCGACGGCGCGACGTACGCCCTGTCGCTCGCCCTCGCCAACGGCGACCTGTTCCCGCGCGCGCTGGTGTTCTCGCCGGGGTTCGTGGTGCCGGCGGCGCGCGTCGGGCGCCCGGTGGTGTTCGTGTCGCACGGGACGGCGGACCGCGTGCTGACGGTGGAGCGCACGCGGCGGATCGTGGCCGACCTCCGGGCGGCGGGCTACCGCGTGCGCCTGCAGGAGTTCGAGGGGGGGCACGAGCTCCCGGCGGCGGTCCTCGACTCGGCGATGGCCTCGCTCCGGCGCCGCTGACGGCGCGACGCCCTGGCGGACCGCGGCCGGCGGTGCGAGCGTCGCGCATGCCCGCCCACCGTGCCCCGCGCCTCGCGCTCGCGCTGCTCCTCGCCTCCGGCTGCGCGTCGCGCACGCCGTCCCCCTCCCCGTCCCCCGCCCCCGCGTCCGCCCCCGTGGCCGCGTCGGCGCCGCTCGTCCCCGTCTACGCCGACACCGCGCAGCTGCGCGCCGGCGCGCAGGCGGTGGTGCGCGCCTTCGCCGACCAGGTCGCGCGCGCGCGCGGCGCGCCGCTCGCCGAGGCGCCGACGGTGCAGGTCCGCAACGCGCCGCAGCTCATCTTCTTCACCGGCGCGTCGAACGGGATCGTGGTCCCGTGGTGGGACGCCGCGCCCGAGGGGATGCGCGCCGTGTTCCGCACCTTCGCGGGCGGCGGCGACGCGGAGGCCGAGCGGCTGTTCCGCGCGTTCTTCAACCGGTTCCTGATCGCGCACGAGGCCGGGCACTGGTTCCAGGCGCGCGCGGGGCGACGCGAGGCGACGCTCTACGCGAACGAGAACGCGGCCAACCGCCTCGCCGTCGCCTTCTGGCGCACGCAGCCGGGCGGCGAGGCGTTCCTCGCGGAGCTGGAGCGACTGGCGGAGCGCGCGGCGGCCAACCTGCCCGACCCGACGCCCGCGGGCCAGGACGCGGTGGCCTACTTCGGCGCCAACTACCAGGCGCTCGGCGCCGAGCCGCTCAAGTACGGCTACTACCAGTTCCGCTTCATGCGCGACGCGCTGCGCGACCGGGCGACGCTGGACTTCGCGCGCATGACGGCGGCCGGCGCTCCGTGAGCGAATCCCGCGCGCGTCGGAAGGCGGCGTTCCGCGCGGCGCCTCGGGCGCGGGAGGATCGCGACCCGAGCGCCGGGTGGCCTGCCAGCGGAGTCGGGGTGGGCGCGTGAAGCCCTCCGCCTCCGGCGAACGCGGGAAGTTCTCTAGCGCGGCTTCCGCCCCACCACGACGACCATCGGCGGCGTGAGCAGGAACGCCGCCGGGTCGTCCGCGCGCGCCGCCCACTCGCGCTCGAACGCCGCGTGGTCCTCCGCCGACAGCCCGCCGGCGGCGACGAGCCCCGGGAGGAAGTTGCGGAAGAAGCTCCACGGCCACTCCCACAGCGCGGTCCCGGGACGCGCGGCGCGCACCACCGACTCGACCGACTCGACGACGAGGCCGGCGTCGCGCATGTGGGCCGGGACCGACTGCCCGACGTTCGGGTCGCCGCCGGCGCGGCGGAACGACTCGGCGACCGCCGAGATGACGCGCGCCGCCGCGCCGCCGCCGGGGGCGAGCGCGAACCCCTCGTAGTGCACGTAGTCCATCACGACGAACGCCCCGCCGGGTCGCAGCGCGCGCGCCACGCGCGCCGTCACCGCCGCCGGATCGCGCACGAAGCAGAGCACCCAGCGCGCCCACGCGCCGTCGACGCTCGCGGGCGCGACGTCGAGCGCCGCCAGGTCCTGCAGCCGCGCCTCGACGTTCGCGTGGCCGCGCCGCGCCCGCTCGGCGTCGAGGTGCGCGACGAAGCGCTGCGACACGTCGACGCCGAGCACGTGGCCGCGCTCCCCCACCAGGTCGGCGAGGTCGAAGGTCGCGTAGCCCGGCCCGCACCCCACGTCGAGGAGCCGCTGCCCGGGCGCGAAGCCGGCGCGCTCCCACGCCGCCACGGTCGGCCCCGCCCACACCTGGTGCTGGAACCCCAGCCGCCGCAGCTCGGCGTCGTGGGTGCCGAGCACGTACTCGCGGTCCTCGGTCGTCATGGCTCGTGCTCCGGGTCTGGCGGGGGGACGCGCGTGAACGCGGCGGCGTACATGGTGCCGCCGAAGCGCGACGCGCGGCTCCCCACGGTGCGCAGGACGAAGCCCGGGGGGCTCAGCTCCCGCAGGCGGGCGGTCGACACGGGGTGCGGCACCCACGGGTTGGGCGCGCGCCCCTCGTACTCCACCACCAGCAGCCGGCCGGCGGGGGAGAGCGCGTCGGCGAGGCACCGCAGCAGCGCGCCCTGCGCGCCGGCCGCGACGTAGTGCAGCGCGTTGGCGAGCAGCACGCCGTCGAGCGGCGGGAGCGCGAGCGCGTCCCAGGCGCGCGCGTCGGCGAAGTCGAGCGCGTGCACGACGACCGCGGCGGCGTCGCGCGGGCGGGCGCGCAGCGCGGACGCCGCGCGCAGGTCGCGGTCGGCGCCGAGGTCGGCCCACAGCGTCGGCGCCGCGTGCGGCGGGCGCCGGGGGAGGCCGCCGGCGATCAGCGCGGCCGCGTCGCGGACGTCCATCGCTCAGCGCACCGGCATGCGGGCGTATGCCTTCGTCCACACGAGCATGACGCCGCACCGGCTCATCCCGCTCGCGTAGCGCTGCGGCGCCGACGCGCCGTTGTGGTAGACCTCGATGGCGACGAGGTCGGTCGGCGCGAGCACCTGCAGCATGTCGGTCGCGTCCGGGTCGGCGCGCCCCGAGGCGCGCTCGGGGTTCAGCAGCAGCCCGTCGAGGTAGATCTGCGGCTCGCACCCGAACGGCGGGTTGGTGCGCGTCAGCCGCACGCGCCAGCGGTTCCCCATCCCGTGCTCCACGCGCACGCCCGGGATGTCGCGCAGCGTCGAGGAGACCTGCGGGTACCGCTCCAGCACCTCGGACGTGCGGATCGTCCCGACGCCCAGCAGCTTCCGCTGCTCGACCTCGGCCAGGAACGCCTCGGTGAACCGCTCCGTCGTCACGGCCGCCGCGAGCACGGTGCCGCGGCGCAGGACGAGCGCGACCTCGTTCGCGTCCTCGGCGAGCAGCGCGACCTGCGCGCGCGCCGGCAGGTGGCCGACGGCGGTGGCCTCGACCAGCGCCGTGCCTTCGGGGAGGCTGGCGAACCGGAACGTCCCGTCGGCGGCGGTGCGCACCGTGGCGGCGAGCGAGTCGTCGGGCGCCTCGGGGTCGGCGACGCGGACGCGCGCGTTGGCGACCGGCTGCCCGAGCGAGTCGCGCACCAGGCCGCGGAGCGCGACGCGCGGCGCGGCGCCGGCCGGCGCGAGCGTGAGGTGCCGGAGCGGGAGCGCGGCGTCCAGCCACACGTCGAACCAGGGCGCGCGCGCCTCGCGCCCGTCGCGGCGCTCGGCGGCCAC
>NZ_JARGEK010000426.1 GCF_029211165.1 Roseisolibacter sp. H3M3-2
GCCGGCGCGGCCGGCGCTTGCGGTCGTCGCCGCCCTGGCCGCCCTGCCCGCCCTGGCCGCCGCCCTGCCCGCCGCGGCCGCCCTCGGCGCGCTCGCTGCCGCGCTCCGACGAGTAGACCGTGGCCTCCTGCTCGTCCTCCTCCTGGCGCACCGGGGCCGCGAGGCGGGCCTCGGCGATCGTGTCGGCGATCGCCTTCGTGATCAGCTCGACCGAGCGGATCGCGTCGTCGTTGCCGGCGATCGGCACCGTGATGAGGTCCGGGTCGGCGTTCGTGTCGACGATCGCGGCGACCGGGATGCCGAGCTTGCGCGCCTCGTCGACGGCGATGTGCTCCTTCTTGGAGTCGACGACGAACATCAGCCCCGGGAGGCGGCCCATGTTCTTGATGCCCGAGAGGTTCTTCGCGAGCTTGTCGCGCTCGCGGGTCATCATGAGCTGCTCCTTCTTCGTGTAGTTCTCGAACTCGCCGCCCGCCTCGGAGCCCGCCTCGAGCTCCTTGAGCTTCTTGATCTGCTTCTTGACGGTCGAGAAGTTCGTCAGCAGCCCGCCGAGCCAGCGCTCGGTGATGTGGAACGAGCCGGCGCGCTCCGCCTCGCTCTTCACGATCGAGGCGAGCTGGCGCTTGGTGCACACGAAGAGGACCTGCTCCCCGCGCGAGACGACGTCGCGCACGAGCTTCTGCGCGAGCTCGAGCTGACGCAGCGTCTTCTGCAGGTCGATGATGTGGATCCCGTTGCGCTCCGCGAAGATGAAGCGGCGCATCTTGGGGTTCCAGCGGCGCGTCTGGTGTCCGAAGTGGACGCCGGCCGCGAGGAGCTGCTCGAGCATCGCCGGCTGGCCGCCGGTGGGCTGCATGCTGCTGGCCATGGGACTGGGTTCCGTACTGGAGGTTGTGTCGTCCGCCGTCGTCGTCGCGCCCCGCGACCGGCCGGAGCCGGCACCCGCGGAACGCTCGGGCGGCGTGTGAGATGCTGCGGACCTGCGGGGCTGCGGAAGGGCGCTCTAGCTCTTCCGCAGCCCCGCAGCACCGCAGGTGGTGCTTAGCGCTTCGAGAACTGGAAGCGCTTGCGGGCCTTCGGGCGGCCCGGCTTCTTGCGCTCGACCGCGCGGGCGTCGCGCGTGAGCAGGCCGAGCTCGCGGAGCTTCGGCTTGTACGTCTCGTCCTGCTTCACGAGCGCGCGGGCGATCGCGAGGCGGAGCGCGCCGGCCTGGCCGGTGACGCCGCCGCCGTTCAGGTTCGCCATCACGTCCCACTTGCCCAGGTTGTCCGTCGCGGACAGCGGGAGCTGAATGGACGAGACGAGCGTCGGGCGCGGGAAGTAGTCCCCGAGCGCGCGGCCGTTGATCTCCCACTTCCCCGAGCCGGGGCGCAGGTACACGCGGCAGACCGCCTCCTTGCGGCGGCCGATGGCGTGCAGGTTCGCGTCAGCCATGGGTTACTTGCCCTCGCCGTTGAAGGTCAGCGCCTGCGGCTGCTGCGCCGCGTGCGGGTGCTCGGCGCCCGGGAAGACGCGCAGCTTGCGGCGGATCTGCGTCCGCGCGAGCGTCGTCTTGGGCAGCATGCCGAAGACCGCCTTCTCGATCACGCGCTCGGGGTGCTTCGCGATCATCGTCGCGAAGGGCGTGAAGCGCTCGTGGCCCATGTAGCCCGTGTGGCGGAAGTACTGCTTCTGCTCCGCCTTGCGGCCGGTCACGCGCACCTTGCTGGCGTTGATCACGATGACGTGATCGCCGGTGTCCATGTGCGGCGTGAAGATCGGCTTGTGCTTGCCGCGGAGGATCTTGGCGACCTCCGAGGCGAGCCGGCCGAGGACCATCCCCTCGGCGTCGACGACGTACCAGCGCGGCTCGATGTCCGCGGGCGTCGCGGTGTACGTGGAACGCATGCTACTCCGGTGACAGGACGACGGCGCCTCACCGGTGCGACATGCAACCCGGGTCTCGGCCCCCACCGGTCCCGACGGTGGGCGTTTTCGCGCAGTCCCGGAAGCTAGCCGGGCCCTAAGTCCCGGTCAACCAAGGGGATCAGCCCCGCCTCACTCCAGCTCCACGAGCACCGTCCCCTTCTCGACCGGCGTCCCCGGGGCGGCGTGGACCGCCTTGACCGTCCCCGCCGACGGGGCGCGGAGCTCGTTCTCCATCTTCATCGCCTCCATCACGACCAGCCCCTGGCCGGCCGTCACGGCGTCGCCCACCTGGACCGCCACCCGGACGATCAGCCCGGGCATCGGCGCGACCAGGGGCGCCGGCCCGGCCGCGGCCGCCGAGGCCGCCGACAGGTCGCGGATGGCGCGGGTGCGCTCGTCGAGCGCCTCGACCGCGAACCGCCGCCCCTCCAGCGACAGGGTGTAGCGCCCCCGGGCGTCGCCCCGCCGCGCCACCAGGCGGTAGACGCGCTCGCCGATGGTGAGGAGCGAGACCGGCGTCCCCTCGACGTGCACCAGGTGGGCGCGCAGCTCGCGCCCGTCCAGGCGCACCTCGTCCCCCGCGATCTCCACCGTGGTCCGCTCGCCGTCGACCTCGACCACGTACTTCATGCGGGCACCAGCTCGACGAGCGTCTCGACGTGCGCGGTCTGCGGGAACATGTCGTAGGGTTGCACGCGGCGGATGACGAACGAGGGGAGGCGCGCCAGGTCGCGCGCCAGGGTGGCGGGGTTGCAGCTCACGTAGACGACGGCGCGCGGCGGCGCGCCCTCCAATGCCGCGGGCACCGCGAGGTCGAGCCCCGCGCGCGGCGGGTTCATGGGCGCGACGTCGGCCGTCGGCGCGCCGTGGAGCGCGTCCTCGACGCGGGCCTTCTCGGCGCGCGACCCGGCCGGCAGCCGGGCGGCGGCGTACGCCGCGGCGTCGGCGTCCCACTCGATGGCGACCACGCGCGCGCCGTCGCCGGCCAGCCGAACCGCGACGTCGCCGGCGCCGGCGTACGCGTCCACCACCGTCTCCGGCGCGTGCGCGAGGACCGTCGCCACCACGTCGTCGGCCAGGCGCTCGGCGACGCCCGGGTTCACCTGCACGAACGAGGCGCCGGGCGCGCCGTCGCCGCGGCGGTCGTGGAGCAGGCGGCGGCGTCCGCCCGCGGGGTGCCACCAGAGCGCGGCGACCCGCGGGACCGCGTCGAACAGCCGGTCCGACTCCGCCCACCGCTCGCCGCCCTCCAGCGAGAAGGCGACGGACGCGTCGTCGAGCAGCCGGACCGCGCCGCGCAGCTCGCGCGCGCCGCGCGGCAGGAGCTCGGCGTGTGCCAGCACCGCGCGCCAGGCGTCGACCACGCGCTCGTCGGTGATCGGGCAGTCCTCGAGCGCGAACACGGCGTCCGGGTCGTCGTGCGCGCGCAGCCCGGCGATCCACGCGCCGCCGGCGCGGCGCAGCGCGAGCGTGAGCTTGCGCCGGTAGCGCCACGGCGCCGGGCTCGCGACCGGCGGGGGGACGTCGACGGGGCGGCGCGCGATGCGCGCGAGCGCGTCGGCCACGATGCGCCGCTTGGCCTCGTGCTGCGCGTCGAGCGCCAGGTGCTGCAGCTGGCACCCGCCGCACCGGTCGCGCTCGTAGTGCGGGCAGGGCGGCGCGACGCGCGCCGGCGACGGCTCCAGCACCTCCTCGACCACGCCGCGCGCGAAGCGCCCGGCGGACGACAGCCGTGCGCGCACCAGGTCCCCGGGGGCGGTGCGCGGCACGAAGGCGACCATCCCGCCGACGCGCCCGACGCCGTCGCCGCCGGCGGCGATCGACTCGACGCGCACGTC
>NZ_JARGEK010000427.1 GCF_029211165.1 Roseisolibacter sp. H3M3-2
CACGGGGGCGCCGGCGGCGCCGGCGGCCGCGCCGAGCACGGTCGCGCAGGCGATCCCGGTCGACACGACGCCGGACAGCCGCTCGGTCTACCGCACGCCGGCGTCGACCTTCCGCGCCTCCGACGCGCTGCCGGCCGGCGCGGCGTCGGCCGGCGCGCCGCCGCTCAGCGTGACCGCGCTGCTCGACAGCGCCGCGCTGGCGCTCCCAGACACCGCGCGGTTCAAGGACACGCGCTACAAGGCGGGCTTCCAGCCGGAGTACATCTCGCAGCCGCAGGTCGGCGTCGGCACCAGCGCCAACTACGGGCAGCAGCTCTACGGCGGGACCACCATCGTGCTCGGCGACCTGCTGGGGAACCAGCAGCTGGCGATCAGCGCCGCCGTGAACGGGCAGATCTCCGACGCGCAGGTGTTCGCGGGATACACCAACCTCGCGCGGCGGCTGCAGTACACGACCGGCGTGTCGCAGATCCCGGTGTACTTCCTGGGGAGCCAGCCGGCGCTCGCCGGCGGCGACCCGAACACCGGCAACTTCGTCGTCGAGGACCGGATCCAGCGGCAGACGTGGCGCGACGGCTTCTGGCGCGCGCTGTACCCGCTCAACCGGTTCACGCGCTTCGAGCTGGGCGGGCGGATCACGAACGTCTCGAACTCGATCATCCCGATCCAGACGCTCTACCAGGGCGGCTACCCGGTCGACCAGCGCCTGCTCGGCTCGCGCAAGCTGGGCGGCAACACGATGCTCGCGCCGTCGTTCGCGTTCGTGCGCGACAACGCGCTGTTCGGCTACACCGCGCCGATCATGGGGCAGCGGCTGCGCTTCCAGGTGGAGCCGCAGTTCGGCGGGTGGCGGTGGGTGGACTACCTACTCGACTACCGCCGCTACGACCCGATCCTGTTCAACTGGATCACCGTCTCGACGCGCGCCTTCGCCAGCATCACGGCCGGCCGCGACGAGTACCAGTGGTACAAGTACATCGGGCGGCCGGACTTCATCCGCGGCTACAACCGCGAGCCGTACTCGCAGGGGTGCTCGGGGCAGCTCACCGGCGTGCCGAACTCCGAGGTGCAGGCCAACTGCGGCGCCGCGCAGCTGTTCGGCAGCCGCATCGCGCTGGCCAACGCCGAGATCCGCTTCCCGCTGATCCGCCGCTTCGACCTGGGCGTGCTCCCGATCGCGCTGCCGCCGATCGACGCGCTGGTCTTCTACGACGCGGGCGTGGCGTGGACGGGGAACGCGGCGCCGGGGAACCAGGCGCAGTCGGTGTCGCTCAAGCGGCCGGCCAACTACGACCTGTTCAGCCAGCGCTACCCGCTGCGCAGCTACGGCTACGGGATCCGGTTCAACCTGTTCGGCTTCGCGATCCTGCGGTGGGACTACGCGTGGCCGCTCGACAGTCCGAACCGGAAGCCGTTCGGGACCTGGTTCTTCGGCCCGAGCTTCTAGCCCCGACCGGCTCCCCCTCGACGCTCCACGCTCGACGCTGCCCCCCACCCCGCCGGCGGAGGGAGCGTCGAGCGTGGAGCGTCGAGCGTCGAGGGGGGGCGTCGAGCGGGGTGCGTCACACCGCCGGGGTTCCCGCACCTCCCGCCCCCCCGTAGGTTTGTCCCGTGCGCCCGCCCGTCCTCCTCCTGGCGGCGTCCCTGCTCGCCGCCTGCGGTCGTGGAGACCGCGGCCCCGCCTCCGAGCCCGGCGCCGGCACCGTCGCTTCGCGCGGGCCCGATCCCGTGCTGCTGCGCGTCCCGCGCGGCGGCGGGCGCGTCACGGCGGCCATCTACCCGCGCCTCGACTCGGTCGTCTGGCGCTCCGGCGAGGCCGCCCCGGCGCTGGCCCGCGTGCTCGCCTTCGACGGGGAGAGCGGCGTGCTCGCGGTGGTCGACACGGCCGGACGCCCGGCGCGGATCGACCTGCGCCTCGGCAGCGTCGCCAGCGCGGCGCGCGCCCCCTACACCGCCCTCGCCTCGGCCGACGGCGCCGCGATCTTCGGGCTGGCGGCCGACGGCAGCGTCGCCCGCCTGACGACCACCGGCGACCCGTGGACGCGCAAGCTCCCGGGCGAGGTGCAGGAGCTCTTCCCGCAGCGCGACGGCAGCGTGCTGGCCGCCGGCACGCGCGGCGGCGCCGGGTACGTCTGGCGGCTGCGCCCGCCGACCACGCGGGTCAGCGACTCGGCGAGCGTGCCCGGCGCGTCGCGCGCGCTGCGTCCCGGCGGCGCGGCCGACCGCGTCTACTTCGGCGGCGCCGACGTGCTGGTGGGGGTGCGCGCCCGCGACCTGCAGCCGCTGCGCGCCGTCCCCCTCGGCGGCCCGCTGCGCGCCGTCGCGGCCACGCCGAGCGGCGACCGCATCTTCGTCGCGCTGGCCGGGCGCGGCGCGGTCGAGGTGGTGGACCGCTTCCGCGACGCCGTGGCCGCGACGATCGAGCTGCCGAGCGAGGTGCACGAGCTGCGCGTCGACCCGCTCGGCCGCTACGTGCTCGCCCGCCCCGCGCGCGGCGACTCGGCGTGGGTGATCGCGGTCGGCGACGGCCGCGTGCTGGGCGCGGTGGCGACGGCGTGGCGCGGGGACCTGCCGCTCGTGCTCCCCGACGGCGCGATCGCCGCGGCCACCGGCGACGACGTCACGCTGCACGACGGCGCGACGCTGCGGGCGCGGTCGACGGTCGCCGGCGGCGCCGCCGACTTCTGGCACGTCGTGCTGTGGAACGGCTTCCGCCCGCGCGCCGAGGGGCTGGACGCGCCGGTGACGTTCGAGAACCGCGGCGGGCGCGACAGCGTCCCCGCCGACACGGTGCCGACCGACAGCGCCGCGCCGGCGCCGATCGACACCGCGTTCCCGGAGCCGACGCCGCCCCCCGACACGGCCGCGCCGCGCCCGCCGCGGCCGACGGTCCCGTCGCCGGGCGAGGTCGCGCTGCACGCGGGCGACAGCTACACCGTGCAGTTCGCCGCGGCGCCGTCGGAGGGGGAGGCCCGCCGCCTCGTGCGCCGGTCGCGCGCGCCGCGCGCGCCGCGCGTCGTCCCGGCGACGCGCGCGGGGCGCACCGTGTACCGCGTGGTCACCGGCCCCTTCGCCGCGCGCGCCGAGGCCGAGCGCGTGGCGCGGGCGAGCGGGATGGACTTCTGGATCTACGAGGGGATGCCGTGACCGGCCCCGGGCAGGACGCGCTCCCCGTCTGGCACGACGAGGGGCGGCGCGTGGCGTCGTCGCTCGACGCCGTGGGCTCGGCGCTGGTCGTCGGGCGCGACGCCGAGCTGGCGGCGTGGGTCGCGCTCGGGATCGCGCGCGGGCAGGCCGAGCGGCGCCGCGTCGCGGTGGCCGACCTGGTGGGCGAGGTGGCGCCGCTGCGCGCGCTGGCGCGCGAGGACGACGACCCGCACGGGATCTCGGACAGCTTCCTGTACGGCGTGTCGCTGAACCGCATCGCGCGCCCGGCCGACGAGCAGGGGAACCTGTTCGTCCTCCCGAGCGGGAGCGAGGCGGTGGCGACCGAGGAGATCTTCCGCAGCGACCGGTGGCGCCGGCTGGCCAGCGGCTTCCGCGAGGTGGACGCGCTGCTGCTGCTGGTCGCGCACGCCGACACGCCGGGGATCGACGCGCTGGCCGCCTCGGTCGACGGGATCGTGCTGGCGGGGGACGCGTCCGGCGCGCTCCCCGACGACCCGGCCCCGCTGGCGGTGGTCGGCGCGCCCATGCGCCGCGCGCGCCCCGGCACGCCGACGCCCGCCGGCGACGCGCC
>NZ_JARGEK010000428.1 GCF_029211165.1 Roseisolibacter sp. H3M3-2
CGGCGTCGCCCGCGCCCGCCGCCGCGCCCCCCGCCGGCGCCGCCGCGCTCTCCGCCGACGAGGCGAGGCTCCGCGACGGCGTGCGCGCGCACTACGACGACGCCGTCGCCCTGCTCGCGCGCTCGGTCGACATCGCGAGCGGCACGCACAACCTCGCCGGCGTGCGGAGGGTCGGCGCGCTGTTCGACGCCGAGCTCAGGGCGCTCGGCTTCCGCACCCGCTGGATCGACGCGCCCGCGTCGATGCGCCGCGCGGGGCACCTGGTCGCCGAGCACCCGGGGCAGGGGGCGCGGCTGCTGCTGATCGGGCACCTCGACACCGTGTTCGAGGGGGACGACCAGAAGTGGGTGCGCCAGGACACCGTCGCCCGCGGCGCCGGCACCGGCGACATGAAGGGGGGCGACGTCGCGATGATCCTCGCGCTGCGCGCGCTGAAAGACGCCGGGACGCTCGACCGGATGCACGTCACCGTGATCATGACCGGCGACGAGGAGGCCCCCGGCCAGCCGATCGAGCAGTCGCGCGTCCCGCTCACCGACCTGGCGAAGGCGAGCGACGTCGCGCTGGCGTTCGAGGGCGGGTCGCGCGGCCAGATCTCGGTCACCCGCCGCGGCTCGTCGTCGTGGACGCTCGAGGTGAAGGCGCGGCAGGCGCACTCCGCCGGCGTCTTCTCCGAGGGCGCGGGGTACGGCGCGATCTACGAGGGCGCGCGCGTGATCGACGAGTTCCGGCGCACGCTGGCCGGGCAGCCGGGGCTCACCTTCAACGTCGGCCTCGTGGGCGGCGGCACCTCCGCGGGCGTCGACACCTCGCTCACGCGCGTCACCGCCGAGGGGAAGACCAACATCATCGCGCCGGCATTCGTGGCGCGCGGCGACCTGCGCTTCCTGCGCGAGGCGCAGAAGGACTCGGCGCGCGCGGCGATGCGGTCGATCGTCGCCCGCCCGCTGAACGGCGCGACGAGCACGATCACCTTCGGCGACGGCTACCCCGCGATGCCCGCGACCGACGCCGGGACGCGCCTCGTCGCCGCGTTCGACGCCGCGAGCCGCGCGCTCGGCTACGGCCCGGTGCAGGCGCAGGACGCGAGCAGCCGCGGCGCCGGCGACGTGTCGTTCGTCGCCCCCTTCATCCCCGGCATGGACGGCCTCGGGGTCAGCGGGCGCGGCTCGCACTCGCCGCAGGAGTCGGTCTCGCTCCCGTCGCTGCGCATGGCCGCCGAGCGCGCGGCGGTGCTGATGGCGCGCCTGTCGCAGTCGTGGCCGCGCGGCGGCTCCGCCTTCTGACCGCCGGCCTCCGCCCTCCGCCTCCCGAGCCATGCCCCTCGAGATCCCCGCGTCGCACCCGACGCTGATCTTCCGCCGCGACGCCTACGAGCGCGCGAACCTCGTGCGCGCCGCGCTCGACGAGCGTCTGGGCCTCACCCCCGACGAGTTCCGCGTCGAGGGGGACCTCGTCGTCGTCGGCCCGATCCACGACGCCGACGCGCTGGGCGCGCTGGTCGCCGACGTCGAGGCGCTGGGGCTCGCGTACTTCGACGACTTCTTCGAGATGAGCGGCAACTGGCCCGAGTGGCTGAAGGTGCGCGTCGGGAGCCGCTGACGGCGCCGCGCGCGTGACCGACCTGCTCGCGCGGCTCGGCGTCGCGCTGCCGATCCTCCAGGCGCCGATGGCCGGCACGTCCACCCCGGCGCTCGCCGCCGCGGTGTCGAACGCGGGCGCGCTGGGCGGCGTCGCGCTCGGGGCGACCGACGCCGCGGGGGCGCGCGCGATGCTCGCCGAACTGCGCGCGGCGACGTCGCGCCCGTTCAACGTCAACGTGTTCGTGCACGCCCCCGCGCGGGCGGACGCGGCGCGCGAGGCGGCGTGGCTCGACGCGCTCGCGCCGACGTTCCGCGCGTACGGCGCCGAGCCGCCGGCGGCGCTGCGCCCGATCTACCGCAGCTTCGCCGAGGACGACGCGATGCTCGCCGCCGTCGTGGAGGCCGCGCCGCCGGTCGTCAGCTTCCACTTCGGCCTCCCCGACGCGGCGCGCCTCGCGGCGGTGCGCGCGACCGGCGCCGTGCTGCTCGCGACCGCGACCAGCCTCGCCGAGGGGCGCGCGGCGCAGGCGGCGGGGATCGACGCCGTGGTCGCGCAGGGGTGGGAGGCGGGCGGGCACCGCGGCGTGTTCGACCCGGCGGCGCCCGACGAGCGGCTCGGGACGTTCGCGCTCGTGCGGCTGCTCGTGCGGCACCTCGACGTGCCGGTGATCGCGGCCGGCGGGATCATGGACGGTGCGGGGATCGCGGCCGCCCTACGACTCGGCGCGTCGGCGGCGCAGCTCGGGACGGCGTTCGTCGCCTGCCCCGAGTCGAGCGCGCCGCCGGCGCACCGCGCGGCGCTGCTGGCGGGCGAGGGGGCGCGCACCGTGATGACGGCGGGGATCTCGGGGCGTCCGGCGCGCTGCCTCGCCAACCGGTTCACCGCGCTGGTCGACGCGCTGGCCGCGCGCACGCCCCCCGTGCTGCCGCCCGGGTACCCGACCACGTACGACGCCGGCAAGGCGCTGCACGCCGCGGCGGCGGCGCGCGGGGAGCACGGCTACGGCGCGCAGTGGGCGGGGCAGGGCGCCCCGCTCGCCCGCGCGTTGCCGGCGGCGGAGCTGGTGGCGACGCTCGCCCGCGAGTGGCGCGAGTCGCGCGTCGCGCGCGACGCCTAGCGCGGCCGGCAGGTAGAACGCTTCGTCCGCGCGGATCGGACGTTCCGCCCGGTTCCTTTCATCGCAGAGGCACGCCATGACACGCGCGCGCTCCCGGCTGCTCGTTCCCGCCCTGGTCGTCGCCGCCGCCTGCGGACGCGCGGACGACGGGGCCGCGCCCGGTGGGCGGGGCGACACCGCCGCGATCGCGGCCGCTCCCGCCGCGCCGGACAGCGTGCAGGCGCGCGAGGACGTACGCCGCCTGGAGGTGGAGCTCTTCCATGCCTTCGTGCGGGGCGACTCGGCGCCCGCCTCGCACGTGCTGGCGGAGGAGTACGTGGGCTTCAGCGGGGACGGCGACGGGGAGACGAAGGCGCAGGCGCTCGCGAAGCTGCGCCGCGTCGCCGCGTCGCCCGTCGCGGAGACCCTGCAGCTCGACAGCGTGAACGTGCGCGTCTACGGCGACGCGGCCGTCGCCCAGGCGAGCGGCACGATCGCGGCGCGCGGAGGCGGGCAGCCCGCCACGCACTTCCGGAACACCGACCTGCTGGTGTGGCGCGACGGGCGGTGGCAGATCGTCGCCACCCACCTGTCGCGGGTCGCCGCGCCCTAGCGGGGCGGCGCCGGCGGCAGCACGAGCGGGCAGCGCGACGCCCGCTGCTCCGGCGTGAGCACCGCGTCGATCTCCGTGCGCAGCTTCGCCTCGGCGGCGACCAGGCGGTTCCGGATCGGCGTCGCCCGCTCGAGGATCGCCAGCACCTCGCCCGCCGGCCTCCCGGCCTGACGCGCCGCCAGCACGTCGGCGAGGATCCTCTCGAGCGCGTCGCGGTCGGCCTGCGTCGCCGCGAGGTGCGCCTGCTGCAGCGCGCGGATGCGCGCCGCCTGCTCGGCCGAGAGCGGGGGCGCGGCGTCGCGGTCGCACCGCGGCGGGCGCTGCGCCTCGAGCCACGCGCGCTGCGCGGGGGTGAGGACGGCCAGCAGCCGCGACGACAGCGCGCGCGCCGCCTCGGCGAGCCGCAGCCGCGCGGGCGTCGCCTCGGCGAGGATCGCGC
>NZ_JARGEK010000429.1 GCF_029211165.1 Roseisolibacter sp. H3M3-2
GCCGTGGGCGGCCGAGGACCGCGCGCTGGCCGCGGCGTTCGCGCGGCTCGCCGGCGACGCCGACGCGGCCTCGGACGGCGCGCTGCGCACGCGCCTCGCGGAGCTGGAGCGCCACGTCGACGAGATGCAGGCCGTCACCTCGCTCGGCAGCTTCGAGTGGTCGGTGCCCGACGACCGCGTCGCGTGGTCGGCGGAGCAGCTGCGCATCCACGGGCTGGACCCGGCGTCGCACCCGCGCGACCTCGCCGGCTTCCTGGCGTGCGTGCACCCCGACGACCGCGCCGGGGTCGCCGAGCAGACGGCGCGCATGCTGCGCGACGGCGGGATGGAGTGCACGTACCGCGTCGTGCGTCCCGACGGGACGGAGCGCACCGTGCACTCGCGCGGGCGGGCGTCGTACGACGCGGCGGGGAACGTCGCGCGCGTGGTCGGCACGTCGATGGACGTGACCGCGGTGCGCGACATCGAGCGCGAGCTGCGGGCGGCCAACGAGCGGCTGGAGCAGCGGGTCGCCGAGCGCACGGCGGAGCTGCGGCGGAGCGAGGAGCACTTCCGGCGGCTGATCGAGCACGCGCACGACCTCATCGTGATCGTCGACGACGACGGGCGCCCGCGGTACGGGAGCCCGTCGGTGCGGCGCATCCTCGGCTGGGACCCGCGCGAGATCGACGGCACGGAGGCGCCGCCGCCGTACCACCCCGACGACCTGCCGCGCATCGCCGGGTGGGTGCGCGGGCTGGCCGAGCGGCCGGGGGAGACGCACCAGCTCGAGTACCGGCTGCGCCACAAGGCCGGGCACTGGCTGACGCTGGAGGCGGTGTGCGCGGTGCCGGCCGACTACCGCCGCGGCGCCGGGCACGTGCTCAACATCCGCGACGCCACCGAGCGCACGCGCGCCGAGGCCGCGCTGCGCGAGAGCGAGGGGCGGCTGCGCGCGCTGATCGAGCAGCTGCCGGCCATCATCTACACGGCGTCGGTGGAGGAGGGGTACCCGACGCTGTTCGTGAGCCCGCAGGCGGAGCGCCTGCTCGGCTACCGCGAGGACGAGTGGCGCGCCAACGGGCGCCTCTGGCTCGACGCGGTCCACCCGGGGGACCGCGAGCGCGTGGAGCGCGACTGGAACGCCGCGCACGCCGAGGGGCGCCGCTTCGCCGCCGAGTACCGGATGGTGACGCGCGACGGGCGCGTGCTCTGGTTCCGCGACGAGGCCGCGGTGCTGCGCGGCGCCGACGGGCGCCCGCGCCACATCCAGGGCGTGATGCTCGACGTGACCGACCGCCGGCGGGCGGAGGAGGCGCTGTCCGCCCGCGAGGAGTACTTCCGCCGGCTCATCGAGAACAGCAGCGACCTGCTCATGATCTCGGGGACGGACATGCGCCTCACGTACGTGAGCCCGTCGGCCGAGCGGATGTTCGGGTACGCGCCGTCCGAGATGCTGGCCCGGCAGCCGGCCGACCTGCTGCACCCCGACGACGTCCCGCTCGTGCTCGACGTCATGCGCGACATCATCGAGCACCCGGGCGCGCAGCGGCGCGTCACGTGGCGCATCCGCCACCGCGACGGGGGCTGGCGCACCATCGACGCGATCGGGCGCACGATCGACCCGCACTCGGCGGCCGACGGCGTGGTGTGCAACGGGCGCGACGTCACGGAGCAGCGCGAGGCCGAGCTGGCGCTGCAGCGCAGCGAGGAGCACTTCCGCGCGCTCATCGAGCGGTCGTACGACCTGGTGCAGGTGCTCGACGCGCGCGGGCACGTGGTCTACACCGGCCCGTCGGTGCAGCGCCTGCTCGGGTACACGCCCGAGGAGATCGCGGGGATGACGATCCCCGACTTCATGCACCCCGACGACCTGCCGGCGGCGGCCGAGCTGGTCGGGCGCGTGCTGGCGGCGCCGGGGACGTCGGGCTCGCTCGAGTACCGCGTGCGGCACAAGGACGGGTCGTGGCGGTGGTTCGAGGCGTGGGCGCGCACGCTGTCGCCGACGTCGGCCGACGACGGGCTGGTGGCCAACGCGCGCGACGTGACCTCTCGGCGGGAGGCGCTGGAGGCGCTGCGGCGGGCCACGGCCGACGCCGAGCAGGCGCGCGAGGAGGCGGAGCGGGCCAACCGCGCCAAGAGCGAGTTCCTGAGCCGCATGAGCCACGAGCTGCGCACGCCGATGAACTCGATCCTCGGCTTCGCGCAGGTGCTGGAGGACGTGGAGCTGCCGCCCGCGTACCGCGGCGGCGTGCGGCACATCCTCAACGCCGGCCGCCACCTGCTGCGGCTGATCGACGAGGTGCTCGACATCGCGCGCATCGAGGCCGACGCGCAGCCGCTGGCGATCGAGCCGGTGCGCGTGGACGCGGCGGTGCGCGAGGCGATCGACATGGTGAGCCCGCTGGCGGCCAAGCGCGGGGTCCGGGTCGTCGAGCTGCCGCCGGCGGGGGAGCGGCGGTTCGTGCGCGCCGACCGGCAGCGGCTGGTGCAGGTGCTGCTCAACCTCCTGTCGAACGCGGTGAAGTACAACCGCGAGCAGGGCGCGGTGCGCATCGGCGTCTCGGCGGCGGCGGGGCCCGACGGCGCGGAGCGGGTGCGCGTGCTGGTGGAGGACGAGGGGCGCGGGATCGCGCCGGCGGCGCGCGACCAGCTCTTCGTCCCGTTCGCGCGGCTCGGCGCCGAGCAGACCGACATCGAGGGGACGGGGCTCGGGCTCGCGCTGTCGCAGCGGCTGGCGCGGGCGATGGGCGCCGAGCTGACGCTGGAGCGCACGGGGCCGGGCGGGAGCGCGTTCGCCGTCGACCTGCTGCCGGCCGAGGGGGTCGCGGCGGCGCTCCCCGTGGTCCCGGCCCCCGGCGCGGCGGCGGGGGCGGGCGGCGCGGCGACGCTGCTCTACGTCGAGGACAACCTCGCCAACCTCACGCTGGTGGAGACGATCCTGTCGTCGCGCCGCCCGGGGTGGCGCCTCGTCCCGGCGCTGCAGGGGCGGCTCGGGCTGGAGCTGGCGGCGGAGCACGGCCCGGACGTCGTGCTGCTCGACCTGCACCTCCCCGACATGCACGGGCGCGAGGTACTGCGGCGGCTGCGCGGCGCGCCGCGCACGGCGGCGACGCCGGTGGTCGTCATCAGCGCCGACGCCACGCCCAAGACGGTCGACGCGCTGGCCGCCGAGGGGGCCGACGCGTACCTCACCAAGCCGCTCGACGTGCGGGCGTTCGTGGCGACGGTGGACCGGCTGCTGGCGCGCGCGCGGCGCGGCTGAGCGGGCGCGCGGTGGACACGACGGCGTGCACGATCCTCCTCGTCGACGACGAGGCGGCGAACCTCGACCTGCTGGAGCTCGTGCTGCGCCCGCGCGGCTACGGGCGGCTGGTGCGCGTGGCCGACGCGCGCGAGGCGGTGGCGGCGTTCGAGGCCGCGGCGCCCGACCTCGTGCTGCTCGACCTGCACATGCCCCACCGCGACGGGCTGGCGGTGCTGGCCGAGCTGCAGGCGCGCGTCCCCGAGGGCGACTTCCTCCCGGTGCTGGTGCTGACGGCCGACGCCACGCCGGCGGCGCGCGAGCGGGCGCTGGCGGCGGGGGCGCACGACTTCGTCACCAAGCCGTTCGACCGGCTGGAGGTGCTGCTGCGGGCGCGCAACCTCCTGCGCACGCGGCTGCTGCACCGCGCGCAGCGCGACGCGCGCGGGGCCGCCGAGCTGGCGGCGGTGCAGGGGCGCCTGCTGGCCGACGAGTGGA
>NZ_JARGEK010000043.1 GCF_029211165.1 Roseisolibacter sp. H3M3-2
CCCCGCGTCCGCGCGCCGCAGGCGCAGCGTGTCGCCGGCGCGCCCGACGACCGCGTACGCGCGCTCGACGCGCGACGCCCAGCGCGGCGTGTGCGCGCCGTAGGCGGCGGTGAACAGCGCCGCCGGGACGCCGCGCGCCACGTTCACCCCGTCGAGCGGCACCGCGCGCGCGCCGGCGCCCGTGCCGGCGACCAGCACGCCGTCGAACGCCAGCCGGTCGATCCACGCCCGCCCGTCGCGCCCGACGGCCAGCGCGACGTGCGCGTTGTCGAAGGTGTCGAACGGCGACTCGGTGACGCGGCCGGCGCGGCGCACGACCCCCTCCTCGACTTGCAGCCCCTCCCCCTCGCCGGTCGACATCTCGAGCAGGTCGCCGTTGGGCGCGGCGACGACGCGGCGCCCGTCGCCGGGGGCGGGCGCGTCGCGGCGCGCCGCCATCGCCGTCGTGCGCTCGCGCCCCGCCTGCCGGTCGAAGGCGCGCGCGCTCTCGATCGCCGCGCCGCCCGAGTCGAGCGCGACCCGCACGACGTGCAGGCGCCACGGCCCGTCGGGGAGGGTGACGACGGCGTGCGTGACGCCGGGGCCGAGCGTGCGCGGGGCGGGGGACTGCGCCGCGGCGGACTGCGCCGCGGCCGCGGGGGCGAGGGCGAGCGCGCCCGCGAGGGCGGCGAGGAGCGGACGGGACATGGGCCCAAGCTACCGCCGGGGACGCCGCCGGCGGCACGCTACCTTCCGCGGATGCCCGCCGCCGCCCCGCACCCCGCCCCGGCACGCGTCCTCGTCTGGGGGCTCGTCGCCGTCGTCCTCGCGACCGCCGCGGCCGGCGGGATCACGGTGGTCCGTCGGATCGCGCGCCCGGGCCCCGTCCTCGCCCCGCCGGCGCCGCCGCGCGTCACGCACCAGGTGGTCGTCGAGCGGCTGGAGGCGGTCGCCCGCCTCGTCGCCTCGCAGATGACGCTGCGCGACGTCGTGGTGTACGAGCAGACGCGCTTCACGGCCACCAAGCGCGCGCTGCTCGTCGTCACCGGGCGCGTCTCGGCGGGGATCGACCTGCAGCGCGCCACGGACGTCGCGATCGACTCGGCGGCCCGCCGCATCGTGCTGACCCTGCCCCCGGCGCAGCTGCTGGCCGTCGAGGTGCTGGACGTGACGACCTACGACGAGCGCGCCGGGCTGCTCAACCCGTTCCGCCCCGAGGACCGCGACGCGATCCAGCGCGAGGTGCGCGCGCGGCTGGAGGACGCCGCGCGCCGCTCCGGCATCCTCGCCCACGCCGACCAGAGCGCGGCGCTGATGCTCCAGCAGCTGCTCGGCCGCGACGGCTACACGGTCGAGATCCGGCGCGACCCGGTGCAGCGGGCGCCGACCGGGTAGGGCCGATACGGAAACGAGGGAGAAGACGTCAGGCTCGAATCTTTCCCCCGGTCTCCGTGTCCTCCGTGTCTCAGGGGATACCCAGCATCCGCTTCGCCTGCGCCGGCGCCTCGGGCTTCTGCCCCGGCTTCCACTCCGGCCGCGGCCCGTCGGCCATGATCCGCACCGCGCGCACCGCCGCCTCCACCACGCGCGCCATGTGCGCGTAGTCCAGCCGCGACGCCTCGTCGCGCGGCGTGTGGTAGTCCTTGTGCAGGTCGAACGACGACAGCGCGTGCGCCGGGATCCCCGACCACGCGAACACGATGTTGTCGCTGCGCTGGAAGAAGTTCTGGTCCGGGCGCGGGTCGGCGACCAGCGGGATCCCCGCGGCCTTCAGCGCGTCGCCGAGCGTCGAGCGCTCGAACCCGGTGAGCCACGCCTTCCCCGGGCCGCCGGCCAGCGAGTCGGGGCGCCCGATCATCTCGATCTCGAGGTTGCCCACCGTGCGCGCCAGCGGCCACGCCGGGTGGCGCAGGTACCAGCGCGTGCCGACGAGCCCCACCTCCTCGCCGGTCATCGCGGCGAAGACCACGGTGCGCTTGGGGCGCGGCCCCGCGGCCAGCGCGCGGGCGATCAGCATCACCGTCGCCGTCCCCGTCGCGTCGTCGTCGGCGCCGTTGTAGATGCTGTCGCCGTCCACCGGGCGGCCGATGCCGAGGTGGTCGTAGTGCGCGTCGACGAGGATCGCCTCCTCGCGCAGCGCCGGGTCCGACCCGCGCAGGACCGCCACCACGTTCCCGCCGGACCGCCGCCGCTCGGCGGGCACCGTGTCGAGCGCCGCGAACGCGTCGAGCAGCTGCATCCCGCGCCCGCCGGCGGGGGCCGCGGCCATCGGCACGCGCTGCAGGAACCCGCCGAGCTCCCCCGCGTCGCCCGCCGGCTCGAGCCCCGTCGCGCGGAAGTGCTCGGCGATGTAGCGCGCCGCGCGCAGGGAGCCCGCGGTCCCGGTGCCGCGCCCCTCCATCGAGTCGGCGGCGAGCGCGCTGACGACCGCGCGCACCGTCTCGGGGGCGATCCCCGCCGACGCGGCCGACGCCGCGGACGGGGTGGCGGTGGTGGACGGGACGGACGCGCACGCGGTCAGCGCGAGCGCGGAGAGGGCGGCGATGCGACGGGGCATGGCGGTGGACGGGGGAGGGTGACCTGCCGCGCGAAAGCTACCGCGCCGGACGGCCGCCGGCTTGCAGGGAGCGCCCGCCATGACCCACCGCCCCGGGCTCTTCCCGACGTTCTTCCTCACCGGCTTCGAGTGCTCGTCGTTCGTGTGGAAGGACCGCGGCCGCCGCGACCTGGCCGCCGAGACGCATCACCGCGAGCGCGCGGCGGAGGACTACCGGGCGCTGCGCGCCCTCGGGATCGCGGTGGCGCGCGAGGGGATCCCGTGGCCGCTGGTGGACCGCGGGGGCACGTACGACTTCGCCGCGCGCGTCGACCCGCTGCTGGACGCGCAGCGCGCGGCGCAGGTGCTCCCCGTCTGGGACCTCTGCCACTACGGCCACCCCGACGACGTCGACCCGTTCGGCCCCGACTTCGTGCCGCGCTTCGCCGCCTACTGCCGCGCGGCCGCCGAGTACGTGGTGCCGCGCGGGCGCGGGCCGCACTGGTTCACCCCGATCAACGAGATCACGTTCTGGGGGTTCTGCGGGGGCGAGTGGGGGTGGGTGGCGCCGTTCGGGCGCGACCGCGCGACGCGCCACCGCTTCCGGCTGCGCCTGTGCGAGGCGGCGATCGCGGGGGTGCGGGCGATCCGCGAGGTCGCCCCCGACGCGCGCATGCTGCACTGCGAGCCGCTGATCCAGGTGGTCCCGCCCGAGGGGCGCCCCGACCTCGCCGACGAGGCGCGCCACGAGGCGGTGGACGACGCCTTCTTCGCCTGGGACGTGCTCGCCGGGCGCCGCCACCCGGAACTGGGCGGGTCGCCCGCGGTGCTCGACGTCGTCGGCGCGAACTGCTACAGCTTCGGGCAGATGGAGTACCGCGCCACCGGCCCGCACCAGGCGATGGCGCCGCGCGACCCGCGCGTCCGCCCGCTGTGCGACATGCTGGTCGACGCGTGGGAGCGCTACCGCCGCCCGATGGCGATCGGCGAGACGAGCGGGCTGGGGGACGGGCGCGCGGCCTGGCTCAAGGACGTGATGGAGGAGTCGATGGCCGCCGTGAACCGCGGCGTCGACCTGCACGGCGTCTGCCTCTACCCCGCCGTCGACATGCCCGACTGGCACACCGGGGCGTGGCTGCGCAACGGGCTCCTCGACGTCGTGGACCAGGCGGGCACCCTGCGGCGCGTGCCGAACGCCGCCTACGTCGCGGAGCTGCGGCGCTGGCAGCGGCTGCTCAACCGCGTCACGCAGCTCGACGCGGACCCGTTCAGCGATCCGGTCGAGCTGCAGGACGTGGTGGACGCGGCGCGGCGGCTGAATCCGTCGGGGGACAAGGATTGGGGGTGAATCGATAGGGCGACGTCGGGAACTGCGAACTCGGGAACTGCGAACTCGGGAACGGCGAACTCGGGAACGGCGAACTCGGGAACGGCGAACTCGAAAACTGCGAGCGATCGCTCCATCCGAGTTCGCGGTACCCGCGTTCGTCGTTCCCGAGTTCGCCCTCTGCGAGTTCGCCGTTTCCGTATTCGCCCTACACCTCCCTCCTCACCGCCACCGACGCCGGGAACCCCTCGCGCACCGCCGCCGTGACGCCGGGCATCCCCGACAGCGACAGCGTCCGCAGCCGCGGCAGGCGCGCCAGCGCGCGGACCCCCGCGTCGGTCAGCGCGGCCACCGAGTCGAACGTCACCGACTCCAGCGTCGCGATCGAGGCCAGCAGCTCGGGGGTGCGGTCGGTGGCGCGCGTGTAGCTGGCGAAGTACGACCGCAGCGCCGGGAGCCGCGCGACGTGCGCCGTCGCCTCGTCCCCCGTCTCGCGGCAGTACATGAGGATCAGCGACTCGAGCGCCGCGCACCGCGCGACGTGGCGGTAGCCGGCGTCGGGGACGTCGATCGGCATCAGCTCGCGCAGCGCCGGGAAGTCGGGGAGCGCCGCCAGCGCGTCGTCGGGGACATTCAGGCAGCTCACCGACAGCGCGCGCAGCGCGGGCATCGTCGCCAGCGCGCGGAAGCCGCGCGCCCCCAGCCCGTGGCAGCGGCGCCCCCACAGGTACTCCAGCGTGCGCGAGCGGGCGAGCGCGGCGAAGCCGTCGTCGGACGCCGTCGTGTCCTGGCAGATCAGGAAGCGCAGGTGCGGGAGCGCGCCCAGCGCGGGCAGCGACGCGTCGTCGGCGTCGAAGGCCAGCCACTGCAGCCGCGGGAGCGCCGCCAGCGCGCGCGCCGCCGCCGCGCCGAGCCCGAGCCGCGCGTCGTCGACGTCGAGCGCGTACAGCCCGTCGAGCCCCGCCAGCGCGCGCATCCCGGCGTCGGTGAACGTGCCGCGCAGCGTGAGCGCGTTGGGGCGCACGCCGCGCCCCGTCAGCTCCAGCCGCTCCTCGCCGCCCAGCCAGCCGCGGAAGGCGGGGATGCCGTGCAGCGCCGCGAGCCCGGCGTCGGTCACGCCGTTCCCCGTCCGCAGCTCGCGCAGCGCCGCGTGCCCGTCGAAGGCGCGCAGCGTCCCGTCGCCGCCCGGGGTGCCCATCAGGTTCACGTCGCGCAGCCGCGGACACGCCGCGAGGTGCCCGGCGCCCGCGTCGCCGACGGCGGTCCACGCCAGCGACAGCGTCTCGAGCGCCGGCAGGCCGCGCAGCGCGGCGAGCCCCGCGTCGGTGACGCCGGTCCCCGACAGGTCGAGGTGGCGCAGCCCGCGCAGGCGCGCGAGGTGGCGCACCCCGTCGTCGGTCAGCGCGCGCGACCCCGACAGGTCGAGGTGCGTGAGGTGCCCGAGCCGCGCCGCGCGCGCCAGCACGGCGTCGGTCATCTGGCCGTGCGCGCGTAGCGCCGGCAGCCGCCGCTCGCGCAGCACCGCGAGGGCCTCGTCCCAGTCGCGCGAGAACAGCGGGTCGCGGTCGCCGGCGTCGTGGAGCGCGACCGCGCGCGTGAGCGCCGTCGGCGAGTCGGCGGGGACCGCGGCCGCGTGCGCCCCCAGCGCCTCCCACGAGGCGAACCCCTGGGCGCGCGCCACCAGCGCGCGCGCCTCGTCGGGCGACACCACGTCGGCGGCCGGATCGTCCGGCGTCTCGTGCCGCCCCAGGTCGAGGCGCACGTAGCGGCGGAAGCCGTCGAGCGCGCGCATGTGGCCGAAGTGGTCCCACACCACGCGCAGCGCGGCGCGGTCGCCGTCGTTGTAGGCGCGCGCCAGCGCCAGCGCCACCCGCTCGTAGCGCGGCAGCACCCCGGCGCCCGCCACCGCGTCGGCGAGGGCGCCCCACCCGGCGTACCCGTGCTCGCGCGCCAGCGCGTGCTGCGCCTGCCGCAGCGTCGGCGCGCCGGCGGGGGCGTCGTGCGGGAGCGCGGCGGCGAGCCGCGCGCGGGCGCCGGCGTCGCCGGCGCGCAGGAGCTTCAGCCACCGCTTCGCCTCGCGGCGCAGCGCGTCGAGCGTGACGCCCGGCGGGGTCGGGACGGGCGGGGTCGGGCGGGACATGCGGACCTCCTCCGATGATGCCTGGGGTCCGCTGAGCGCAGGCTCGGAGAGGGTGCGGTCGGCGCGCGAGTCGCCCTGCACGTCGGGTGGGAATCCCTTGCCGCGGACCGGAGGCGTCCCGACGACGCGCTGAGGAATTTTATACCTGGTAGGGCGTTCTCAGATAGGGCGTTCTCAGATAGGGCGTTCTCAGATAGGGCGTTCTCAGATACGGCGTTCTCAGATGGGGCGTGCTCGGAGGGGCGTGCTCTGGAGCGGCGACGGCGGCGGTGCAGCGGTACCTTCTGGCAAGAGCCGCCCACGCTCCACGGAGAACGCCGTACCCGAGAACGCCGTACCCGAGAACGTGGTATCAGACCACGCCGTACCAGACCACGCCGTACCAGGTCCATGCAAACCGGCAAGCGCTACCCCCTCGTCGAGCTGCTCGTCTGGACCAAGCACGAGACGCTTTACATGACCGCCGTCGCCGCCATCCCGACGGCGCTCTACGCCCTGCTCGGCTGGCGGTTCGAGGTGCCGTGGGTCCCGGTCGCGATGCTCGGCACCGCGTCGGCGTTCACCGTCGGCTTCCGCAACAACGCCACCTACGCGCGGACGTGGGAGGCGCGGCAGGTCTGGGGGGCGATCGTGAACGCCAGCCGCGCGTGGGCGCTGATGGCGCGCGACTTCCCGACGCCCGCGCGCGCCGGCGACGCCGCGGCGACGCTCGTGCACCGGCACGTCGCCTGGCTCACCGCGCTGCGCTACCAGCTGCGCGAGGCGCGGGCGTGGGAGAACATGGACCGCGCGGACAACCGCCGCTACGCGCGCTTCTTCACCATCGCCGAGCACGACGGCCGCCTCGCCGACGAGCTGCGCCGCCTCCTCGGCGACGCCGAGGCCGACGCCGTGCTCGGGCACGCCAACCGCGCGACGGCGATCGCCGGGCTGCAGTCGGCGCACCTGCGCGCGCTCGCCGACGCGGGGGCGCTCGACGAGTACCGCCACGTCGCCATGGCGCGCCAGCTCGCCGAGCTGCTCGACCAGCAGGGGCGGTGCGAGCGGATCAAGAACTTCCCCTACCCGCGCCAGTTCGCGACGCTCAACTACTGGTTCATCCGCCTCTTCGTGTGGCTGGTGCCCTTCGGCATGCTCCAGGAGTTCCGGCGCCTCGACGAGGCCGCGGTGTGGCTGACGATCCCGTTCAGCGTCGTCGTCACCTGGATCTTCCTGGCGCTCGAGAAGGTCGGCGAGAGCACCGAGAACCCGTTCGAGGGGAACGCGAACGACGTCCCGATCACGGCGCTGGCGCGGACGATCGAGATCGACATGCGGCAGCTGCTCGGCGAAAAGGAGGTGCCGCCGGTGATCGCGCCGATGCATTCCATCCTCACCTGACGGCCTGCTACGGCGGGAGTCGTGACCGCGGGAGTCGAAAGAGCGGGAGTCGTGACGGCGCAGTGCGCACTCGCGACTCCCGCTTCGATGACTCCCGCGGTCACGACTCCCGCCCCTCTTCAGACAGATGCGAATCGCCCACGTTGCCCTCTGGACGCGCGATCTCGACCGCCTGCGCGACTTCTACACCCGGCATCTCGGCGCCGAGGCGAACGCGCGATACGAGAGCCGCAACACGCCGGGGCTGCGCACCCACTTCCTGACGTTCCCGGGGGGCGGGTGCCGGCTGGAGCTGATGGCGCTGCCGGCGCTGGCCGACGCGGCGGCGCCGCCGGCGGTGGGGTGGGCGCACGTGGCGCTGGCGGTGGGGGACGAGGCGGAGGTCGACGCGCTGACGGCGCGGCTGGCGGCGGCCGGGGTGCCAGTCCTGTCGCCGCCGCGCCGCACGGGCGACGGCTACTACGAGTCCGTGGTCGCCGACCCCGACGGGAACCGGATCGAGCTGACGGCGGGCTGAGGAGGGCGGGGGGTCCTTGCACGGGTCTGACCCGGAATCTTCGGGCGACCCCTCGCGTCCCCGCGCCCCCGGTGCGACCGTCAGGGTCCCGTGACCTCCGCCTCGACGCCCGTCCGCCCCGCCCCCGCTCCCGCCGAGCGCCCCGACGACCCCCCGCAACCGGCCCCCCCCGCCGGTCGCCGCGGGTCGCGCTTCGATCGGTCCATCGTCGAGGGGCCGCTGACCCCCGCGGTGTGGAAGATCGCCTGGCCGACGATGCTGACGAACATCATCGGCGGGCTGCAGGGGATGGTCGACCACGTCCTCGTCGGCCACCTCGTCGGCTTCAACGGCAACGCCGCCATCGGCGTCGCCTGGCAGATCTTCATCGTCGTCATCGCCTTCATCTCGTCGCTGTTCACCGGGATGGGCGTGCTGGTGGCCCGCTTCGCCGGCGCCAACGAGCCGGAGCAGGTCGACCGCACCGTCTACCAGGCCTTCATCACCGCGCTCGCGCTGTCGCTGCTGGTCATGGCGCCGCTCGGCTACCTGAGCGCGCCCTGGCTGCTCGACCTCGTGAACGCCGCGCCGGCGGTGAAGGCCGAGGCGCTGCCGTTCCTCCGCATCATGTTCGTGGCGGGGAGCGGGATGATGCTGTTCTTCATGATCGGCGGCGCCCTGCGCGCGGCCGGCGACGCCCGCACGCCGATGGTGCTCGGCATCGCGATGACGGCGATGAACCTCGCGTTCAACGTCGTCTTCATCCGCGGCCTCGGCCCCGTCCCCGCGTACGGCACCAAGGGCTCGGCCATCGGCACCGCGATCGCGTCGGGGATCGTCGGGCTCTACTCCGTGTGGAAGCTGTGGAGCGGGAGCTGGGTGGTGTCGTTCCGCCGCGCGCACGGCTTCGCCCCCGACTGGACGATCATCCGCTCCCTCTTCCGGTTCGGGCTCCCGGCCGGGATCCAGGGGATCGCGATGAACGTCGGCGGCGTGCTGATGCTCGGCTTCATCGGCTCGCTGGCGCAGAGCGCGGCGGCGCAGGCGGCGTTCGCGGTGTCGTACTCGCAGCTCTTCTCGCTCATCACCTGGACGTCGGTCGGGCTGATGGGCGCCGCCGCCGCGACCGCGGGGCAGAACCTCGGCGCCGGCCGCCCCGACCGCGCCGCCGAGGCGGTGCACGTCGCCGCGCGCTTCGGGCTCATGGTGGCGGCGGTCGTCGGCGCCGCCTTCGCGCTCGTCCCCGAGGCGCTGCTCGGCGTGTTCGGGATGAACGAGCCGGCGGTGCTGAGCATCGGCGCGCAGCTGCTGCGCGTGCTCTCGGTGTCGGGGCTGTTCATCACCGTCGCCCTCGCCTTCACCGGCGGTCTGCAGGGGGCGGGCGACACGCGCGGCCCGCTCTACATCTCGATCGTCTCGCAGGTCGTCCTCCCGCTCGGCGTCTGCTTCTTCATCCAGCGCACCGGGACGCTGCAGCCGCTCCACATCTGGCTGGCGATCCTCGGCGGGCACCTGACGCGCGCGGTGCTGAGCGTGCTGCGCTTCCGGCAGGGGCGCTGGCGGCAGATCCGGGTCGACGTCGGCGCGAAGCGCTGACCGCCGGCGCGGCACGCCTCCCGCGTTGGACGGAGGCATGCGACCGCCGCGCGCCCTCCCGTCCGCCCTGGCCTCCGCCCTCCTGTGCGCCGCCTGCGCGTCGGCGCCCGGCGCGGGGGCGGGTGCGGGGGCGGGGGCGCCCCTCCCCGCGGCGCCGTGGAGCGGGGCGCGGCTGACGGGCGCCGAGGCGCCCGCGGTGTACGGCGAGCAGTGGCGCCGCGCCGCCAACCGCGCGACCTGCGCGCTCCTCGCCCCGCGCACGCTCGGCGAGGGGGCGGGGGCGACGCCGCGCGCCGCGACCTACTCGGGCGGGTGGGCGGTGGCGTACGACCGCCCGGGGCTGCGCAGCGCCTTCGGCGTCGCCGGCAGCGGGAGCCCCGCGAACGGCGACACGTACGCGTGGGCCGACTCGCTGCGGTGGGCCGACGGGAGCGTCGCCACCTACGGCCCCGAGGGGGGTACGGGACCGAACCAGCTCGCCTACCTGCGCGTGGCGGGGCAGGGATGCCTCTACAACGTCTGGTCGCGCCTCGGCCGCGCGCACCTCGTCACGCTGCTCGGCGCGCTGCGCTTCGTCGAATGAGCCCCTGGCGTGCGGCGGGGGGACGTTCGCATCTTGGCGCCGCACGCACGCCCCGCCACCCGGAGGCCACGGTGCCCGACGAGTCGCCCGCCCCACGCCCCGCCCGGACCCGCGCCATCGCCCTGATCGGCGTCCCCGACGAGCGGCGCGCCCCGCACACGGCGAGCTTCCCGCTCGCGCCGGAGAAGATGCTCCCCGACGCCGACGTCGTGCTGCTGGTGGCCGACGACGACCCCGGGGCGATGCTCTTCCGCTACTCCGCGTACGGCGAGCTGGCCGGCGACACCTGGCACCCGAGCGCCGACGACGCGCGCGGCACCGCCGCCGAGGAGTACGGCGACGCGCTGCAGCCGTGGGTCGAGGTGCCCGACGACGTGGCCGACGCGCACCACTTCGCGGTGCGCTACGCGGCCGAGCGCCTCAACGACCGCGAGGGGCGCTGAAGCCGACCGAGAAGCTCGGCGAGGCGACCGCCCCCGACGGGACGGTGCTCGCGCTCTACCGCCACGACGGCGCGTACACGATCCGCGCCGGCGGCGTCGAGCTGATGTCGACGCGCCGCCACGCCTCCGAGGACCGGCTGGCCGCGCTGGTGTGCGGGCCGCTGCGCGACGTGCCGGACGCGCGCGTGCTGGTCGGCGGCCTCGGGCTCGGCTTCACGCTGCGCGCCGCGCTCCGCGAGCTCCGTCCCGACGCGCGCGTGGTCGTCGCCGAGCTCGTGCCGGAGGTGGTCGCGTGGAACCGCGAGCCGTCGTACGGCCTCGGCGCCGACGCGCTGGCCGACCCCCGCACCGAGCTGCGCGAGGCCGACGTCGCCGACGTGCTGCGCGCCGCGCCGGGGAACTTCGACGGGATCATGCTCGACGTCGACAACGGCGCCGAGGCGCTCACCAACGCGGGCAACGCGGGGCTGTACGGGCGCACCGGCATCCGCCTCGCGGCGGCCGCGCTGCGCCGCGGCGGGCGGCTCGCCTACTGGGCGGCCGACGAGGCGCGCGCCTTCGAGTCCGCGCTGCGCCAGGCGTCGCTCGTGGTCGAGGTCGAGCGCGTGCGGGCGCACGGCAAGGGCGGGCCGTGGCACACGCTGCTCGTCGCGCGGGTGCCATAGAAGATCGGACACGGAGGGACACGGAACCCGGGGGATGGACTGCAGGCTCCAGTCCATCCCCCGGGTTCCGTGTCCCTCCGTGTCTATGCAGTCGCCAGCGCCACGGCGGGCACCGGCTCGCGCAGCGCGAACCATGTGACGGCGAGCGTCGCCCCGCTCCACGCGGTCGTCAGCACGCCGAAGAACGCGTGCACCGGGATGGTCGGCGCGCAGATCAGCAGCACGAGCCCCGTCGCCCGCAGCACCTCGGCGCGGTCGCCCGCCAGCGCCGCGCGCAGCACGCGGCGGCCGAGCAGGATGAGCAGGGCGCCGAAGAGGAGCAGCGAGTACGTGCGCCAGTCGTACGCGAACGGCCGGCCGCTCGTCATCGACGTGTTGCGCAGCGCGACGTTGTAGATGATGTCGGCGCAGTGCGCGGCGAGCATGACGACGAGCCCCGCGCCGTGGAAGGCCGCGAAGGCGGCGCCGAGCAGGCGCGCGCCGCGGGCGCCGCGCCGCCACAACAGCGTCGGGAGCGCGAGCAGCGCGGCGGCCAGCGCGGCCATCACGATCGGGTCGATGAAGGGCATGGCCCATGGGTACCACCGGACGCGCGGGCGTCGCATGGGTCGGTTGACCGTCCGCGCCGCGGCGTGCAGCTTTGCGGCAGCGCGCCACGGGGCGCCTCCTGTCCGCGGCAAGGGAGCGAGCTCCCACCCGATGCACGACCGACCGACCCGGAACCTTGCCTCCGGCCCGTCGATCAGCGGACCTCGGGCGGCACCGGGAGGAAGGTCCCATGACGCGGAAGCTCACGCCCGCCAGCACCCTCGCGACGCTGCGCCGCGAGGCCAAGCGCTGGCTCCACGCCCTGCAGGCCGGCGACCCCGCGGCCCGCGAGCGGCTGCGGCGCATCACCCCCGACGCGCCGGACGCGCCCGCGGCGGCCACCCTGCGGCAGGCGCAGCACGCGCTGGCGCGCGAGCACGGCCTCGCCGGCTGGCCGGCGGTCCCCACGGCGCTCGGCGCCCGGCGCGACTCGGCGCCCGCACCCGTCGACGACGCGCGCGTCGCCTGGTTCCTCCAGAACGCGTGCCCCGACCACTCGGTGCGCGGCCCGCGCGCGCGCGCCGCGGCGCTCGGCGTCGTGACGCGGATGCTGCGCGACCACCCCGCGGTCGCGCAGGCCGACGTCGTCACGCGGGTCGTGTGCGGCGACGTCGACGGGGTGCGCCGCGCGCTCGCCGAACGCCCCGCGCTGGCCGCCGAGCGCGTGGGGCCGAAGGGGTGGACGCTCCTGCTGTACGGCTGCTTCACGCGCCTCGCGCACGCGCCGAGCGTCGACGGCGCCGTCGCGATCGCGGAGCTGCTGCTCGACCACGGCGCCGACCCGAACGCGTGGTTCCCCGCCGGCGACAGCCGCTACACCCCGTTCGTCGGCGTCGTCGGCGAGGGGGAGGAGGACCGCCCGCCGCACGCGCGCCGCGACGCGCTGGTCGACCTGCTGCTGGCGCGCGGCGCCGAGCCGTACGACGAGCAGGTGCTCTACAACGTCCACTTCAAGGGGCGCATCGGGTGGCTGATGCCGCGCCTGCACGCGGCCAGCCTCCGCCTCGGCCGCGCCGACGACTGGGCCGACCCCGAGTGGCGCATGCTCGGCATGGGCGGGTATGGCGACGGCGCGCGCTACCTGCTGACCGTCGCCCTCGACGCGCGCGACCCCGCGCTGGTCGAGTGGCTGCTGGCGCACGGCGCGAGCCCCGACCCCGCGCCGGCGCGCGGCCACGCGCACTGGAAGGCGCCGACGGCCTCGATCCACGACGAGGCGCTGCGCCGCGGGCTGCCGGAGATCGCCGCGCTGCTGGAGAGCCACGGCGCGACGCCGAGCGGCTACGTCCCCGACGCGCGCGCCGCGTACGCCGCCGCCTGCCTCGCGCTCGACCGCCCGCGCGCCGAGGCGCTGCTGGCCGAGCACCCCGCGCTGCGCACCGACGCGCACGCGCTCGTGCAGGCGGCGCAACGGAACCGCGCCGACGCCGTGGCGCTGCTGCTCGACCTCGGGACGCCCACCGAGGCGGAGGGGGAGCACCGCACGCGGGCGCTGCACGCCGCCGCGTGGGCCGACGCGGTGGACGCCGCGGCGGTGCTGCTGGCGCGCGGCGCCGAGCCCGACCCGGTCGAGGCGCACTGGGGGAACACGCCGCTCGACTTCGCGGTGTACGCCCAGCACCCGCGCATGCAGGCGCTGCTCGCCCCGCACAGCCGCGACGTCTGGAACCTCGGCTACGCCGGGTTCGTGGACCGCGTGCGCGCCGTGCTGGCCGAGGAGCCGGCGCGCGCCCGCGCCGCCAGCGCGCGCTGGGGGACGCCGCTGCACTGGCTCCCCGAGGACGAGCGCGCCGCCGTCGCGCTGGCCGGGCTGCTGCTCGCGCACGGCGCCGACCCGGCGATGCGGCGGGAGGACGGCCTGAGCGCCGCCGACGTCGCGGAGCGGCGCGGGCTGGCGGGGGCGGCGGCGCTGCTGCGGGAAGCGGAGGGATAGCGTCGAGCGTCGAGCGTCGAGCGTCGAGAGGACTCCCTCGACGCTCGACGCTCACCGCTCGACGCTCAACTCCGCGCCTTCCCCCGCAGCGTCCCCTGCCGCTCGCCCAGCGCCCAGCGGCCGTCGACGCGCGACGCGGCGTCGGCGTCGTTCTGGCGGCCGAGCACCAGGGTGAGCAGCCCGTGCGCGGTCTCGCCCTGGAGCACCAGGTCGGTGCCCATCACGGTGACCGTCATCGGCTGCGCGCGGCCGGCGCCGGCCGCGCGGAACGACGCCGAGAGCGTGCCCGCCGAGTCGACGACGGTCACGTGCGCCGGCAGCGCCGCGTCGCGGGCGGCGAGGCGGTAGCTGGCGACGACGCGCGGGGCGGCGAAGGCGACGGCGCGCGCGTCGGGGCGCACGACGTCGTGCGCGGCGTGCTGCTGCGCGGCGTCGGGGGCCGCGGACAGGGCGGCGGCCGCCAGGGCGGCCAGGAGGGAGCGCGTGGACATGGGACGGGACCTCGATCTATGGGTTCACGGGCCGCGGGGGCCGTGCGCGCTCGGCGGCGGCGCACGGGGAGAGGATCGGCGATCCGCGGGCGCGCCGCGCGGGTCGGGCGACCCGGGGCGCTCGACCCCCCCCTCCGGTGATGCGGACGTTCCGGGCGCGTCCGGACATGCCGCGCAATAGCTTTCGGCGTCGCCCACTCCCCGCCCCGACGCCTCATGCGCCACCGCCTTCCCGCCCTCCTCGCCGCGGCCGCGCTGCTCGCGCCGCCCGCGACCGCCCACGCCCAGGACGCCGCCCGCGCGCGCGAGCGCGCCCGCGCCGCCCGCGTGACCATCGTCCGCGACCAGTGGGGGGTCGCGCACGTCTACGGGAAGTCCGACGCCGACGCCGTGTTCGGGATGGCGTTCGCGCAGGCCGAGGACGACTTCAACCGCGTCGAGACGAACTACATCAACGCGATGGGGCGGCTCGCCGAGGTCGAGGGGGAGCGCGAGATCTGGCGCGACCTGCGGATGAAGCTGTTCATCGACACGCTCGACATGAAGGCGAAGTACGCCGCCAGCCCCGAGTGGCTCAAGGAGCTGATGGTCGGCTGGTCGGACGGGCTCAATCACTACCTCGCCACGCACCCGCAGACCAAGCCGCGCCTCCTCACGCGCTTCGCGCCGTGGATGGCGCTGACGTTCAGCGAGGGGAGCATCGGCGGCGACATCGAGAGCGTGTCGCTGCGCGACCTCGAGCGCTTCTACGGGCCGCGCAGCGGCGGCACGACGTCGCCGGCGAGCGCCGGCGCGCCGGGGGGCGGCGACGGGGCGGAGCGGCCGTTCGTGCCGGAGCCCGGCGGCTCCAACGGCTTCGCGCTGGCGCCCAGGGTGACGGCGACCGGGCACGCGATGCTGATGATCAACCCGCACACGTCGTTCTACTTCCGCCCCGAGATCCACGTCGTCAGCGAGGCGGGGCTGAACGCCTACGGCGCCGTGACGTGGGGGCAGTTCTTCGTCTACCAGGGCTTCAACGACCGCCTCGGCTGGATGCACACGTCGGGCGGCGGCGACGTGATCGACGAGTACCGCGAGACGGTCGCCGAGCGGGGCGGGCGGGCCTTCTACAGGTACGGCACCACCGAGCGCCCGCTGCGCGCGCGGGTGATCGGCCTCCCCTTCCGCCGCCCCGACGGGAGCATGGGGCGCCGCGACGTGACCGCGTACTTCGCGCACCACGGCCCGATCGTGCGGGGCGAGGACGGGGCGTGGGTGGCCGTGCGGCTGATGCAGGAGGAGGTGAAGGCGCTCCAGCAGTCGTACCTGCGCACCAAGGCGCGCACGTACGCGGAGTTCGCGAAGGTGATGGACCTGCGCACCAACTCGTCGAACAACACGGTGTACGCCGACGCCGACGGGAACATCGCGTACTGGCACGGCAACTTCCTGCCGAAGCGCGACCCGTCGATCGACTTCACGAAGCCGGTGGACGGGAGCGACCCGCGCACCGACTGGAAGGGGCTGCACACCAACGCCGAGATCATCACGCTGAAGAACCCGGCCTCGGGCTTCCTCTACAACAGCAACGACTGGCCCTGGCAGGCGGCCGGCACGACCGGCGCGAGCCCCGACTCGACGCGCTTCCCCAAGTACATGAACGGGAGCGGCTACCAGCCGCGCGGCCCGCACGCGATCCGCGTGCTGGAGGGGAAGACGGGGTTCACGCTCGACGGGCTGATCGCGGCGGCCTACGACTCGTGGCTGCCGGCGTTCGAGCCGATGATCCCCGCGCTGGCGCGCGACTGGGAGGCGCTGCCGGCGTCGGACACGCTGCGGACGGCGCTCGCCGAGCCGGTGGCGGCGCTGCGCGGGTGGGACCTGCGCTTCGGGCTGCAGTCGGTGCCGACCACCGTCGCGCACTACTGGGGGGAGGAGCTGCTGGCCCGCATCGGGGCGGCGGCGCGGCAGGCGGGCGTCAACAACTACGCCTACATGGCGTCGCCGGCCGCCGCGCGCGCGCGGCTGGAGGCGCTGGCGCGCGCGACGGCGCGGCTGACCGCCGACTTCGGGACGTGGCGCACGCCCTGGGGGGAGGTCAACCGCTACCAGCGCCTCACCGGCGACATCGTGCAGCCCAACGACGACGCGAAGCCGAGCCTCCCGGTGCCGTTCGGGTCGGCGACGTGGGGGTCGCTGGCGGCCTACGGGCAGACGGGGCCGCGCACGACCAAGCGCATCTACGGCAACCGCGGCAACAGCTTCGTCGCCGCGGTGGAGTTCGGGCCCAAGGTGCGCGCCAAGAGCGTGCTCGCCGGCGGCGTGAGCGGCGACCCGAGCTCCCCGTACTTCGTGAACCAGGCGGAGCGCTACGCGCGCGGCGAGTTCAAGGACGTCCTGTTCTACCGCGAGGACGTCGAGAAGGCCAAAGTGCGGAGCTACCACCCGGGCGACCGGTGACGGCTCCCGCCACCCTCGTCCCCCTGTCGGCCGACGGCCCCGCGCTGTCGGCCGTCGTCGCGGGGGTGTGGCGCATGGCGGCGTGGGAGATGGACGTCGCCCAGCGCGTGCGCTGGATCGAGGGGTGCCTCGCGCTCGGCGTCTCGACCTTCGACCACGCCGACATCTACGGCGACTACCGGGTCGAGGCGCTGTTCGGCGAGGCGCTGGCCGCCGAGCCGTCGCTGCGCGACCGGGTCCAGCTGGTCACCAAGTGCGGCATCAAGCTGGTGTCGCCGCGCCGCCCCGACCACGCGCGCAAGTCGTACGACAGCTCGCCGGCGCACGTCACCGCGTCGGTCGAGCAGTCGCTGCGCGCGCTCGGCGTCGACCACCTCGACCTGCTGCTGCTGCACCGCCCGGATCCCCTGCTGGACCCCGACGCGCTGGCGGAGACGTTCCGCGCGCTGCGCGAGTCGGGGAAGGTGCGCCACGTCGGCGTGTCGAACCACACGCCCTCGCAGCTCGCGCTGCTGCACGCGCGGCACCCGGTCGCCACCAACCAGGTCGAGCTGTCGCCGCTGCACCTGACGCCGCTGCACGACGGCACGCTCGACCAGTGCCTGTCGCTCGGCATCCGCCCGATGCTCTGGTCGCCGCTGGCCGGGGGGCGGCTGCTGGCCGGCGACGACCCGGCGGCCGTGCGCGTGCGCGCCGCGCTGGAGGCGCTGGGCGCCGAGCGGGGGGCGAGCGCGGCGACGATGGCGTTCGCGTGGCTGCTGCGGCACCCCTCGCGCCCCGTCCCGATCACCGGCACCCGGCGGCTGGAGGGGATCGCCGAGGCGGTGGCGGCGCTCGGCGTCGCGCTGAGCGCCGAGGACTGGTACCGGGTGTGGGAGGCGGGGGCGGGGCACGAGGTCCCCTGACGGCCTGACCGAGGGCTGACGCCGTATCCCGGGGGCGGGAACCGGGCTTGCACCGTAGACGTCGATTGCGCGAACCCTCAGCCGAACCATCCATGTCCAGTCGAGTCCGCCTCGCCGCCTCGGCGGCGCTGCTCCCCATCGCCGTCCTCGCCGCCTGCGCCCCGCGCGGCACCGCCAGCGACACCGCGAGCGCCTCCGGCACCAGCGGCTCCAGCGCCGCCGCCGGCGGCGAGGTCGCCGCGGCCGCCGCGCCCTGCGCCACCCCGCTCGAGACGCGCGCCCCCAACGCCGCCGACCAGAAGCCGGCCTTCCCCGAGCAGACGCGCGCCTGCGGCGTCACCTCCAACGTCGCCTACGACGTGAGCGTGGTCGCCACGGGGCTGTCGCGCCTCTGGTCGGTCGAGCCGCTCCCCGACGGCGCGCTCCTCGTCTCCGAGAAGGCGGGGCGGCTGCGCGTCGTGTCGCCGCAGGGGCAGGTCGGCCAGCCGCTGCAGGGCGTGCCGGCCGTCGACGCGCGCGGCCAGGGCGGGCTGCTGGACGTCGCGCTCTCGCCGCAGTTCGCGACCGACCGCGTCGTCTACTGGAGCTTCACCGAGCCGCGCCAGGGCGGCAACGGCACCAGCGTCGCCCGCGGCGTGCTCTCCGCCGACCGCACGAAGCTCGACGACGTGAAGGTCATCCTGCAGGCGATGCCGACTTACAACGGCACGATGCACTACGGCTCGCGCCTCGCCTTCGGCCCCGACGGGATGCTCTACGTCACCCTCGGCGAGCGCTCGGTGACCGAGATCCGCCCGCAGGCGCAGGACCTCAACAGCCACATGGGGAAGATCCTGCGCGTCCGCCCCGACGGGACGGTGCCGCCGGACAACCCGTTCGTCGGCCGCGACGGCGCGCGCCCCGAGATCTGGTCGTCGGGGCACCGCAACGTGCAGGCGGCGGCGTTCGACGCGCAGGGGCGGCTGTGGGACATCGAGCACGGCACGCGCGGCGGGGACGAGCTGAACCTCGTGCAGAAGGGGAAGAACTACGGCTGGCCGGTCGCCGCCTACGGGATCGAGTACGCGGGGCGCCCGATCGCCAACTCGAACGGGCAGACGCAGCGCGAGGGGACGGAGCAGCCGGTGTACTACTGGGACCCGGTGATCGCCCCGTCGGGCGCGCAGTTCTACACGGGGAGCGCGTTCCCGGCGTGGCGCAACTCGCTGTTCGTCGGCGCGCTCAAGGAGCAGCGGCTGGTGCGCCTGCAGCTGCAGAACGACCGCGTCACGGGCGAGGAGCACCTGCTGGCCGACCGCAAGCAGCGCATCCGCGACGTGCGGCAGGGCTTCGACGGGAACCTGTACCTCGTGACGGACGCCGAGGCGGGCGAGATCTGGAAGATCGCGCCCAGGCGCTGACCGGGTGGCCCGACGACGTCGGGTGACGGTCCTGCTGGCCGCGGCGACGCTGATCGCCGCGGCCGTCGTCGTCCTCCGCCCGCGCGCCGCGGCGGGGCCCCCGCCCGACGACGCCGACGCCCCGCGCGCCGCGCTGGCGACCGCGCACTTCGCGATCGACGCCCACGGCCTCGACCCGGCGCGCGCGGCGGCGCTCGGCGCCTACCTCGAGGCGCACCGGGCGCGCGTGCTGGCGGACCTCGACGTGCGCGCGATGCCGGCGGTGCGCGTCGTCGTGCAGTCGCACGCCGACTTCACGCGCGACTGGGGCGCGCGCGTCGGCGCGGCGGGGCTGCGCTTCCAGCCGAAGGGGCTGACCGCCGGCGGCGCGGTGTACGTGTACGGCCCGTGGGCGGCGGGGAGCGACGCGGGCGAGCTGCACCGCGTGGTGCTGCACGAGTTCGCGCACCTCGCCGCGGCGCGCACGGTGGCCGAGCACCTCGCGCGCGCCGGCGGCGACACGGCGGCGCACCGCGCGGCCGCCGAGGCGTCGGCGACCGGGCAGCACGCGCGCTGGCTCTCCGAGTCGGTGGCGCTCCACGCGGCGGGGCAGGCCACGGACGTCAACACGCTCGGCTACATGCTGCGCGGGAAGTACCCCACGCTCGCGGAGCTCGACGACCCGACGAGCGGGCGCGTGTACGAGGTCGGCTACCGCGTCGCCGAGTTCGTGGTCGCGACGTGGGGCCGGGAGCGGCTGGTCGCGCTGCTGCGCGCCGACGGCGACGTGTCGCGCGTGCTCGGCCTCACCGACGCCGAGTTCTCGCGGCGGTGGTACGACTGGGTGGAGGACCGGTACCTGATCGTGAAGCCGCGCTGGTTCGGGCGGACCGCGACCCGCTAGAACGACGAATTGGATCCGAGGGATCCGATCTGATCCGTCCGATCCGATTCCCCCGCTGTTTGGACCGTCCCTCGCCGCGACGTTTGGCGCTTGGGGCGGCGCATGCCCGCGCGTAGGGTGCGCGCATGCCGACCCCCCGCCGCTTCGACTTCGACGGCGCCGCGCCCGACGCGCCGCGCGCCGTCTCCGCGCTCGACGCCTGCGCCGCCGGGCTGGGGCTGCCGCCCGCGCTGGCCGCGCTGGTGCGCCTGCGCACCTCGCAGCTCAACGGCTGCGCCTACTGCGTCGACCTGCACGCGCGCGAGGCGCGGCGCCACGGCGAGTCCGAGGCGCGCGTCGCCGCGGTGGCCGACTGGCGCGCCGGCGCCCAGTTCACGCCCCGCGAGCGGGCGGCGCTGGGGTGGGCGGAGACGCTGACGCGGCTCGGCGACCGCGCGTGGACGCCCGAGGCGCAGGCCGAGCTGCGCGAACACGCCGACGCGCGCGAGGCCGCCGCGCTGACGATCGCGGTGGTGGCGATCAACGCCTGGAACCGGCTCGTGCTGGCGCAGGGGCGCGTCGCGGTCGCGCTGGCCGCGCTCGTCCTCGCCGCCTGCCGCCCCGCCGAA
>NZ_JARGEK010000430.1 GCF_029211165.1 Roseisolibacter sp. H3M3-2
CCCCGAACGGGAGCGCCGGCGCACCGACGCGCGCGCGCCCGGCCGCCATCCCGCCGGTCACGAACAGCGCCGCCGCGGCCACGCGCCGCAGCAGCGGGGCGACGCTCGGGCGCCGCACCGGCAGCGCGAACACCCGCGCCGGCGCGTCGTCGGCGGCGTCCGACACGGCGACGCCCGCCGAGGGGGCGAGGAGCCCCTCGGCGCGCAGGGCGCCGGCGAGCGCGGGCCAGCTGGTCAGCGGCGGGGCGTCCGCCGGGTCGAGGTCGACGGCCGCCGCCCCCTCGCGCTGCGCCAGGGCCAGCAGCGACACGTACGCGTCGCGCTCGCGGCGGCAGGCGAGGCAGGTCGCCAGGTGGGCGCCCTCCTCGGCGGTCGGGCCTTCGTCGGCGAGCGCCGCGAGGCGCTCAGGATCGAGGTGCAGCATGCGCAGGACGGAACGGGACACGCGCGGACAGCGAGGTCGGCGAACGGTGCGAGCCGGAGATCGTCAGGGCGCGCTCGGCGCCCCCCTGCCCCGACGCGGCGTTCCCCGACGGGGGGCCGGCCACGCCGTCCACCAGGTGCGAGAGCAGGCGGCGCAGCTTCGCGCGCGCCTTGAAGAGCTGGGACTTGGAGCCGCCCGCGGTGATGCCGAGCGACTCGGCGATCTCCTCGTGCGTGTAGCCCTCCACGTCGTGGAGGAGGAAGACCTGCCGGGCGCCGGGGGCGAGCTGCCGCGTGGCCTCCGCGATCGAGGCGGCCAGCAGCGCGCGCTCCCCCTCCGGCTCCACCGCCGAGGCGGCGACCGCGGCCCGCACGGCCCCCGCCCCCGCCACCGTGCGCCCCTCGTCGGCGTCGAGCGCCTCGTCGAGCGAGGCCTCGTGCTTCCCGACCCGCCGCACGCGGCGCAGGGCGTTCAGGGTGCGGTTGACCGCGATGCGGTGGGCCCAGGTGCCGAACTGCGAGTCGCCGCGCCAGGTCGGGAGCGCGCGGAAGATCTGGATCCAGACCTCCTGCGCCACGTCCGCGGCCTGATCGGGGTCGCCGACCAGCCGCCGCACGACGGCGTCCACGTGCGCGGCGTGCCGGCTCCACAGGAGCCGCATCGCCCGCTCGTCGCCGTCCACGGCGCGCCGGACCAGCTGAGCGTCGGTTTCCATACTCGTCGGGTCAGTCACCCGCTCACCTACGGAGGGTTGCCGCCCAGTGTTGCCGCCCGCCGCCGCCCCCCTGCGGTAGCTTCCGGGGATGCGGATCCTCGTCGTGGAGGACGACGCCGAGCTGCGGGCCTCGGTGGCGGCCTACCTCCGGCGCTCCGGGTTCGCCGTCGACGAGGCGGCGCACGGGGCGGCGGGGCGCTTCCTGGCGGCCGTGAACGACTACGACGCCATCGTCCTCGACCTGCGGCTCCCCGACGTCGACGGGCTGGCGCTCTGCCGCGAGCTGCGGGGGCGGGGGGTCCGGGCGCGCATCCTCATGGCCACGGCCCGCGACGCGGTGGCCGACCGGGTCGCGGGGCTCGACGGCGGCGCCGACGACTACCTGGTGAAGCCGTACGCCCTCGCCGAGCTGGTGGCGCGGCTCCGGGCCCTCCTCCGCCGCCCCGCCGACGCCCTCCCGGTCACCCTGCGGGTCGAGGACCTGGCGCTCGACACGGGGACCCGGCGCGCCTCCCGCGCCGGCCGCGCGATCGCCCTCACCACCAAGGAGTTCGCGGTCCTCGAGGTCCTCATGCGCCACCCCGGCCACGTCGTCACCCGGGAGCAGATCGGCACCCACGCCTGGGACGACAACTTCGACCCCCTCAGCAACGTCATCGACGTCTACGTCGGGCGGCTGCGCCGGAAGATCGACGCCGAGGGGGAGGCGCCCCTCCTGGCCACGGTGCGCGGCGCCGGGTGGCGGCTCGGATGACCCGGACGGCGCAGCGCGCCTCGATCCGCGTCCGGCTCACCGCCTGGTACGCCGCCATGCTCCTGCTGGGGCTGCTGGCCGCCGGGCTGGCGCTCCGCACCGTCCTGCGCGCCGAGCTGCACCGCACCTTCAACGAATCGGTCGACGGGACGGTCGCCGCGGTGCGCGGCTTCTATGGATTGGAGGAGGGGGTCTACGGCGGCACCGACGCGACCACCCGCCACATGGCTCGCGAGCTGGTCATCTCCGAGCGGGCGATCGACTTCGTGCGCCCCGACGGCTCCATCCTCCCGGTCGTCCCCGGCTACCGCCCGGTCGAGCTGCGCGACGGCGCCCCCCACACCCGCGACGTCGTCGTCCCCCTCTCGCCGAAGTCGCCCGGGTGGCGGCTGCGCGTCCGGGCCAGCCTCGTCCCCCTCGACCGCTCGCTGGCCCGCATGGACGCGGCGCTGCTGGTGGCCGCCCCGGTGGCGGTGCTGCTCGCCGCCGGCTTCGGGTGGTGGCTCACCGGGCGGACGCTGCGCCCCCTGCGCGACATGACGCAGGCCACCGACGCGATCATCGGCTCGGGCGCGCTCGGCCGGCTCCCGATCGCCGACGCCCGCGACGAGCTGGGGCAGCTCGGCGCACGGGTGAACGCCCTCCTCGAGCGGCTGGACGCCGCGCTCCGCCAGCAGCGCCGCTTCCTCGGCGACGCCGCGCACGAGCTGCGCACCCCGGTGGCCCGCATGCGCAGCCGCGTCGACCTGGCGCTGCTCGACGCCGCGGCCGGGGCGGCGGCACCCCCCGAGCGCCGGGCGCTGGAGGAGATCGGCGCCGACCTGTCGCGCGCCTCGCGCCTGGTCGACGAGCTGATGCAGCTCGCCCGCGCCGACGCCGACCCGACGCCGCCGGTGCTCGCGCCGAGCTTCCTCGACGACGCCGTCGCCGACGCGACGGGCTCCTTCCAGGCCCGCGCCCGCACGGCCGGGGTCGCCCTCGGCAGCTCGACCCTCGACGAGGCGCCGGCGGCGCTCGACGTCACCCTCGTCCAGCGGCTGGTCGGCATCCTGGTCGACAACGCCATCCGCTACACGCCCGCCGGCGGCCACGTCGACGTGCGCGTCCGCACCGACGCCGGCCGCGCGGTCCTCGAGGTCGAGGACGACGGGATCGGCATTCCCCCCGCGGAGCGCGACCGCGTCTGGGAGCGCTTCCACCGCGGCGAGCAGGCGCGCCGCCTCGCCCCCGACGGCAGCGGGCTCGGCCTGCCGATCGCCCGCTGGATCGCGGAACGCCACGGGGCGGCGCTCACGCTGGCCGACGGCGCGGGCGGCCGGGGAACGCTGGCGCGGGTGAGGTTTCCGGCGAGCGTCGAGCGGTGAGCGTCGAGCGTCGAGCGGGTCCGTCGTCGGGCAGCCGGCATCGTGGGGAGGGACCCGTCCAGGCAACGCCACCCGAGCGCCGGGCGCCGGGCGCCGAGCGCAATGCGTCCCCTCGGCGCCCGGCGCCCGGCGCTCGGGCCGTCCCGCGACGACGCGTCCCACGCGTGAAGGAAACGTCGCTCGCGCGGTGCGCGCTCGACGCTCGCCGCTCGCCGCTCCCTCCCGTTCACCGTCGATTCACGGTCGCGTCCTACGTTCCCCCGGATGCACCGCCTCTTCCTCCCCCGACGGGCCGCGCTCGCGCTCGACGTCCTGCTCGTCGTGCGCCTCGCGCGCATCGGCGGGGCGCAGGCGCCGGCGGGCGGGACGCTCAGCGACGAGCTGCGGCGCGCCCGGAGCGCGAGCCCGCAGGCGCGCGTCGCGGCGGCGCGGCGCGACGA
>NZ_JARGEK010000431.1 GCF_029211165.1 Roseisolibacter sp. H3M3-2
CGCGCCGCCAGCTCGGCGGCGCCCGTCGGCCGCCCGCAGCCGGTCGAGGAGGCGGGCGCGCGCGCCGGGGCCTGATGCGGCTCCTGTCGCTGCTGTACCACGACGTCGTGGGCGCCGAGGGCTTCGCGGGGAGCGGGCCGCAGGGGGGCGACGCCGACGTGTACAAGCTGCCGCGCGACGCCTTCGCGGCGCACGTCGCCGCCGTCGCGGCGGTCGCGTCGCCGCCCGCCGTCCCGCTCGAGGCGGTGGCGGCCGGCGAGGGGCCGCCGGCGGTCGTGTTCACCTTCGACGACGGCGGCGTGGGCGGCTACCACCACGCGGCGCCGGTGCTGGAGGCGGCGGGGTGGCGCGGCTGCTTCCTCGTGACGACCGACTGGATCGGCACCGCCGGCTTCATGGACGCGGCGCAGCTGCGCGAGCTGCACGCGCGCGGCCACGTCATCGGCAGCCACTCGTGCTCGCACCCGGCGCGCATCTCCGCGCTCCCCGACGCGCGGCTCGCCGCCGAGTGGCGCGACAGCGTCGCGCGGCTCGAGGAGGTGCTCGCGCAGCCGGTGCGCGTCGCGTCGGTGCCCGGCGGGTTCCTGTCGGACCGCGTCGCCGCGCACGCGTTCGACGCCGGCGTCCGCCTGCTCTTCACCTCCGAGCCCACGGCGACGGTGCGGCGGCGCGGCGACCGCGCGCTCGCCGGCCGCTTCTCGATCATGCGCGGCGACCCGCCGGCGAAGGCGCGCGCGTTCGCCGCCGACGCGCGGCTGCCGCAGGTGCGGCAGGCCGCGTACTGGAACGCCAAGAAGGTGCTGAAGCGGCTCGGCGGCGAGCAGTGGCTGCGGCTGCGCCGCCGGCTGCTGCGCGACGCGTGACGCGCCCCGCCCCGTCCCACGCCCCGAGCCCGGTGTCCGCACTCCCGCCGCTGCCGACCGCGCCGCTCGACGAGCCGCTGCGCGTCGTCGTCCTCACCTGCGGCCCGCACGGCCGGGAGAGCGCCGCGGCGCTGGTCGGGCTCGAGGGGGTGGAGGTCGTGGGCGTGCTGCGCGCCCCGCTGCCGCGGCCGCGCACCTTCGTGCGGCGGCTCAAGGTCTTCTACCGCCGGCACGGGCCGGCGGGGCTCGCGCGGCTGCCGTTCCGCCGCCTCGCGGGGCTGCTCGCGCGCGGGGCCGACGACGGCGCGCCCGACGGGCCCGGCGCCGTCCCGGTCGTCGAGATCGACAGCTTCGTGAGCGCCGCCGGCCTCGACGCGCTGCGCGCGATGCGGCCGCACCTCGGCGTGGTCGACGGCACCAACGTCCTGAAGCCGGCGACGTTCGCGATCCCGACGTTCGGCAGCGTGAACCTGCACTGCGGCAAGCTGCCCGAGTACCGCGGGGCGCCGCCCGGCTTCTGGGAGCTGTACAACGGGGAGCGCCAGGTGGGCGTCACGATCCACCGCGTGACGCAGGAGCTGGACGGCGGGCCGATCCTCGCGCAGAGCATCCTCCCGCTGGAGCCCGCGCCGCGCGAGGAGCCGATGGCGTACCTGCGCGCGCTGCTGGAGCGCCGGCTGCGCCCCCTCGGCATCTCGCTGCTGCGCGAGGTGGTGGCGTCGGTGGCCGCCGGGCGCGCGGTCGAGCGCCCCCAGCCGCCCGGGCCGCACGAGACCTACCGCTTCCCCGACTTCCGCACCGTCCGCGAGCTGCGCCGGCGCGTCCGCGCGCGCTGAGCGCGCTGCGCGCGTCGGGGGCGCGCCGTCAGACGCCGACCGCGCGCATCGCGAACCAGCGCGGGTCGACGTCGGCGCCGCCGACCACCAGACGCCGCAGCGCGAAGGGCGGCGTGTCCTGGTCGCACAGCCCGTCGATCGTGCTGAACGCGGCCGTGCAGCCGTGCCGCGCCAGCACCGCCTCGGCGCGCGCGTCGAAGTCCACCGCGCGGCCGTTGGGATACGCGAAGGTGCGCGAGCTGGCGTGCGGCACCGCGCGCGCGACCGCGCGGACCGACTCGCCCACCTCGGCGTCGAGCGCCGCGTCGTCGAGGCGGCCGACGATCTCGTGCGTCGCCGTGTGCCCGCCGAACGTCACCAGCCCCGACGCCGCGAGCTCGGCGACCTGGTCCCAGTCGAGCAGCGCGAACGGCGGGTCCGCCCGACCGTCGCCGGCCGGCGCCAGCTCGGCCGCCAGCGCGGCGACGCGCGCGCGGCGTTCCGTCGCCGGCACCGCCTTCAGCCGCTCGACCACCGCGCGCGCGTGCGCCACCCGTTCGCCGCGGTCGCCGAGCGCGACGCGCGCGCCCCCGAACGGCGCCAGGTCGACGTGCGTGCGCGTCGTGCGCGTGAACAGGTCCTCGACGGCGACCGTCCAGATCGGGAGGTCGGTGCCCACGAGCGCGGTGGCGAGGTAGATCGTCGCCGGCACGCCGTGGCGCCGCAGGATCGGCAGCCCGAGGTGCAGGTTGTTCGCGTAGCCGTCGTCGAACGTCACGCACGCCGTCGGGCGCGTCAGCGTTCCCGCGCGCAGGCGGTCCACCGCCTCGTCGACCGGCAGGCAGTCGTAGTGCGCGGCGAGGTACGCGATCTGCCGCTCGAACGCCGACTCGGGGAGCAGCAGCCAGTGGCGGTCGGGCGCGTCGTCGCGCCGGATGCCGTGGTAGCAGACGGCCAGCAGCTCGTGGCGGCGGCGCCGGCGCAGCGCGTGATCGAGGCCGAACGTCACGCCGGCGCGGCGTACGGCCGCTCCGAGCAGTCTGGGCATGCGCTGGGTGGCGGGTTGGGTGGGCGACGACGGCTGCCGCCCACAACACTAACGCGTCCGACGGCGGGCGCGGCCGGTGACGGAACTCACCGGCCGTCGTCGAACCGCGGGGGGCGGCGGTACGGACGCCCACGCGCGATCGTATATTCTCGCGACCACGCCCCCCGCCGGGGGCGCCCGCATCGATGCAGCCGCGGCCGCCAGGCCCCTGCTCCCCGATGCCGTACGCGCACGTCCCCGGCGCCCCCGCCGCACGTCCGCCCGCAACGCCCGCCGCGCCGTCGATGGTCACGCAGCATCCCGCCGCTCGACGCCTCGCCGCGGCGCTCGTCCTCGCCGCGATCGGTTGTGGCGACCGCTCCTCGCCGCTCACCCCGCTCGACGACGCGCCCGCGCCCGGCGCGCCGGCCGTCACGCCGCAGGGCGCGGGGCGCGACTCGCTCGTCGGGACCGGCGCCCTGTCGTCCGACTCGGTCGCGGTGCTGCAGGCGCGCGTGGCGCGGGTGGAGTTGGTCGTCGACTCGGGGATGCACGGCGAGCCGCCCACGATGACGGCGGGGGCGACGGCGATCCTCGGGGTGCTGGCGCGCGACTCGACCGGCCGCGTGCTGGTCGGCGTGGGCCCGCGCTTCCGGCTCGTGTACGCCACGAGCGACAGCCTCGTGCGGCTCGACTCGGTCACCGGGCGCGTGCGGGCGTCGGCCACCGGCTCGTTCCAGGCGGTGGTCGCGGTCGGGACGCGCAGCTCGTTCCCGGTGCAGTTCCACGTCGTCGCGGGGGCCGCGCCGCCCGACACCGCGGTCACGCCGCCGGCGACGCCCACCGCGCCCGCTCCCGCCGCCCCGACCGCCCCGCCGGACACCACGCCGGTCGCCGGCTCGACCGAGGTGCCCCCCGCGGGGCCGGGGTCGGTCGCGCTGGGGGTGTGGCGGTTCGACGGGGGGAGCGGGGCGGCGGTGGTGTCGAGCG
>NZ_JARGEK010000432.1 GCF_029211165.1 Roseisolibacter sp. H3M3-2
ACCCTGCTCGGCGCGCCGCTCGCCGCCTGGGCGCTGGAGCTGGTCAACGGCCCGGCCGACGCGCACCTCGCGCTCGGCGACCGCGCCCTGCTGCTGGCCCGCGTCGCGGGCAACGCCGACGCGGTGGCGGCGCTGCGCGCGCCGCTCGCCGAGCTGGGCGACGTCGCCGACGCCCCGGCCGACCTGTGGGCGCGGCTGCGCGCGTGCGAGCCCGCCGAGGGCGTGGTGGCGCGCCTGTCGTCGCGCCCGGCGCGCGTGGCCGCCCTGTGCGCCGAGCTGTTCGCGCCGGCCGCGCGCGCGTTCGGCCTGCTGGCGCACGCGACGCCGTCGCGCGGCGTGGTGCGCTTCGTCCTCCCCGGCGCCGACGGCTTCGGGATGCCCCGCCCCGACGTCGCCGACGCCCCCGACGCGCCCCCGGCCCGCCGCGCCGTCGAGCGGCTGCCGGCCGCGCTCTGGCCGACCGTCGGCCCGACCTGGGCGCCCCCCGCCGCCGACGACCCGCTGTCGCGCCGCGTGCGCGACGCGTTCGATCCGGGGCGGATCCTGAACCGGGGAATCATGTAAGGGAGCGTCGAGCGTGGAGCGTCGAGCGTCGAGCGCCCTCCTCGCGGCGGGAGGGCCCCTCCCGACGCGCGGACTCCCCTCGACGCTCGCCGCTCGACGCTCGCGCCGCGCCGCAAGAATGCTCGCTCGCCGCATCGACGCTCCGCTCCCGCACGGACCCGTAGGCTCTCCCATGCTCCTCCCCACGCTCGACGACCGACCCGCCGCGCCCTGCGCCCTCCCCGGCACCCCGCTCGCCGCGGCGCGCCCGGGGCTGGACGCGTGCGTGCACTGCGGGTTCTGCCTGCAGGCGTGCCCGACGTACGTGAACCTGCAGGACGAGAACGACTCGCCGCGCGGGCGCATCCAGCTCATGCGCGAGGTGCTCGAGGGCGGGCTCCCCGTCGACGACCCCGACGTCAACCTCCACATCGACCGCTGCCTCGGCTGCCGCGCCTGCGAGACCGCGTGCCCGTCGGGGGTGCCGTACGGGCAGCTGCTGGAGGCGACGCGGGCGACGCTGGCCGAGGGGCGCCCGCGCCCGCTGGTCGCGCGGGTCGTGCTGGGGACGTTCGCGCGGAAGCGGCTGCTCGCGCTCGTCCTGCTCGGCGCGCGGCTGTTCCGGGCCACCGGGCTGCCGCGGCTGCTGGCGCGCGCGCTCGGCGGACGCGCGGCGTTCGCGCTGGCGATGCTGGACAGCACGCGGCCGGCGGTGCGCGCGCCCCACTGGCGCCCGCGCGGCGACGGGGCGCGGGGGGAGGCCGTGCTGCTGGAGGGGTGCGTGATGCGCGGGCTGTTCGCGCACACGCACGACGCGGCGCGGCGCACGCTCGGGCACAACGGCTACCGGATGGTCCGGGCGCCCGGGCAGGCGTGCTGCGGGGCGCTGCACGCGCACGCCGGCGACCTGGAGACCGCGCGCGCGCTGGCGCGGGCCAACGTCGCGGCGTTCGAGCGCGCGCCCGACGCGCTGGTCGTCAGCGACGCCGCCGGCTGCGGCGCGATGCTCAAGGTGTACGGGCAGCTGCTGGCCGACGACACGGCGCGGGCGGCGCGCGCGCGCGCCGAGGCGGCGCGGGCGAGCGACGTGAGCGAGGCGCTGGCGGCGGTGGGGGCGCGCGCGGCCGCAGGCGCGGCGATGGGCGACGGCGCGCCGGTGCGCGTCACCTACGACGCCCCCTGCCACCTGCTGCACGCGCAGCGGGTCGCCGACCCGCCGCTCCGCGTCCTGGAGGCCGTCGGCGGGATCGAGCTGGTGCCGCTGGCGGAGGCGGACCAGTGCTGCGGGAGCGCCGGCATCTACAACCTGATCGAGCCCGAGACGTCGGACGCCGTGCTGGCGCCGAAGCTGCAGCATGTGCGCGACACCGGGGCCGCGCTGGTGGCGAGCGGGAACCCCGGGTGCCTCATGCAGCTGGGGGCCGGGCTGTCGCGCGCGGGGAGTCGCACGCGCGTCGTGCACCCCGTCGAACTGCTGGATGCGGCGTACGCGCGAGGCGATTCATCCGTTTAGTGGATTCGCTGGCGAAGTGGCATCAGATTCGCGATCTGCCGAGTTCGCCGAGGCCGTGACCGACAGCGGGGCTGTACATCGGCCAGGTCGGCTTATATTGGCGCCGCAGCTTCGTCGGGCCCGGCGCCCACGCACCTCCACCCCCGCCGCCTCCCCATGACGCGTCGTTTCGTCGTCTCCGCTGCCGCGCTCGCGGCGCTCGTCGCCCCGGCACTCGCCGGGGCCCAGCTCCCCACCGGGATCCGCCAGCGCGCCATCGAGATCGGCGCCGTCGGCCGCTACACGATCTTCCCGGAGTCGGACACGCAGGTCGAGAACGTGTTCGCGGGCGGCGGCCGCCTCGCGTACTACCTGCTCAACAACCTCGCCCTCGAGGGCGAGGTCTCGTTCGGCGTCACCAAGCCGACCGTCCCGCTCCTGCCGAACCGCACGGACCTCGACGACGTCTCGCATACGCTGTGGGACGCGCGCCTGCTCTACAACACGCCGCAGCGCGGGCGCACCAGCCTGCACCTCGGCGTCGGCTACGGCTACGACGGCTTCGGCCGCCTCCGCCAGGCGGGCGTCGGCCCGCGCGGCCACGGCCCGACGGGGCTCATCGGCCTGCGCTTCTTCCTGACGCAGCGCGTCACGCTCCGCGGCGACGTCGGCGGGCTGTACGTGATCGACGACCAGGAGCCGCGCGACGAGGCCAACACGATCGACACCGGCGACCGCACGCCGCGCTTCGAGCCGAGCATCCGCCTCGGCCTCGGCGTCCTGTTCCGCAACCAGCCGACGACGTCGGTCATCACGCAGAACGTGACGCGCACCGACACGGTCCGCGTGACGCAGGTCGACACCGTCTACCGCGACCGCATCGCCGCGGCGACGCAGCCGGGCGCGAACGCCGCCACCGGCACGGGCACGGGGACGGCCAGCAGCGCGACGGTCGTCATCGGCGTCGTGAACTTCGACTTCGACCGCGCCGAGATCTCGAGCGACGCGCGCCGCATCCTCGACGACATCGCGGCGTCGATGCAGCGCCCCGAGGCGCAGCGCCTGCGCCTGATCCTCACCGGCAACACCGACGCGATCGGCGGCGAGAGCTACAACAACCGCCTGTCCGAGCGCCGCGCCGAGGCCGTCCGCGCGTACCTCGCGGGCAAGGGCATCGGGGCCGACCGCCTGACGCCGCGCGCGGCGGGCGAGGGGAACCCGGTGGCGTCGAACGAGAACCCCGAGGGGCGCGCGACGAACCGCCGCGTGCTGATCGAGCTCAACAACCAGTAAGGGCGTTCCGCCCCGCGGTCGCGACGGGCCGGCTCCTCCGGGGGCCGGCCCGTCGTGCGTCCGCCCCCGCAGTACATTGGCCGCATGCTGCTCACGCTGCAGGCGGCGCTGTTCGAGCTGGAGAACGTGCTCGTCGAGACCCGCGCGGCGCGCGCGGCGGCGCTGGCCGACGCGTTCGGCGCCGAGGCAGGCCCGCTGACCTCCGACGCGCTGGCCGCGCTCGCCGACGGCGACGCCGACTCGGTGGTGGCCGCCGCCGCGGACGCCCTCGCCCCCGCGCTCGACGCGACCGCGCGCGAACTGGTGGCCCGCCGCGCGGAGCTGGCCGGCGGGCGCGCGCTGGCCGCCGGCGTCTCGCTGGCCCC
>NZ_JARGEK010000433.1 GCF_029211165.1 Roseisolibacter sp. H3M3-2
CGGCGCTGCGCCGCGCGACGCTGGTGGCCGTGACGCGCAAGGCGGTGCCGCGCGAGGAGGCGGAGGCCTGGCTCGACCGGCTGGGCGCGCACGCGCCCGGGGTGCCGCGGCTCCTGCTGCACCTGCGCCCCGACGCCCTCCGCCGCTGGGGCGCGCCGGACGCGGAGCCGGTGTCGGGGCTGGCGGGCGAGCGCGTGCTCGCGGTGTCGGGGATCGGCGACCCGCGCGCCTTCGCGGCGCAGCTGCGCGCGGCCGGGGCCGAGGTCGACGAGGCCGCGCACGGCGACCACCACGCCTTCGACGCCGGCGACGCCGAACGTCTGGCGGCCCGCGCGGCGGCCGCCGACCGCGTCGTCTGCACGCTCAAGGACGCGGTCAAGCTCGGACCGCTCTGGCCTCGCGGGGCGCCCGCCCTGTGGTATGTTTCCCAGCGCGTGGTCGTCGAGCGCGGCGCGCGGGTCCTGGCGGACTCGCTCGACCGGCTGCTCGCGGCGCGCGACGCCGGCGCCCGCGCGCCCGGCTGACCCTCCCGCATCGTGACCCGGCCGGCCCGCCCGGCCGTACCCTCCTCACCATGGCCACCGACCTCCGCCTCCCGACGTCCACGATCGTCCTCCCGGACAAGGATCGCTTCCTCAACGAGGAGAACCCGTTCGAGGCGATGATGTCGCGCTTCGACCGGGCCGCCGCCCTGCTCGACCTGGACCCGGGCATCTACCAGGTCCTGCGGCACCCGGAGAAGCAGATCACGATCAGCGTGCCGGTGATGATGGACAACGGCGAGGTGAAGGTCTTCACCGGCCACCGCGTCCTGTACAACACGTCGCGCGGCCCCGCCAAGGGCGGCATCCGCTTCGACATGGCGGTGACGCTCGACGAGGTGACGGCGCTCGCGGCGTGGATGACCTGGAAGTGCGCCGTGGTGAACCTGCCGTTCGGCGGCGCGAAGGGCGGCGTGGTGTGCGACCCGCTCGGCATGAGCGTCGGGGAGCTCGAGCGGCTGACGCGCCGCTACACCGCCGGCATCATCTCGACGCTCGGCCCGGACTCGGACGTCCCGGCGCCCGACGTCAACACGAACGAGCGCGTGATGGCGTGGATCATGGACACCTACTCCATGCACGTCCGCCACACGGTCACCGCCGTCGTCACCGGCAAGCCGGTCGAGATGGGCGGCTCGCTCGGCCGGCGCGAGGCGACGGGGCGCGGCGTGATGTTCGTGGTGCGCGAGGCGCTGGGCCACCTGCAGCGCCCGATGGCCGGCGCGACGGTCGCGGTGCAGGGGTTCGGCAACGTCGGCTCGGTGGCGGCGCGGCTGCTCGGCCAGCAGGGGTGCAAGATCGTCGCGATCAGCGACCGGACGGGCGGCTACCACAACCCGGCCGGCCTCGACGTCGACGCGGCGATCGCCCACGTGCAGCGCCACAAGACGCTCGAGGGGTTCACCGGCGGCGACGCGCTGACCAACGAGGCGCTGCTGGAGCTCGACGTCGACGTGCTGGTGCCCGCCGCGCTGGAGAACGTGATCACGAGCAAGAACGCGCAGCGCATCAAGGCCCGCATCATCGCCGAGGGCGCGAACGGCCCGACCAGCGCGGGCGCCGACGCGATCCTCGAGGAGAAGGGGATCTTCGTCATCCCCGACATCCTCGCCAACGCGGGCGGCGTGACGGTGTCGTACTTCGAGTGGGTGCAGGACCGCGGCGGCTACTTCTGGTCCGAGGACGTGGTGAACGAGCGCCTGCGCGACATCATGACGCGCAGCTTCCACGACGTGCTCGCCCTGTCGCGGCAGCACCGCGTGAACATGCGCACGGCGGCCTACATGCTGTCGATCAGCCGCGTCGCCACCGTCCACAAGCTGCGCGGCATCTACGCCTGACGGTGCGCCCGGCGCCATGCGGATCGTGCTCGCCGCCGTCGGGCGCCCCCGCGGGGACCTCGCGCCCGCGATCGCCGACTACGAGGCGCGCGCCGGCCGCTACTGGCCGCTCGCGGTGCACGAGGTGCGCGAGGAGCCGGCGCGCGCCCTCGCCGCCGACCAGGTGCGCGAGCGGGAGGGGGCGCGGCTCCTGGAGCGGGCCGCGCCCGGCGGCGTCCTGGTCGCGTGCGACGAGCGCGGCGAGGCGTGGACGTCGGCGCGGTTCGCCGACTGGCTGCGCCGCCAGCGCGACGAGGCGCGCGACGTGACCTTCGCCATCGGCGGCGCCTACGGCCTCGCGCCCGCGGTGCGCGACCGCGCCGGCGTGCGCCTCGCCGTCGCGCCGTGGACGCTGCCGCACGAGATGGCGCGGCTCGTCCTCGCCGAGCAGCTCTACCGCGCCGGCACCATCGCCCGCGGCGAGCCGTACCACAAGTGAACCCCCAGCGAGCCGCGGCCACCGCCGCGAGGTGTCGATGACGCGATGTCCGCGCGCCCCGATGGGGAGCCGTCGGAGGACCCCGTGAGCGGCGCCCGCGTGGCGGCCGCGGCGCCCGCCGCCCCGATCGACGCGCCCGCCGACGCGCCGGCGGTCGAGCTGGAGGTCCGCACCGAGCCGCTCGGCGGCTCCGCGCTCGCCCGCGCGGCGCGCGGCGGCACGCTCGACGCGCACTGGTACCCGCCGCGCCCGGTCGACGCCGCGGAGTGGTCGCTGCACGTCGACGCCATCCGACGGCAGTTCGCGGCCGGCGCGTGGCTGGAGCTGCTGCGCCCCGCGTTCGACGCGCGCGGCGAGGCCGCGGCGCGCCTCGAGCGCAGCGCCGGCGGCGCCGGCATCGTCGTCACCACGGGGCAGCAGCCGGGGCTCTTCGGCGGGCCGCTCTACACGCTGAGCAAGGCGATCTCGGCGCGCGCGCTCGCCGACGCACTCGAGGCGCGGACCGGGATCCCGGTGGCGCCGGTGTTCTGGGCCGCCACCGACGACGCCGACTACGAGGAGGCGCGCGGCACCGTGGTCGCCCTCGACGGCGAGTCGCGCGCGCTGCGGCTGGACGGCGCGCCCGTCGAGGGGACGCCGATGAGCGCGGTCCCGATGGGCGACGAGGTGCCGGCGCTGCTCGACCAGCTCGCGCGCGCGTGCGGCTCCGCGTCCTACGCGCCGGCGCTCGACGCCGCGCGCGCCAGCTACCGCGCGGGCGCCACCGTCGGCGACGCCTACGTGGGGCTGATGCGCGCGCTGCTCGAGCCGCTCGGCATCGCGGTGCTCGACGCGTCGCACGGCGCGGTGCGCGAGGCGGGCTTCAACCTGATGCGGCGCGCGCTGCTGCAGGCGGGCGCGGTCGAGGAGGCGCTGCGCGAGCGCGCCGACGCGATGGCGGCGGCCGGCCACGCGCCGCAGGTCGCCGACGTCGCCGGCCGATCGCTGGTGTTCGCGTACGACGCGGAGGGCCGCAAGGCGCGCGTCGGCGTCGCCGAGGGGCGCGCGATGGTGGCGAAGCTCGCGCGCGGCTCGCTCGGGCCCAACGTGCTGCTGCGTCCCGTCATCGAGCGCACGATCCTGCCGACCGCGGCCTACGTCGCCGGGCCGGGAGAGTACGCCTACTTCGCCCAGGTCTCGGCGGTCGCCGCGGCGCTCGGCGTCCCGCTGCCGCTCGCGGTGCCGCGCAGGTCGACCACCGTCGTCGAGCCGCACGTGCGGCGCGCGCTCGCGCGCGTGGGGCTCGACGTCGCCGACCTCGCGGACCCGCACGCCGCCGAGGGGCGGGTCG
>NZ_JARGEK010000434.1 GCF_029211165.1 Roseisolibacter sp. H3M3-2
CCGCCGGTCGCGGCGCCGGCCGACGTCGCCGCGTTGCTGCGCCGGCGCGAGGCGGCGTGGAACGACCCGCGCGCGCTCGCCGCGCTCTACGCGCCCGACGCGGTCGTGCAGCTGGCGGGGAACCCGGGCTCGGGGTGGGCGCGCGGCCCCGCGACGATCGCGGCGTACCTCGCCGACGGGCGGCGCTTCGCGCGCGCCTACCGACTGGAGCCGGTGCGCGTGACGGCGGACGCGCGGGTGGCGCACGTGGCGGGGCACCTGCGCGCGGTCGGTGCGCCGCCGGACGCGCCGCCGGGCGGCTGGTTCGACCTCACGCTCGCGCGCGGTCCCGACGGGGCGTGGCGCATCGTCGCGGAATCGCCGGTGCCGCGCCGCGTTCCGGCGCAGCCCACCATCGACGCGGCGCAGCTGGTCGCGATGCTCGATTCGGCGCGCATCCGGCGCGCGGTGGTGCTCTCGGGCGCGTTCGCGTTCGGCGGCGCGATGGACCTGCAGGGCGCGGCCGACACGCCCGAGCGGCGCCGCGCGCGCGTGCGCGCCGAGAACGACTGGACGGCGGCGCAGGCGGCGCGCTTCCCCGACCGCCTGGTCGCGTTCTGCGCCGTGAACCCGCTGGAGCCGTTCGCGGAGGCGGAGGTCGCGCGCTGCGCCGACGCCCGCGCCTTCCGCGGGCTCAAGCTGCACCTCGACGAGTCGCGCGTCGACCTCGGCGTCCCCGCGCACGTGGAGCGCGTGCGGGCGGTGGCGGCGGCTGCGAACGCGCGCGCGCTGCCGCTCGTCGTGCACGTCGGCAACAACCGGGGCGCCGACGCCGCCGCTCACGTGCGCACCTTCCTCGACCGCGTGGTCGGCGCCGCGCCCGACGTGCCGGTGCAGGTGGCGCACCTGTGGGGCGGCGGCGGGTACTCGGAGGGCGCGCTGGCCGCCTTCGCGGCGGCGGTGGCGGCCGGGGACCCCGCGGCGCGGCGCCTCTGGTTCGACGTCGCCGAGGTCGGCCTGATGATGCAGCACGCCGGCCCGCGCGCGCCGGCGCTGCTCGCCGCGGCGGCGCGCCACATGCGCACCATCGGGCTCGATCGCGTCCTGTACGGCTCCGACGGGGGGCTGATCGGCCACCAGACCGCGCCGGTCGCGTGGGCCGCGTTCCGCGACCAGGTGCCGCTCACCGACGCGGAGCTGTGGCGCGTGGCGCGGAACGTCCCGCCCTACCTGCGCTGAGGGGCGGCGGCGAGGAATCTCGCCGCCGCCCCCCGTCGCCGCGCTCGCGCGGGCCGCCTACGGCTTGGTGACCGTCAGCCCCGAGACGTGCGCCTCGGTGTTGTGGCCGAAGCGGATGCCGTAGACGCCGTCGGTCGACTTGAGCTTCCCGGCGGCCACGAGGTCGGCCTTCGGGTAGCTGCCGACGACGGTGCCGTTGATCGCGCACTCGACCTTGTCGCCCTTCACCGACATCGCGATCTCCTGCGTGACGGTCTCGCCGGCGGCGGCGGCCTTCTTCACGGCGGCGTTGGTCTCGCCGCGGCGGCCGTTCACCTGGAACGGCTCGGGCCCGAAGCCGCGCACGATGAAGTTCCCGTTGCCGTAGGCGGCGCAGTACAGGTACGACTCCTTGTCGGTCCCGAGGTCGTTCCCCCCGATCACGATGCCGTACGGATGCGGGTGGTTGTTGTGCGCCATGTACTTCGGCTCGCGGAACGTCGCCTTCACCGTGTAGTCGCCGCTGGCGGTGTTGGCCGGGTTCCAGTACGTGGCGGCCGGGCCGGTCGTCACGTGCATGCCGTCGCCCATCTTCTCGAACTTGGCGTTCTGCAGCGTCTGGCCGGCCTTCGCCTCGTTGGCGTCGACGCGGCCGGTCCAGCCGGCGACGGAGACGCCGCCGCCGGCGACGGCGCGGGACGCGTCCTGGGCGAGGGCGGGGGCGGCGACCAGGAGCGCCGCCAGCGCCAGGGCGGGGCGGGGGGTGATGCGCATCGGGGTTCCTCTCTCGTGGGGAGTGGGACTTCGGCCCTACAATATCCCGCGGCGCACGGGGCGGAAACCTCGGACGGGGGGTCGCTCGTCAGGCTCCGGTGAGGTGCGGCACGCCCCGGCTGCAACTCCGCCGTCTCTCGGGGGTGACAGATCGGCCATGCCCATGCCCAGCCTGTTCCGCGCCCTCGCGGCGCCGCTGCTGACCCTGCTCGGCGGCGCCGGCGGCCCCGCGTCCGCACCCGGCGCCCCGGCACCCCGCGCCCCGGCCGCCGTGCTCGAGCTGCCGATGGCCATGGACGGGCCCTACCCGGTCGTGCTCGTCGCGCTCCCGGGGCGCGACTCGCTGCGCTTCGTGGTCGACGCGGCGGCGGGCGCGAGCGTGGTCGCGCCGAAGCACGCCCCGGCCTCGGGCGGCGTGGCCACCAACGTGGTCGGGGCCGCCGGCAGCGCGCCCATGCGCATGGTGCCGCTCGACTCGCTGGTCGTCGCCGGGCGCGCCTTCTCGGTGCGCGCGGTGGTGCAGGACCTGGCGCGCTTCGGCACCCTCTCCAGCCGCCCGATCGACGGCGTGCTCGGGCAGGACGTGCTCGCCCGCTTCGACGTCGAGTTCGACCTCCCCGGCGGACGCCTCCGCCTGCACGCGCGCGCCGAGGACGGGGCGCCGCCGCGCCGTCCCGAGGTCGCGTGGGCGGCCGGGATGCGCTGCATCCCGCTGCGGCGCGCCCCGGCGGCCTTCGCCGTCGTCGACGTGCAGGTGGGCGACTCGATCGTGCCGGGGATCTGGGACACCGGCGCCGCGAACACCTACCTCAACTGGCCGGCCGCGCGCGCGATGGGGCTGAGCGCCGAGAACGACCCGCGCGTCCGCGCGTCGGGGAGCGCGTCGGGGCTCGAGGGGCAGAAGGTCGCGCGCCACGCGGCGACGGGGGTGACGCTCGCCGTGGCGGGAACGCCGCTCGCCGCCGGCGACGTGCGCCTCAGCGACCTCCCGGTGTTCCGGCCGTTCGGGCTCGACGGGCGGCCGGCGGTGCTGCTCGGGGTGGACCGCATGCGCGACCACCCCTGGCTGCTCAGCTACTCGACCCGGGAGCTCTGCGTCGGCGGCTGACCGCCCGCTCGGGCTTGGGCGCCGGCGCCAGCTGCTCCCGCCAGTGCCGCCCGCCGTACGTGAGGATCCGGCCGCCGGGGAGCGAGTCGCGCTGCACCCGTTCGCACGTGCTCACAGGCGGCGCCGGCTGGTGCCAGGTGATGCACAGCTCGGGGCGCGTGCCGTCCGAGCCGCGCACCGCCCACGAGCCGACGCGCTGCGGGCGCGCGAGCGACCACTGGTTGCCGCGGTCGAGCGAGAAGCGCCGCTCCGCGAGCCGCGCGGCGCCGTCGGCGCGCAGCTCGAGCGTCAGCGAGTCGCCGAGCGAGGAGCGCCGGTCGCCGTGCGACCAGACCCCCACCAGCTCGCCGCGCGTCGGCAGCGGGACCGAGTCGCCGCCCTGGGCGAGCGCCCCCGCCGGCGGGAGGACCGGTGCCGGGGCGCCGCCGAGCTTGACGCGCACCCATTCGTAGGCCGTCGCGACCAGCATCCGCACCCGGTCGGCGAACCCGGGCGGCTCGACGGGGACGGGGGGCGGCGCCGGGGCCGCCGGCGACGCCGACGCCGCGCTGGCGCGCACCGTGTCGGCCGCCGCCTTCGCCGGCGCCGCGGG
>NZ_JARGEK010000435.1 GCF_029211165.1 Roseisolibacter sp. H3M3-2
GTGCCGCGCCGCCAGCTCCGCCGCGCGCGGCGCCAGCGTCCGCGCGTCGCGCCCCATGAGCGTCACCGCCCACCCGTCGCGCGCGAGCGCCTCGGCGACGGCCGCGCCGATCCCGCGCGACGCGCCGGTCACCACCGCGTGCCGCCCCGCCGGCGCGTCGGGTGCAGACATCAGATCGCCGCCGTCCCGCGCAGCTCGAGCTCGCGCTCGCGCGCCCGCTCCAGCTGCCGCCGCCCCGACAGGTACTGCACCGGCCACCACTGCCCGCCGTACCCCTGCGCCGCCGCGGCGTGCAGCGTCCACTGCGGGTCGGCCAGGTGCGGGCGCGCCAGCGCCACGAGGTCCGCGCGCCCCGCGGCGAGGATCGCGTTCACCTGGTCCCACTCGGTGACGTTGCCGACCGCGATCGTCGGCACCCCCGCCTCGTTGCGGATGCGGTCGGACAGCGGCGTCTGGAACAGCCGCCCGTACACCGGCTTCGCCTGCGGCGACGTCTGCCCGGCCGAGACGTGCACCACGTCCACCCCCGCCTCGGCGAACGCGCGCGCGATCCGCACCGCCTCGGGGCCGTCCACGCCCCCCTCCACCCAGTCGGTCGCCGAGACGCGCACCGACATCGGCCGCTCGGCGGGCCACTCGGCGCGCACCGCGCGGAACACCTCGAGCGGGAAGCGCAGCCGGTTCTCCAGGCAGCCGCCGTAGGCGTCGTCGCGCCCGTTCGAGAGCGGCGTGATGAACGCCGACAGCAGGTAGCCGTGCGCGCAGTGCAGCTCCAGCATGTCGAACCCCGCCTCGGCGCCCATCCGCGCCGCCCGCACGAACGCGTCGCGCACCGCGTCCATGTCGGCGCGCGTCATCGCCCGCGGCGCCCGCATCCCCGGGGCGTACGGCGCGTCGGTGGGGGCGAGCGTCTCCCACCACCCGTGCTCGAGCGGCTCCTCGTTCCCCTCCCACATCAGCTTCGTCGCGCCCTTCGGCCCCGAGTGCCCGAGCTGCAGGCAGATCCGCGCCGGCGACCAGCGGTGCACCATGTCGGTCACGCGCCGCCACGCCGCGACGTGCTCGGGCGCGTACATCCCCGTGCACCCCGGCGTGATCCGCCCGTCGGGCGTCACGCACGTCATCTCGGTGAACACCAGCCCCGCCCCCCCCAGCGACCGCGCCCCGTAGTGCACGAGGTGGAAGTCGGACGGCGTGCCGTCCTCGGCGCAGTACATGTCCATCGGGGCGACGACCACGCGGTTCGGCAGGGTCATGCCGCGCAGGGAGAACGGGACGAACATGGGGGGGACGCGCGCATCGCCCTCCTCGACGCTCGACGCTCGACGCTCGACGCTCGGATCGCCGGAGCGTCGAGCGTCGAGCGTCGAGGGAGGCTGCGCGGCGAACCAGCGCTCCACCCCCCGCACGTACCCGTCGTCCCGCACCCGCAGGTTCTCGTGCCCCAGCCGCTGGCTCCGCGTCAGCAGCGAGTACGCGAACTGCTCCGCCGGCAGCGCCAGGTAGCGCCGCACCGACTCGAACCACTCCATCGAGTTGCGCGCCGCGTTCTGCAGCCGCAGCGCCTCCACGCGCCGCTCCGCCTCGTACGCCGCCAGCGCGTCCCCGACGCTCGACGTTCGACGCTCGACGCTCCCGAGGTGCCTCGCCAGCGCGATCGAGTCCTCCATCGCCAGCTTGGTGCCCGACCCGATGGAGAAGTGCGCCGTGTGCGCCGCGTCGCCGAGCAGCACGAGGTTCCCGTCGTGCCACCGCCCGCACGCCACGCGCGTGAACCGCTGCCACGGCTGCGCGCGCTGGTGCGGCGCCAGGTTCACCTCCAGCGGGTGCCCCTCCAGCCACGGCGCGAACATCGCCTCGCAGGCCGCGATCGTCGCGTCGGCGTCCATCGCGTCGAACCCGGCCGCGCGCCACGACGCCTCGTCGCACTCGACGATGAACGCCGACCGCTCGCCGTCGAACCGGTACGCGTGCGCCTGGTAGACGCCCGCCGCCGTCTCGGCGAACAGGAAGGTGAAGGCCTCGAAGCGCCGGCGCGTGCCGAACCACATGAAGCGGTTGGGGCGCACGTCGAGGTCGGGGGCGAACGCCGCCGCGCGCCCGCGCCGCAGCGCGCTGTTGACGCCGTCGGCCGCCACCACCACGTCCGCGCCCCCCAGCCCGAGCGCGTGGAGCGCCGCCTCGTCGGGGACGTCGGTGTGGTGGCGCACGTCGGCGCCCAGCGCGCGGGCGCGCTCGCCGAGCACGCGCAGCAGCGTGCGCCGCGCCACGCCCACGAAGCCGTGCCCCCCGGACGTGACCACGCGCCCGCGCACGTGCACGTCGATGTCGTCCCAGCGCACGAAGTGGCGCGCGACCTCGGCGTACGTCTCCGGGTCGGCCGCGTGCAGCTGCTCCAGCGTCTGCTCGGAGAACACGACGCCCCACCCGTACGCGTCGTCGGGCCCGTTGCGCTCCAGCACGACCACGCGCCCGGTCGGGTCGGCGCGGCGCAGCAGGATGGCGAGGTACAGGCCGGCGGGGCCGCCGCCGACGGTCACGACGAACAACGAGCGCTCCGGGGTGGGGTGGCGGTGGGGTGGCGGTGAACCTCGCCGGCGGCGCGGGGGTGGGCAAGGGCGGTGGCGCGCCGGGTTCGCCGCCCGCACGTTCCGCCGATGCCGAGGACCCGACGCACCCTGCTCGTCGCCGCCCTGCTCGCCGGCGCCTGCCGCACGCCCCCGCCCCCCGCCGCGCCCCCCGCCGAGGCGGGCGAGGTGCGCGACGCCGCGCTCGAGGCGCGGCTCGCGGCGCTGGCGCGGGAGGTCGACGGCGACGTCGGGATCTACGTGCGCCACCTGCGCACCGGGCGCACCGCCGCCCTGCGCGCCGACGAGACCTTCCCGACGGCGAGCCTGATCAAGGTGCCGATCCTCGTCGGCGTCTTCGACGCCTTCCGCACGGGCCGCCTCGACCCGCACGCGACGCTCGTCTACCGCGACTCGCTCGCCTACCCCGGCGCCGACCTGGTCGCGAAGCTGCGCGACTCGGCGCGCGTGCCGCTGCAGAAGGTCGCGCTGCACATGATCACGACCAGCGACAACACCGCGTCGCTGTGGCTGCAGGGGCTCGTCGGCGGCGCGGCCGTCAACGCCTGGCTGGCCGCGCACGGCTTCGACTCCACGCGCGTCAACTCGCGCGTCCCCGGGCGCGAGGCCGACCGCACGCGCATGGGGTGGGGGCAGACCACGCCGCGCGAGATGGCGCGCCTGCTCACCGCGATCCGCGACGGGCGCGCCGTGAGCCGCGCGGCGAGCGAGGAGATGTACCGCTACCTCACGCGCATCTACTGGAACGGCGAGGCGCTGTCGCAGCTCCCGCCGTGGGTGCAGGCGGCGTCCAAGCAGGGGGCGGTCGACCGCTCGCGCTCCGAGGTCGTGCTCGTCAACGCGCCGTCGGGGGACTACGTGTTCGCCGTCATCACGCGCAACCAGCGCGACACCACCTACGCGCCGGGGAACCAGGGGTACGTGCTGCTGCGCCGGGTGTCGGCGCTGCTCTGGCGCGAGTTCGAGCCGGGCCGGCCGTGGGCCCCGGACCCCGCGGCGGCCGCGCTCAAGCCGGCGGACGAGGGCCCGTGACCGCCGCCGCGAGCGGCGCCCGCGCGCGCCGCCGCCGCCGCGCCTG